>NZ_JBEYID010000028.1:0-114474 GCF_040635605.1 Streptosporangium sp. NPDC006930 | reverse complement strand
ATCGACCCCATGGCGGCCTCGACGGCCAGACCCCCTACGAACGCCTTAAGCAGAAGACTCAGACCCAGGCGTAAACGATCAACGTCAGTTGCACAACGGTCGACACCCTACTGGATGAGAACTTTCTCTACGGTTTTAAAGGCGATCCGCCTGCGGCGTCTCGCCGCGCGTCGGGCGGTCGCTGGCCGCGCTGCGGCTCTTCGGCCGGTCGCGACCAGCGCCACCCGCGCGCTATCAGCACCACCGCAGACAGCAGAACGACGAGGATGTATCACGGCTAGACATAGTCGTACCCGATGCGAGCACCCGAGCTACTCAGAGCAACGCACCCACATGAAAACTCTACCGAGTTGCACTTATGGGTGATCAAGGGCGGCGCTTCGCGACCCTACGCCCGCTTGGCGCCCGGTGTAGGCCCTGAGTGGAGTCACGTTTAGGCACTCTAGGCATCTGCTCCGATGCTGCACTCACGATCGCCCGAAAGCGGTTGATCTCAATGTGGGGCTGGGGGCGATCGACGGTCCAGGGCTTCGTTCCTCAGCCCCGGCCCACCGGTGATGCCAGGCTCAGCTAGGTGTCAAAATAACAGGTTGACTTAAGTGTGCTGCTCAGGCGTTCTCTAGGCGGTGCGCCCGTGCGTCGATGGTCTTATAGTGCCTATGTGGACAGTCGCTTGATTTCGGCAGCTGACGAGCTAGTTGAAGCGCTTGGATTCGAATGTATACAGAGAGATGACCTTCTTCGGCTGAGATTGCAATGCTCCCCCGTAGACCTGAGATTCGAAAAGGTGCAAGAGGACTCCGTCTTTGCAGCTTTTACGTGTAGAACCACCTCATGGGCATGGGAGGGTGAACGCACCGATCTCCATGACGCGCTGTCACTGTTGGTGGGCGCGTTCTTTTCTCGCCTAGGCGAAACTTCTAGCCTTCTCATAGACGTATACAATCCTGCTGTAATGATTCCGGGCGAGATATATGCGCGACACGTTATTCCGGTGCAGCCTGGCCCGCTCTATCACCTAGGGGCCGACGAGTCGGTTGACGAGACTATTCAATTGGTTGAACGCCTCTCCAAGTTGGAGTGGTTCCTTCATAATTTTATGACCATGCATCCTTCATTTGAGCAACAGAAGTTCGAGTTTGCGAAAGAGGACTCCGATCTCGAACAGTGGGCAAGGCGGGTTGCACATCTTCTTGGTAAGCGCCCACACAAGGATGATCTTTGCTATTCACGAAAAGGGCCGGATTGGGAGTATTGGCGAGGAGTGAAGTCGGAGATTTCGCTATTTCGAAGCCCTGAGCTGTATAGTGCGATTGAATCGCTCCATAAAGCCTCTGATGTCGAGCAACACGTCTTGGACGGTGTAAACGGACGGATCTGGCAGACGGGTAACCTGAGAAATTTTGTACCAGCAAAGGAGGAAAGGCGCGCCCGGAAGGCCCTACAGGCCCTGGCGGGTCAGGGAGAGCCTATATTTACACTACTCGAAAACCGCATTATCGCGGCTTTGGGTGAGTATGTTTTGGCGATTCCAGCAGAGGCGGGCAAGGCTGCTTTCGATTCCGAGAGAGAGGCAGTTCTTGCTAGGCATCAGCGCGAGTCTTCCCTCCTCTTTCCTCCTGACGAGTACTTGTGGGCGACCGCAATTGATGGCCATCGCTTCGAGGCGCTAATCTATGACCTTATTACGAGGGAGCCAGGCGTCGTTTCCGTGAGGCAAGTAGGAGGCACAAGGGAACGGGATGGTGGCCGAGATCTGCTGGTGGAGTGGATAACACCACCTCAGAATCCCAACCTAGCTATTCCGCAAGGCGTTCCTGTACAGCAGCAGCGGCTCGTAGTGGTGCAATGTAAAGCACTAGCTAGCTCGGTCGGCAAGAACAAGATACCCGATATTCGGGATACGCTGGAACATAACGATGCGCAGGGGTATTTGCTTGCCGCGTCCGGCACTATTGCAACGTCAGCAATTGACTATCTACTTCGCTTAAGACAGAAAGGTGATATATTTACTGACTGGTGGAGTAGGCCGGAAATTGAAGCGAAACTCCGTCGCAATCCCGATATCGCCGGACGATATCCCGACATTGCCCGTCCGCGCTGATTGAAATTCTCGACATATTTCAAGCTTCTCGAGGCGAGTGACCGTTACAGCGTGCCCACATGATCGTATTGGCCGACACCCATTGATCCGACTCAGCAGGCTCTGCCCGCGTTCACATTGAAGGGTACGGCGCTCAGACGGAACAGTAGCAAGAGCAAATCTTGCATCCTTACTTCGTAATTTCGCTACAGGCGAGCCGCTCCATAAAGTCAACCTCGCTGATTATCTCGATGCCATGACCTTTTGCGAGGAGCTCTTCAGCCTTCTTGCTCTTACTGCTTCGGTCATCACCCGGCCGAAGTCTGGCGGGATCTTGGGTACCGATTACCAAGACATCAGTCTTGCGGCTCACGCCAGCCGCAGGCTGGCCACCAACGTCAGCGAGCTGGTCATGCGCTTCCTTGCGGGTCATGCTGAGTAGCGTGCCGGTGAAACACACCGTCAGTCCGTAGAACGGCCCGTTGGGATCTGCGTTGGGATTCGCATCTGGTAAGGGAGCGCGAGTGTTGCTGTTTGCGCTGTGGCACCCCAACCAGGAGTTCGCTGTAAGCCGACCCATGCGGATTTTCCGGCTGGCAAGCAGATCGTGGAGCGTCATGGCCTCATGGAAACGTAGTGCGGCAATCATAATTTCAGCAGCGGCACGTGCGTCGGCACCGGCGTCGTGATGGTCCGAAATCGTGCTGCCTGCAGCTTCGGCTACGTAAGGCAGGCCATACGAGGCGAGTACCCAAGTCTGTCTTGCGATTACGAGGGAGCAGGCATAGCTGATGTCCGGCCAGCGGATGTTTGATGCGGTGCAGGCTTCCCGGAAAACTCCTAAGTCGAAAGCGGCATTGTGAGCAACCAGTGGCCGCCCGTCCGTAAATGCAAGAATTTGCTGGAAGGTTTCCTCCCAAGTGGGTGCGCCCTGAACGCTACTCTCAGTGATGCCGTGAAGCCTGACATTGAAGGGGGCGAACCAGGAGTTTTTCGTGGGTGGTTGAATCAAGGTAGTGAAGGTATCAACGATTCTTCCCGCCTCGACACTCACCATGCCGACCGCGCATGGACTTCCACGATGTGAATTTGCGGTCTCGAAGTCGATCGCAACCCACGAATCGTTCACCTTGCTCCTCAGAACGTCACAGGAGATGAGTTCTCTCCTTTAGTCAAATGCTTCCGATCGTGCCGCTACAGCATCTGATGCGCAGCGAGGCCGGTCGGAACCCACGAAGATTGACGCCTCATGGGAGGCTTCGGTTCACAAGCAGAGCCAAGCGAAGTGTGTGAGCTTCCGGCCGTACGCGTCGCTCCAGGTTGCGTCCGCGGAGACGATGTACGAGTTTCCCCAGATTTTGGCAGGCAGACCATTCGGATGGGTCACCTAGCTTGACGTTGGTGCCGCCCACACCGCAGTAGCTGTTGGGACAGAAGGGGAACCGTTGACGATCCTGCCACTCAGGTCATGCTTCGTTCCCGGCAGATGCGTCACGACCTGCGATGCCGCGACTTGAGGTATTCATTCACCCACTTCTTGCTGCTACGCCACATGCCGTCGTCTCCCTTGACCGCACGAAGTCGACCCCGTGCGGCAGCCACTCGGAGCGCGTTTTCGGTGACGTCACGCGTCGCGAGAGCGGGCAAGGGGACAAGTTTGACCGGACCAGCTACCGCGGGCATGACGAAGCGGTACAGATTTGTCGTCACGCTGCGTGCGATGAGTTCACCCAATGGGCCGAACTCGTCATTGTCGGCTCGACGCATCGCCTGAAGGTACTTGTCCCGGTCACGCTTGTAGATGATCGCTGGTGGATATCCAAGTCTGCAAAGTACCAAGTTGAGCATCAAACGGCCCGCCCGTCCGTTGCCGTCGAGGAACGGGTGTATCTGTTCGAACCGGTTGTGAACACGGGCCAAACGTTCAGGGAGTGCTTCGTCGGACTCGCCGCGAAGAGCGTCGACAGCCTTTACCCAGTCCCGCATCTGGGGGTCGACCTCCGGCCATGACGGCGGCTTCATGCCTCCCGGAAACTTGGCGATCTCGTGCTGCCGGAAGTTCCCCGGGCCTTCGGTGGGGGTGGCGTGCGGGTGGGGGTCCACAGCCCACACGAGCGACATGGCAGTGTGGTGTACCTGACGCACCTCCTGGAGCGTGATGAGATCTCCGTTCTGCCAGTCTCCCGGCTCCAACGCCTGCCCGTACACCCACTTCGCGGCATCGCCGTATCCCCTCACCTCCATGTAGTCCCTGAGCGGCTTCGCGCCTACCGCCCGCCCCTCCTCAAGGAGCTTCTCCACCTCTTGCAACACGAGCGTGTTGCCCTCGATCGCAGTGCTGTTGTGTGCCTCCTGGTGCCAGATGTCAGACCAGATGTCCTCCGCCTCAGCGGGCAACGGCAATCCGCCCAAGCGATCGCGGAGTTCTCGAACGGCTTCATCGAGGCGCTGATACACAGTCGCCCTGGACGGCCTACCCGGTCCTGACACCGACACTCCCATGATTTTGTTCGACTGAGCTGATCTAACCGTACCGAACAAAATCAACCTTGCTTGTTCGCTTCGGCCAAAAAAAGCGAACCGAACAACTTTCTCGATGACCTGGCATCACGACCAAGGAGGGCAAGACATCGGAGCCGCCGAGTGCCCTGGTTGACGTCGTCACTCCCAACACGGGCTCCTTGCCCGGAAAACGGACGAGGCCTTCGAGCGAGCCGACCACCACCCGAAGAACTCATTCAGGTTCCACCACCTGGGAGCGACCGGCTTCATCGACTCTCCGGATCGATGAAAGCACGACAGCGAGCTCGCACTCGGGAACCGGGCGCGAGCCATACCGGTGGAGCCGGCGCTACTCCCCGGTCGGGACCAGGCCCGTCTGGCAGGCGCCCCACTCGGACGGGTCACCCAGCTTGACGTTGGTGCCACCGAAGCCGCAGTAGCCGTTCCTGCCTCAGAGCCGTAGCCGGTAGCAGCGCTTTGCCGGTGTAGCGAGAAACCGCCGTCAGAAAGGCTGCATCTGATCGATCACCTTCGTCGAGATCTCCACTATCGCCTCGACCTTGGCCATGTCGGCTCTGACATCATCGGCGCTGAAACGGGGGGAGCCGAGGCGCGGATACTCTGCTTCGTTCCGTCGCCGCCGCATCCGGTCGAAAGGCCGCAGACTCTGCCCCAGTGGGGGATCAAGTTGCGCGCTGACCGCCTCGTACACGGCGATGTGTCCACCTCGGCTACTGGCCCGAAGTCCTTGGTTCTCCAGTACGGCGCACAGAGCCTTACGGGCCGCGTCGTAGAGCAGTTGGTAGGCGCCGATCGGATCCGATTCCATCGCAAGGCGAGCCGTCGCCATGTGTTTGCGGGCCTGAGCCAGCAGTTCCTCCGCCTGTGCGCGGCTCGCCGCCACTCTTTCGATCTCACCACGGCCGAGCATGCCCTCAAGAACAGCGCGTCCCTGCTCCCACCTCGCCGGCTTTCCCTCTTTTCAATCTTGAGCCGGACGAGCGGCCGGGATCTGACCGTTTCCAGGAAGGGGTCACCCACGGAGGACTCCCAGCCGCTGCGGCTCAGCCGGCGTATGTTCACCTCTCTGCCGAGTTGCCGCTCCGCTGCCCTGGCCACATCGTAAAGATCGTCCTCATCGGCGGCTCCGATGACCAGGACGTCCACATCCTTCGGCACCCTTCCAGGCTCGCCCGAATATCGTGCGGCCCAGGAACCGTAGATGTATGCCTCCTCAACGGCGGCGACTTCGGAAAGCCGCTCACCGAGCACCGCTACCGGGCCATACGTCAGAGCGAGCAGCTCGGTTAGCGGGCGAGCCACGACCACGTCGGTGTCCGCCTGGATCATCCGCAGGTTGCCGACCCTACGCTCGATGAGCAGACCTGCGGCAGCGAGACGATCGACTTCGCGAGTCACCGTCGAGGCCGAGACGTCGAACCTCTTCGCCAGCTCGATCAGGGCGTACTCCTCACCCGGGTGCAGAAAGAGCCAGGCCAGAAGTTCCCCCTGAAACGGAGAGCGCAGCAGCGGAAGCAAGACGGATGGCGGCTGTTTCATAAACTGAAACATAGCTTGCAGCTTACGCAAGTCCCAGCGTTCACGTGCCGGAATCGACGTCCGTGTGCTTCACGAACGGTCTCAGGGGAGATCGGATGTGGTCGCGAACCCCATCTGGCAGGATCCGTGGACAGGTCACCTAGCTTGACGTTGGGGCCACCGGCGCCGCAATAGCCGTTCGGCACCTGACCAGGTCTTGCCGGGGGTAGCGGTTCGCTTCAGGCAGCAAACCATTCTCACTGTCACCTCAGCCTCGACGACCCGCTAACCGGCTCGGAGGGCGGCGACCGACTCGACCAGGCCTGCTTTCTCCAAAGCGTCGAGCACATCGTCCACGGCCTCCGGCGGGTTCACCCGCGAGTCCGCGATCTGCTGAATACAGGCCCAGATCACTCGTCCATCGAACTCGATCTGGTCCAGCACGAAGTCATCGGGAGACTTGGCCTCGATCTCCCAGGGCGCCAAGTGTTCCGAAGGAAAGTCCCTGAGATTTGACGTGACGATGACCTGTGCTCCTACTTTGATCGCCGCAGCAAGCACATGCCGGTCATCCGGGTCGGGTAGCTTCAGCCCTTCGACAAGGGGTTCGTACCCCTCGACCAGGCAGTCTCGGACTGCGGAGTTCATGAGCAGGCGAAGCTTGCCCAGCTTCTCCTCCGGAATGTCTGGACGATTGGCGGCAAGGTTGCGCTGCATTTCGTCGAGAATCCTGCTGGTCCACTGGCCTGGAGCCGTCCTGTCATGGCCAGGCGGATGAGCAGGTCGCGAAGCGTGTTGCCATAGAGCACATTCGCGTCATAGACCACCACAAAGCTCATGCTCAGATGCCTAGCTCCTGGCCTAGCGCGGCAAGTTGATCGGCAGCCGTACGACGCCTGGCGTCATCGCGGCGCTTGTACTCCTGAAGGTCTTCGCATGTGACGCGCCTGTGCTTACCAACCAGGCGGAAGGGGATCTCCCCCTCCTCCAGTAGCTTGATCAGGTAGGGACGTGAGACATTCAGCATGTCCGCCGCCTGCTGTGTCGTCAGCTCGGCGTGAGAGGGGATGACTGTCACTCCCCGCCCTTCGGCCGCCTGGGCGAGAATGAAGGCGAGCAGACTCACGGCTTCCCGAGGCAAGATCAGCGGGTCCTCCGCACCATGTTCGCCGACGACACGGATGACTGGCTGCTCGTGAGATCGCATGAGGTAGTCCTTGATGCGGCGCACGGCACGGCCGGCCATCTCAGCATCGATGCTTCCGGGTTGCACTCGCTTGGCCTGCACATCTGTCATCGCCGTACCTCCTTCTCGCAGTATCCGCAACAAACGAAATAAACGCAAGCGACACCGACAGCATACGGCTCGCGCTCAGAGTTGAGCGCGAGCCGTACAGCGAGAGCTGTGGAGCTACTCCTCGGTCGGGACCAGGCCCGTCTGGCAGGCGGCCCACTCGGACGGGTCACCTAGCTTGACGTTGGTGCCTGCCAACGCGATGTAGCCGATGGCATGAAGCGGTCAGCCGGGTACCAGGGTGAAGGTGACGACATGCGCGGGCCGCACTACGGAGAAGTCCCTGGTGTCCAGGGTGAACACCTCGGTGATGCGAAGACGCTCGGCGACGGCGACCACCGAGGCGTCCGCCGATCCGAGAGGAAGGTCTGAATAGCGCTCCACCAAGTCGGCGATGCGGTTGAGATCATCGTCTGTGAGATCGACCAGGTCGAAGATTCCGGATCTCAGCGAGCGCAGGGATCCGGCCTCCACCTTGGCTCCGCCGATCTTGCCGAGCATGTAGGAGACCTCACCTGCCACGAAGGCCGGAACGAGGAGTTCGCGTCGTTCTCTGCGGAATCGGTTGAACACCTCTACACAGACATCGTGCCTGCGGTCATTTCGGATGGCAGCCGCAACGATGGGGCCGGTGTCAACAACGATCACACTTCGTGACCATACCCCTGGCGCAGGAGATCCTCAGCGTGTTCGGCGATGTCGTCCCGCTCGGTGGTCACCGATCCGAACCAGGAAGGAGGCCACTCCTGACCCGACTCACCCTCACCGGAGTGGACGAGACGCAGGGTGTGCGCGCGCACCTCATGGAGCTGGTCCGGTGTCAGTCGATCGACCAGCCGATGCATGTCCTCGTACTCTTCAGGAGCAGCGGTCATAGCCGGAGTCTACGCCAACCCAGCTGGAAAGCACCGATCTACCAGCACACTTGCCCCGAAGCGATGCGTTCAGGTCCCGTCGCCTGAAGCGGTCGGCTTCGTCGACTCTCCGGATCGACGAAAGGATGCCGGCGAGCTCGCGCCCAGGAACCGGGCGCGAGCCGTACAAACAGAACCCGGAGAGTTACTTTTCGGTAGGAGCCAGACCCGTCTGGCAAGCGCCCCACTCGGATGGGTCACCCAGCTTGACGTTGGTGCCGCCCGATGTTCATTGCCACGTGACCCATAGGCCTCAGACTCCGACAACCTTGACGGTTTTCCCGCAGAGCCGGTCCATGTCGTCCTTGTCAGAGGTGAGAACGATCACTGGTCTGACCGCACGCAGGGCGGTGGCAGCGACCACGGCATCGATGGCGTACTTGTGACCATGTAGCCGGGCATCGCGCAGAAGCTCGATCGCCCGCCCACAGATGTCCTCGGTCACCGGCTCGACCTTCAGCCGGGACAGATGCCATTTGAGGCGATCACTTTTCACGCGGACGTCCTGAGCCTCGATCGGCGTCATCGCGCTGACCACGACTCGGAAGTCGTTGTCCTGGGCTCCCCGGACGATCGCGGTCACCCTCTGATCGGCCTCGCACCACCTGACCAGGCCTTCGCAGTCGAGAACCACGGTGCCCGCGCTCAGCTTGCTTCGTGCGTGCGCCATCCGCCCTCTTCCTGAAGCTCGGGTGCGGACTTCACGCTGCGAAACAGCTCCGCCGCCTCATCACGCAATCTCTGCGGAATCGGCCCGGAGACGGCCTCGTTCGCCTGAAGCGCCTCCTCCAGGAGGTCCCGCTCGATCTGACGTTCAACCGCGGCATCGACGTAGGCGGAGAACCCGCGCGCTCCGACGCGTTCCCTGACCGCCCGAATGTTCCCCGCACGCAAGGAGACACTGACCTTGGCCGCCGGACCATCCCCCGGGGCGAACTCCCGCTCAGGCACACTCATGCGACCAGTTTACTACTCGAAGTAGCAAATAACTGGGAAGTTCACCCATCGATGGATCGAGCAGTCGAACCCTACTTCTCGGTGGGAGCCAGACCCGCCTGGCAGGCGGCCCACTCGGATGGGTCACCTAGCTTGACACTGGTGCCAGCGTTCCCGCAGTGACCAGTCCGCCGAGGTACAGCCTGTGGCGGCACTTCCTCCGAGGGGGCAGCCAAACCATCGTCAGAAAGGCTGCATCTGATCAATCACTTTCGCCGAGATCTCCATGATCGCCTCGACCTTGGCCATGTCGGCCCGAACATCGTCGGCGTCGAATTGAGGTGACCCCAGACGCGGATATTCTGCCTCATTCCGCCGTCGACGCATCCGGTCAAAGGGGCGAAGGCTCCGGCCCAGCGGTGGGTCGAGCTGCGCACTGACCGCCTCGTATACCGCGATATGCCCGCCCCGGCTGCTGGCTCGAAGCCCTTGATTCTCCAGCACCGCGCACAACGCCTTACGGGCCGCGTCGTAGAGCAACTGGTATGCGCCAATCGGATCCGACTCCATCGCGAGACGAGCAGTCGCCAGGTGTTTCCCGGCCTGAGCGAGCAACTCCTCGGCCTGTGGACGACTCGCCATGACTTTTTCGATCTCGCCGCGGCCCAGCATGCCCTCCAGAGTGGCGCGCCCTTGTTCCCATCTCACCGAACATCCCTCTTTTCAATCTTGAGTCGTACGAGTGGCCGGGACCTGACCGTTTCCAGGAAGGGATCGCCGCCTGAGGACTCCCAGACATCGCGGCTCAGCCGGCGCATGTTCACCTCCCTGCCGAGTCGCCGTTCCGCGGCCCTGGCGGCGTCATAGAGATCGTCTTCATCAACAGCACCGACAACCAGGACATCCACATCGTTCGGCACCCGCCCCGGCTCTCCCGAGTAGCGTGCGGCCCAGGAGCCGTAGATGTACGCCTCCTCGACGGCGGCGACCTCGGACAGGTGTTCACCGAGCACGGCCACCGGCCCGTACGTCAGAGCGAGCAACTCGGTCAGCGGTCGAGCCACGACCGTGTCGGTGTCCGCGCGGATCATCCGCAGATTGCCGAATCTCCGCTCGGCAACCAGGCCCGCCGCGGCGAGACGGTCAACTTCGCGCGTCACGGTCGAGGCCGAGACGCTGAATCTCCTGGCTAGCTCAACCTGCGCGTACTCCTCGTCGGGATGGAGAAAGAGCCAGGCCAGGAGTTCCCCCTGAAAGGGAGAACGCAGCAAGGGAAGCAGGACAGGCGGCGGCTGTTTCATGAACTGAAACATAGCTTGCAGCTTACGCAAGTCCTAGTGGCCACGTGCCGGAATCGATATTCATGTACCCCAAGGACGGTCTCCGCGAAGGGCGAGCGGGGACCAGGCCCGTCTGGCAGGCGGCCCACTCGGACGGGTCACCTGGCTTGACGTTGGTACCGCTCGGCGTGCAATGACCGTTAAGTTCGGAGTTTGTCAGCTTGGGCGCTTACGCCGACGAGGCGGCTTGGCGAGATCACGGCAACGAGTCACCAGATCATCTATTTCCGGCAGGTTCGGGTCCGCGCCGCCGTCGTCGTCACAACAGGCGGGCTTGGTACGCTCACCCACCGGCGGCGCGTCCAGCCCGCATACCTCCCACAGCGAGGTATAGACATCGTGCGTCCGGTTGCGCTCATCATGAGGTCCCAGCATCAGAACCCATGCGTGACCCGGCTCTTTGAAGGCGACCACGACGCGCATAGCGCCTCTCAGATGCTTGACGCACAGCCGACCCACTGGGAGTTCCCCGTGAGCCGATATCCAAGGGCCGCGCAACCGCGCACTTCCAAATCACTGACAAAAGCGACAAATGTCCTGAGATCTGCTCCGCGCAAGGTCTCAGCGTGCTTCTCCGCGAGAACCGAGAGATAGACCTCAGTCTTCACCGGCGGTCAACTCCGAATTCTTGGAACTCCACTCTGCCCTGATCTCCCGCCACGGACGGCCCTCGCCCTGTTCCCTCTGCCGAAGACCGTCGGTCAGCTGATCGTTCTCCAGAAGCTCCCGGTCCTGCAGGCGCTGCCAGACCGCCTCGACCAGATTCCGGGTGCGGCCGGCCTGGCGTAGATCCTGGACGAGCGTTGCCACGGTGTACAGACGCTCGGCTTCAAGCGTCAGGCGGGGCCTTCCCCTGACCGGGACGAGTAGCCCTTCCTTGGCCCACGCGCGAACCGTCTTCTCGTCAACACCGAGAATCTTCGACGCGATCGTCGCCCGCACCGGCTCGGCGTGAGCGAGCAGATCCTGGACGACCTCCCGGACCGTGTCACGGGTGCCGGTCTCACGAGTACTGGCGGCCACCTCGTCCAGCCGTTGTGCCTGCTCGAACAAGAGCAGCGCAGCCCGCTCCTCGATCTCTTTTCTGCGAGGAGCCTGCGCTGTGGCACCCGTCTCACAATCACTCTGCGGCGGGAGCGTCCGATGCTTTCGCTTCTTAGCCGTTCCGGCTGAAGACTTCCGAGGCCTGACATCGGTCATGAGGACGGTTCTCCTTCCCTCTTCAGGGTACTCCCTGTTTCAGGCCCAAAACCGGGAGTCAGGCTTTGATCTTTCGGCAAGACGGGTCACCTGGCTTGACGTTGGTGCCGCCGATCTCGCAGTAACCCGGCGCCGAATGGCTTTCGCCATGCATGGTTCCAACCCGTGAACGGCGATTACGGGCTAACGTGACCCCGAGCGAAACTCCGTCCAGAGATCGACGGCTTCCTCCAGGTCGAGTGCCGCCCGCCACCTCCTCGCGGGCCATGCCGACTGTGCAGATCAACCGATTGGCGAGCCAGTCAGGAACCGGCTCCCGTGCAGGCACCTCGTCGATGTGAATGTGATCGGTCAGAGTTCCGAGGCGGTCGATGACCTCACCGAGGCGGACGACATCGGGACGCGAACCGCCGGCCGCCCGGACTCGTGCCTTGGCCTCGGCGTAGACCTCCGCGTCAGCCCTCTCGCCGACCGCCCAGATCTCACAGATCTCGACCGCCTTGTCATCGGTGATCCGATAGACGATCCGCCAGGTGTTCCGGCCGACGACAAGCTTGCGAAATCCGGTGAGCTCCCCACCCAGTGGGTAACCGGCCTCGGGGTTCTCCAGCAGCAGAAGGATCTTTTTCAGGACCTTGGGACAGGTCTGAGAAGGTGACGGCGTCGGCGTTACTGCTCACCCTGCCATCGCAAGTCAGAACACATTCTGAAGTCGGTGAACCGGAGAAGGAGCATTACACGATCGTCTCGTCGCGGATGGACGGTCAGGAAGCCTGACGCGCCGGATGGGCGGGCAGCTCGAACCAAACGGCCTTTCCGTACTTTCTCGTGCGCGTGCGGCCGGTGCCCCAGGACCTGGACAGCGCGTCGACGAGGAACAGCCCACGGCCGTTCTCTCCCTCGTCGGATTCCTCGCACACCTGAGGGAGGGATGGATCTTCGTCCTCGACCTCGCAGCGCAGCGTGCCCTCCTGGCAGGAGAGGATGACGACCGGTGCTCCCCGCCCGTGGAGCACCGCGTTGGTGATCAGCTCGCTGACGAGCAGTTCCGCGACGTCGCCTTCCCCCGCGCATCCCCAGTCGTCGAGCTGGGTTCGGACGAGCCGCCGCGCCAGGGGCGTCGAGGAGATGGCGGGCGACAGCGTCCAGGAGGCTCGTCGGACGCGCGCCGCGCGGGCGGCTCGGATCACCGGCTCGCCGAGTCCGCGCAGGAGGCGCCGCCATCCCGGGGGACAGGCGTTTCCCGGTCGGGCCGGAGAGACCGGCCGGCCGGGTGCCGTCTGCTTGGTCGCGGAGCCCTGGCGCATGAGCTCAGGCCGCCTGGGCATAGGAACCCCGGTGAGCGGGGATGCTGCGTCCATCGGGCAGAAGCTCGCCGTTGTCCTCGAACAGCACCACACCGTTGCAGAGGAGTCCCCACCCCTGCTCGGGGTGGAAGGCCACCAGGCGGGCCGCGTCGCGGTCAGGAGCGTTCGCGGGTGGGCACTGAGGCTGGTGCTGACACATGGCCGTTACCTCGATCCTTGACTCTCGCGGGAGAGTCTTCGGGAGCCACCGCTTCCGGATTGACGTTCATCGTCGGTTTTTCCGGTCCGGTGAGCTGCTTTCACCCCCTACGATGCCGCGCCCGCCGCCCGTTGTCTGCGCTGGCAGCACCCGTTCCCGCCCCATGCCAACGACCCCCCCGGCATACCTGCTAACCGCAATGCCCAAGCAAAGCCCCGCCCCCACCTGCCGTATTCGGCTACGAGGGGTCCTGGGTGGGGAGGATCGCGGTGCAGATCTCTCGTAGTTGGCGGAGCTGGTCGGCGGTCAGGCGGTCGAAGAGGGTCTGGCGTACGACCTCGACGTGCCCCGGGGCGGCGGCGGTGAGGGCGGCGAGGCCCTCGTCAGTGAGGATCGCCCAGCTCACGCGCTTGTCGGCGTCGCACGGCTCGCGCCGCACCCAGCCGCGTTCCTCCAGCCGTTTCACCGCGTGGGACAGGCGGCTCTGGGAGGAGTTGACCTCCGCCGCCAGCTCGCTCATCCGCATCATTCGCTCGGGTGCCTCGGAGAGCTTCACCAGCACGGCGTAGTAGGCGTGTGGCATGCCCGAGTCTCGCTGCAGCTGCCGGTCCAGCTCCTCCAGGACGAGCTGCGAGGCGGCCATATAGGCGCGCCAGGTGCGCTGCTCGTCGTCGTCCAGCCATCGCGTCACGGGGCCATCTTACTTGAACTCTCAATGAAACGGGGGTAATGTACTTGAGAGTTCAAGTTTTTGGGAGGAACCATGCCGGTCCAGCGACTCAACCACGCCGTTCTCTTCGTCCGCGATGTGGAGCGCAGCGTCGCCTTCTACCAGGAGGCGCTCGGCTTCAGGACGGTCATGGGCATGCCGGGCGCCGCGTTCCTTCAGGCCTCGGGATCCAGCAACGACCACGACCTCGGTCTCTTCGAGGTCGGCGCGCAGGCGGGTCCCTCGGGGGCCGGGCGCTCTGCCGTCGGCCTCTATCACCTCGCCTGGGAGGTCGACACCCTCGCCGAACTGGAGCGGATCGCCCTCAAACTCGGCGAGCTCGACGCCCTCGTCGGCGCCTCCGACCACTCCACCACCAAGGCCCTGTACGCCAAGGACCCCGACGGGCTGGAGTTCGAGGTCTCCTGGCTCGTCCCCGCCGACCTTCTCACCGAGGAGACGCTGAAGGGGCGTTCCCGCATCAAGCCTCTCGACATCGCGAGGGAGAAGGAGCGGTACGGCGCCGAGACCCGCGGCGGCCTCGGGGTCTCGATCCCCGTCTGATCATTCCCCGCGGCGCGGGGAGAGGGGGTGATCCGGTGAAGGCCTCCCCAGCCCTTCACCGGATCACGGACTTCGCATCCACCGACGTGCCCGCAAAGTCGGGTGATACTCCCCTTTTTCGTGTTTTTTACCTACTCGTATATCCCCTCACGGAGCGTCAGAGCCTGCCGAACCAGTCGCGTACGGCGTCGATCCCGCCGGCCCCGAGGGCGACCATCAGCGCGTACCGCGCCTTCGAGGGCGCCAGACCGCGTGCCCCGATCGCCCCGACACGAGCGGCGAGCCCTTCGGCCAGGTGCAGCTCGCCGAGCGGGGCCGCGTGGGTACGGCACCTCGACGCGACGACCACCGGGATCCCCCACTCCGTCAGCTCGGTGATCGTCGTGAAGAGCTCGACCGGTACGTTGCCCAGGCCGG
This sequence comes from Streptosporangium sp. NPDC006930, assembly GCF_040635605.1. Classification (NCBI taxonomy): domain Bacteria; kingdom Bacillati; phylum Actinomycetota; class Actinomycetes; order Streptosporangiales; family Streptosporangiaceae; genus Streptosporangium; species Streptosporangium sp. NPDC006930. The sequence goes on along the minus strand of NZ_JBEYID010000028.1, from coordinate 99,470 downwards.
TCCCCTCCAGCACGACACCCCGGGCCCCCGCGTCCACGACGGCGGTGAGCGACGCGGGTCCGATCCCCGGATAGGTCTTGATCAGGGCGACGTCCGACGCGGGGTCCCCCACGAACGCGGGCGGCCGGGGCGGCGGGGCCGACAGCGTCTCGACCCGGCCGCCGACCACCCGGCCCAGTACGGGGAAGGGGGCCGACGAGAACGCCGCGACGCTCGTGGCGTCGACCTTGGTGACCCAGCGGGCCGCGTGGATCTCGTCGTTGACGCACACGACGGCGCCGGCACCGCGCAGCGCCCCGTCGGCGGCGGCCGTGACGGAGGAGGCGAGGTTGCGCGGGCCGTCCGGGGACAGCTCGTCCAGGGAGCGTACGGCTCCGGTCAGCACGATGGCTCCGCGCTCCGCCGCCCGGCCCGCGAGCAGGTCCGCGAGATAGGCGGTCTCCTCCAGCGTGTCGGTGCCGTGAGTGATCACGACGCCGTCGAACCCGCGGTCCAGGATGGCCGAGCGTGCCCTGCGGGCCAGGTCCAGCATGGTCGAGGTCGACATGTCCCAGCTGGGCTCCGCCATCACGTCCTCGGCCACGACGTCCGCGGTGATCGCGCCGGACGGGAGTGCCCGCAGGAGGTCGGCCCCGGACGCGAACCCCGGGCGGCCGGGGGCGTAGGAGTAGGCGATGACATCGCCGGTCGCCAGCAGCAGCACATGCTTCAAGGCGCGGTCCCTTCGATGGGCCGTGTTCGGGTCGCCTCTATTTATAACCCATCGCTACCCCCATTGGGGTTATCTGCGAAACCGTGCGATGTCAGGAGAGGTCGTCGAGGGCGGGTGTCTCCGGGGCGGCTGGATGCGAAGGCGGACGGGGTCCGCCCGAGACACCGGGGCGGGAACCGCCGAGAAGATCCCATCGGTGGGAACCGCCAGGCGAACCGCTGAGGGGCCACCTCAGAAAGGTGGGGTTTGCCCTACCTTTTTCTGGGATACCTCGCCCCTGTGTCCCGGCCGTCTCGATCTCTACCGTGGTCGCATGACCGCCATCGAGATGACCACCCCCTGGGAGAGGATCAGCACCCACTGGTCCGCACGGACCTGGCTCCGCACCGCGCACCTGGTGGTGGGGACGCCGATCGCCCTGCTGGGCGCGTGGGTGATCCTGGCGCTGGTGGCGGCGGCGGTGCTGCTGGTGTGGACCGTGGTGGTCCCCGTGGTCGCGCTGCTGCTGTCCTTCGTGGTCGTCCGGCTGCTCACCCGGGTGCAGCGGTCCCGGTTCGCCGCCTTCCTCGACGTCGACATCCTCCCGGTCGCGCGCCGCCCCCTGAGCATGAACCCGTTCAGGCGGCTGCTCCAGGAGGCCAGGACACTGAGCACCTGGCGTCGGCTCGGATACCACCTGCTCGCCCCGCTGATCAGCGGCATCGGCGCCTTCTCCGTCGTCGGGGCGTGGGCGGGCGGCCTGGTCACCGCCGCGCTCGCCGTGCGGTACTGGGCGATGGAGGAGAGCTGGCGGAGCGTGGGGTTCGTCCTCGTCTCCGGGACCCTGTTCGTCGCGGCGCCGTGGGTGGCCCGCGGGTTCGCGATGCTGGACGTGATCGCCGCCGAGTCCCTGCTCGGGCCCAGTCTGAGCGACCGGCTGGTCCAGCGGGTCGAGACGTTGCGGGAAAGCCGGGCCGAGGTGGTCGACGCCGCGGACGCCGAGCGCCGCCGCATCGAGCGGGATCTGCACGACGGCACCCAGCAGCGGCTGGTCTCGCTCGCGATGAACCTGGGCATGGCCCGCGCCACCCTCACCGACCTGCCGGAACCCGCGCGCGAGGTGATCGTGCAGGCGCACGAGGAGGCGAAGCAGGCCCTCAAGGAGCTGCGCGACTTCGTCCGGGGGCTGCACCCGGCCGTACTCAACGACCAGGGCCTGGACGCGGCGCTGTCCGGCCTCGCGGTGCGGGCGCCGTTCCCCGTACGGCTGAGCGTCGACATCGCCGAACGGGTCTCTCCCACGGTCGAGGCGGTGGCGTTCTTCGTCGTGTCCGAGTCGCTCACCAACATCGCGAAGCACGCGGGGGCGTCCTGCGCCGAGGTCGTCGTCGACCGCGTCGGTGACCGCCTCCACGTCGCCGTCGGCGACGACGGCCACGGCGGCGCGGACCCCGACGCCGGGACCGGCCTGCGCGGCCTGGCCCGTCGGGTCGGCTCCGTGGACGGCATCCTGTACGTCGACAGCCCGCTCGGCGGGCCGACGACGATCAGAGTGGAGCTGCCGTGCGCGTAGTGCTCGCCGAGGACTCGGTGCTGCTGAGAGAGGGGCTCGTCCGCCTGCTCGGCTCGGCGGGCATCGAGGTCGTGGCCGCGGTGTCCGACGCCGAAGGACTGCTGCGCGCCGTGGACGAGCACGTCCCCGACCTCGTCGTCACCGACGTGCGGATGCCGCCCTCGCACACCGACGAGGGCCTGCGCGCGGCGCTCGTCCTGCGCCGCCAGCGGCCGACGCTCGCGATCCTCGTGCTCTCCCAGTACGTCGAGGAGCGCTACGCCACCCAGCTGCTGTCCACCGCGACCAGCGGGGTCGGCTACCTGCTCAAGGACCGGGTGGCCGACGTCGAGGAGTTCCTCGACGCGCTGCGCCGGGTCGCCGCCGGAGGCACCGCCCTCGATCCCGAGGTGGTCGCCCAGCTGCTGCTGCGCAGGCACAGCGACCCGCTGGACCGGCTCACCCGCAGGGAGCACGAGGTGCTCTCGCTGATCGCGGAGGGCCGCTCCAACACCGGGATCGCCGAGGCCCTGGTGGTCTCGGAGAGCGCGGTCGGCAAGCACATCAACAACATCTTCACCAAGCTCGATCTCTCCGGCGCCGACAAGGACCACCGCCGGGTACTCGCCGTCCTGCGATTCCTGAGGGTTTGAAAGCATGCCGATAAGAAACAACGTGCGGATCGCCTGGCTGGTCGCGGGCGGTGCGCTCACCGCGCTCGCCGTCGCCTTCACCACCATAGGGGCGTGGGCCGAGATCACGGCGCCCCGCCGGACCACCGAGACCACGATGCGGTCCTGGGCGCTCACCACGCCGGGAATCGTCGTGGAGAGCGCGAGTCACGTCAACATCTCGGTCGTACCCGGAGCGGTGAAGCGCCTGGACCTGGAGCGGATGCTCTTCTGGACCGAGGACCGGCCCGTGGTCACCGAGGAGTGGGACGGGCGGACGCTCAGGCTCGACGTCCGCTGCCCCGGCGGCGACCGTCCCGGTGGCCCCGCCTGCCAGGCCGACTACATCCTGCGCGTACCCGCCGCCACCGACGTCGAGGTGACGTCCCGCCGCGTCGGGACCGTCATGGCGAGCGGTATCGAGGGCGACCTGCGCCTCTCCACCACCGTGGGCGACGTGATCGTGGACGGCACGAAGGGCGCGCTGCGGGTACGGGCGCGAACGGGGGACGTGATCGGCATCGACCTCGGGTCCACGGAGGCCGACGTCGAGACCGGTACGGGAGACGTCGACCTGGGGTTCACGGTCCCGCCCGGCGACGTCAGCGCCGTGGTGAAGACGACCGGCGACGTGAGGGTGAGGGTGCCGGACGGGGAGGAGTACCGGGAGGGCTACGACGTGCGGACCGGCACCGGACACGCGATCGTCGAGGTGCGACGTGACCCGGCCGCCCCTCGGCGGATCACCGCCCTGACCGGGAGCGGCGAGCTGCACGTCTTCCCGTTCTGACCCACCGCCCTGGCAGGGAGGGGCGAGCCGCGCATCCTCCCGTTCCGACCCCTGCCCTGACGGGTAGGGGCGAGCCGCACATCTTCCCATTCCGACCCATCCCCCTGGCCGGAAGGGGACGAACCACACATCCTCCCGTCCTGCCCCACCCCTTCGCCCGTAGAGTGGGAGCGTTCCCACGCATTGGGGAACCCTCTCGACGCCGGGCCGCGACCGTGCTCATGATGGCGGTGGAACGCTTCCACCGACCGGGACGACGGCGACCCGCCACCCCGCGCGTTCCGGCAGTCGCGAGAACCGACGGGGGGTTTTCGAAGCATGACCGTAACGACCATCTCGGCCCGGGGTGAGACCCTGGCCTTTCCCCAGGGCTTCGTCTGGGGGGCGGCCACCGCCGCCTACCAGATCGAGGGCTCCGTGCGAGAGGGCGGGCGCGGCCCGTCGATCTGGGACACGTTCTCCCGCACGCCGGGAAGGATCGCCGACGGCCACACCGGCGACGTGGCCTGCGACCACTACCACCGCTACGCCGACGACGTCCGGATGATGGCGGAGCTGGGACTCGGCGCCTACCGGTTCTCGGTCGCGTGGCCCAGGATCCAGCCGTCGGGCTCCGGGCCCGCCGTCGCCGCCGGGCTCGGCTTCTACGACCGGCTGGTGGACGAGCTGCTCGCGGCCGACATCACGCCCTACGTGACGCTCTACCACTGGGACCTCCCCCAGTCGCTGGAGGATCGGGGCGGGTGGACCAACCGCGACACCGCCTACCGCTTCGCCGACTTCGCGCGCATCATGCACGACCGGCTCGGCGACCGCGTCGGGACGTGGATGACGGTGAACGAGCCGTGGGTGTCGGCGGTGCTGGGGTACGGCATCGGCATCCACGCGCCGGGCCGCGCGTCGGCGGCGGAGGCCTTCCGCGCCTCCCACCACCTCCTGCTCGCCCACGGGCTGAGCGCCCGGGTGCTGCGCGAGGCGGGCGCCCGCGAGATCGCCCTCACCCTGAACCTCACGCCGGTGATGACGCCCGGCCAGGTGAACAACCCCGACCTCGTCCCCTCCGTCGAGGACGCCGAGGCGGTGGACCGGATCGACTGCCTCATCAACCGGCAGTTCCTCGACCCCACCCTGCGCGGGAAGTACCCCGACCCGGCGCTCGCCATCATGGAACGCATGGGCGGGATCGACCACATCCGCGACGGCGACCTCGAAACGATCAACCAGGCCGTCGACCTGCTCGGGATCAACTACTACACCCCCTGCGTCGTACGGTCCCAGCCGGGCGAGCCCGCCAACGCCGCCTACCCCGGCAGCGAGGACATCCTGTTCAGCGGCACCCACGCCCCGACGACCGCGATGGGCTGGGCGATCGTGCCGACCGGGCTCTCCCAGCTGCTCACCCGGCTCTCGCGCGACTACCCCGAGGTCGGCCTGCTCGTCACCGAGAACGGTGCCGCCTTCGACGACGTGGTGGAGGACGACCGCGTGCACGACGCCGACAGGACCGCCTTCTTCGAGGGCCACCTGAGAGCGGCACACACCGCGATCGAGGCCGGCGCCGACCTGCGCGGTTTCCTGGTCTGGTCGCTGATGGACAACTTCGAGTGGGCCGAGGGCTACAACAAGCGCTTCGGGATCGTGCACGTCGACTTCGAGACGCAGCGGCGGCTGCCCAAGGACAGCGCGCTGTGGTACCGCGAGGTGATCCGGCACAACGGGCTGCACCGCGAGCGTGCCAAGCGCCCCACCCTGGAGGCGGTCGCCGCCCGCGCGGGCGTGTCGAGGTCGACCGTCTCCCGGGTGATCAACGGTGAGGGCACGGTCAGCGACGAGTTCCGCGCCATCGTCATGAACGCCGTGAACGAGCTGGGCTACGTCCCCAACTCGGCGGCCCGAAGCCTGGTGACCCGGCGCACCGACTCGATCGCGCTCGTCGTCTCCGGCTCCCCCGCCTCGGTCAGGGCCGACGACCCGCTGTTCTCCGCGACCGTCCGCTCGGTCACCGGGGAGCTTGAGGAGTCGGGCAAGCGCGTCACGCTCATGCTCGCCGACTCGTCGGCCGGCCGGCTCCGGGTGGAGCGGTACGCCGCCTCGGGGCACGTCGACGGGGTGGTACTCGTGTCCACGCGGGGCAGCGACCCGCTGCCCGCCGCGCTGGCCCGCACGGGCGTCCCCGTCGTGTCACTGGGCAGGTCCGCGATGGAGACGCGGATCTCGTACGCCGACATCGACAACGCGGGCGGTGCCGCCTCGGCGGTGAGACACCTCCTCGACCGGGGACGGCGGCGGATCGCCGCGATCTCCGGGCCCCCGGACGCGATCGGCGCGGGGGAGCGGCTTGAGGGATACCGCAAGGCGCTGCGCGACACCGGACACCGGTCGATCATCGCCGTCGGCGACCTCACCCTCGCCTCGGGCGCGGACGCGATGCGCCAGCTCCTGCGCGACGATCCGGCGCTCGACGCGGTCTTCGCGGTGGGCGACCTGATGGCGATCGGCGCCCTGCGGGTGCTGAGCGAGTCGGGACGGCGGGTGCCGCACGACGTCGCGATCGTGGGGTTCGACGACATCGAGGCCGTCTCCTACACCGTGCCCGCGCTCACCACGGTGCGCGTGCCGGCGGAGGACCAGGCACGGGTGGCGGTGCGCCTGCTTCTCCGCCAGATCGACGGCGGGCCCATGTCGTCGACGATCCTGCCCGCGGAGCTGGTCGTCCGGGAGTCCACCTGAGACATCGGAACGGTCAGCCGGGGGCCTGGAGGAGGACCTTGCGCTCGTCCACGGTCAGCTCGCGGACGGTGCGGGCACGGGCGAGTTCCAGAACCTCCTCCATCGGGCCGCACACGTCGCACCGCCAGACCCGGACGGTGGCGTCGCCGTGCGTGGTGACCAGGTGGCGGCCGTCGCGCCCGAACCCCACGCTCTCGACGGAGGCGCCGTACCCGTGGAAGACCACGGGCTCGCCTCGGCCCGCTGCCGTCCAGATCCTGACGGTGTTGTCGTTGCCGCTGCTCGCCACGTGCAACCCGTCGGGGCTGAAGGACACGCTCCACACCAGACCCTGATGCCCGCGCAACACCACCGGCTCGCCGTGTCCCGAGACGTCCCACACCCGGACCGTGCCGTCGTTACCGCCACTCGCCACGTGCAACCCGTCGGGGCTGAAGGACACGCTCCACACCAGACCCTGATGCCCGCGCAACACCACCGGCTCATCGTGTCCCGAGACGTCCCACACCCGGACCGTGCCGTCCTCACCCGCGCTCGCGACCCGCCGCCCGTCCGGGCTGAACGCGACGTACCTGACCACTCCCCGGTGGCCGCGGAGCACGAGTGGCTCCCCGGCTCCCGAGGCGTCCCAGACGCGGGCCGTACCGTCGTTGCCGCCACTGACGACCCGCCGCCCGTCGGGGCTGAACGCGACGCTCCACGCCATCCCGAGGTGGCCGCGAAGGAGCACGGGCTCCCCGCGCCCCGAGGCGTCCCAGACGCGGACCACGCCGTCCTCCAGCGCGCCCGCCACCCGCCGCCCGTCCGAGCCGAACGCGACGTCGAGGACCTCCCCGCCCTTCGGACGCAGCACGACCGCGTCGCCCTGGCCGGTGACGTTCCCGACGCGGACCGTCCCGTCGCTGCCGCCGCTCACCACCCGCCGCCCGTCGGGGCTGAGATCGGCGCTCCACACCTCCCCGGTGTGACCACGCACGACGGTGGCGCCACCCGCCGCCGCCACGTCCCACATCCGTACGGTGCCGTCGTCGCTCGCGCTCGCGAGCGTGCGGCCGTCCGGGCTGAACGCGGCGCTCCACACGGTGCCCCGGTGACCGCTCAGCACCAGGGGGGCGATGGAGCCGCCCGCGCCCCAGACGTGGACCGTGCCGTCGTTGCCGACGCTCGCGATCCGCCCGTCACGGCCGAACGCCACCCCCTCGACGGTGCCGTCGTGCCCGCGCAGGACCTTGGAGGTGCCGTCGTGCCCGCGCGTGCCCTCACCGGGCACGTCCCACGCCCGCACGGTGCCGTCGGTGCTCGCGCTCGCCAGACGGGCGCCGTCCGAGCTGAACGCCACGCTCTCCACCGAGTTCTCGTGTCCGCGCAGCACCGTGGGCCGCCTCCCGCCCTCCGGGTCCCACAGCCGTACCGTGCCGTCGCCGCCCCCGGTGACCAGGCGCCTGCCGTCAGGGCTGAACGCCACCCCCAGGACCCGCCCCTCGTGTCCGCGCAGGACCTTCGGCGCCTCACCGTCGGCGAGGTCCCACACCCGCACCGTGCCGTCGTTGCCGGCGTCGGCCAGGCGCCGCCCGTCGGGGCTGAAGGACACGTTCCACACCGGTCCCTCGTGTCCGCGCAGAACCTCGGGCGCCTCCACACCCGTCAGGTCCCACACGCGCACCGTGCCGTCGACGCCCCCGGCGGCCACGTAGCGCCCGTCGGGGCTGAACACCGGGTTCCACGCCTCGCCGTCGTGTCCCCGCAGTACGACCGGATCGTCCGGTGACAGGCCCCGCCCGTTCACCTTCCACACCCGTACGGTCCCGTCACCGCTGCCCGTGACCAGGAGGCGCCCGTCAGGGGAGAAGGCGGCACCGCAGACCTTGCCGCCGGCGACGGGCAGGATGAAACCCACCCGGGAGTCGACGACGGCCTGCCTGAGGACCGAGGCGGCCTCGACGGTGTGGCTGACCTCGTACGCCCGCCGGGCCAGCAGCAGGCCGAGCTGGGGATCGAGCTGGAGCCTGCCGCGGGCGTCGGCGGCGAGCTGGCGGGAGTAGGCGAGCTCCTGCCCGTGCCGGGCCCGATCCGCCAGGACGAAGGCCATCACGGCGAGCGCGCAGACCACCACTCCGACCACCGTCGTGCCGATCAGCACCAGCCTGACCCGCCTGCCGCTCGCGGCGCGCTTACGTGCCTCGCGTGCCCGCGCGGCCTCCAGGAAGGCGCGCTCCAGGTCGTTGAGCCGGTCGAGTTCGCGGCCATCCCAGGCGGTCAGGCGCATCCCCCGGTAGAGAAGCTCGTCCTCGCGCCCGTGCTGCTCCCACTCCGCGGCGGCCTCGGTGAGGCGCCGGTGAAGACGTACGAACTCCCGGTCCTCGGCGAGCCAGCCCCGCAGCCTGGGCCAGGAGCGGATGACCGCCTCGTGCGCCACCTGGACGCTGTCCTCGTCGACGGTGAGCAGCCGGGCCTCGGTGAGCCTGGTCAGCACGGTCGCCACCGCCGTACCGTTCGGGCCGGAGAGCAACTCGTCGGGGGCGACGCGGCGACGGGTGTCCTCGGTGCCCTCGCCCAGCGCCGTCAGGCGCAGGAACACGTTCTTGACCAGGTGACGCTCCCCGTCGCCGAACTCGCCGTAGACCCGCTCGGCGCTCTGCGCGATGGCCCCCTGGATGCCCCCGGCCGCGCGGTACCCGGTGAGCGTCATCGCGTCGCCCTTGCGCCGCTTCCACGTCTCCAGCAGCGCGTGCGAGAGCAGCGGCAACGCCCCCGGCTCCGTACGGCAGTCGCCGAGAATGGCCTCGACGAGCGCCCGGTCCACCCTGAGCCCGGCGCGGGCCGCCGGTCCCGTGATCACCTGCCGCAGATCGTCCTCGTCCATGGGCCCGATCAGCAGCTGCCGGTCGCGCAGCGCGGCCACCAGCGGCGGATGTTCCGCGCACCTGGCGTAGAAGTCCGCGCGAACCCCCAGCACCACCCGCGCCCGGTCGCCGCCGTCCGCCGCGGCGAGCAGCCAGTCGAGGAAGGTCACCCGTTCCCGCTCGTCGCCGCAGAGCGTGAAGACCTCCTCGAACTGGTCGACCACGATCACGGCGCGCGCCGACCTCGGCCGTCCCTCCAGCAGCTGCCCGACGTCGAGGCGGGCGTTCGCGTGCCCTGCCGTCAGCCCCGCGTGGAGTGAGGAGGCGCTCACACTCATCGCGTTCGCCAGGCCTATCGCGAGCTCCTCCAGCGGATGCTCGCCCGGGGTCAGCAGCAGCGTCGGCCACGTCTCACTCCCCGGCAGCGCCCCGCCCCACAGCGTCGGCAGGAGCCCCGCACGCAGCAGCGACGACTTCCCGCTCCCCGACGGGCCGAAGACCGCGAGCAGGGAGGTGTTCTCCAGCCGCGCGCACAGCTCGGCGACCAGGTCCTTCCTGCCGAAGAACCGGTCGGCGTCACCGGGGTCGAAGGTCACGAGCCCCAGGTACGGGGCGTCCTCGCCCTCCTTGGCCCGCTCGGCGGCATCCGCCGAGGCGAACTCCGCGGCCAGCGTCCGCCATCGCCTCTCCCAGGCCACGGGGTCGCCGTCGCACGCCTCGACGTAGGCGAGGGTGACCGCGAGCGTGGGGAAGATCTCCCCTCCGGCCGCCTCCGACAGTGCCGTCACCGAGTAGTGCGCACGCCGGGACAACTCCCGGTAGCTCGGTCTTCCCGCCGCCTCCCGCAACTGCCGTAGTTCTGACGCGAACCGCTGAAGTGGGCTCGCGTCGGGATCGAGTGCCCTTTCGGGTCGCCCCATTCAGCCCCCGCCGGCATGCGATCGTCGTTGTCTTCTCCAGCAGATCAATTCTGGACAAGTCGAGATGCAACCATGCCCGGCCGTACGGGTCTAGGGGTTGGGCCGAATCACTGGATCGGCGCCCGTCGAAAACGACGTCGCCGGGGGGCGCCGCCGAGAGGCACACCCCCGCACCGGCCCCAGAGAAAACGGTGCGGGGGTTCTCGTGCCGTCCTTTCGGTATCGCTCACGCGCGATCCGACGGCGAAACGCCGGCCTCTTCGTTCCCCGTGGAGGCTCGGCGTCCGAGCACCGCCCGGGGTGGTTCCGGCCTGCGGACCGGAGCCACCCCGGGCGGAATCAGGTGGTTCTGAGGAGTGACGCGCGTCGCCCTGGCACGTTCCTCATCACGGGCCGCTCACGGCGGCCGGGCCGTACTCCCCCTGTTCTAGCGGTTCCGGCTTTGTCCAGCACAGATCTCGCGAACTAGACAAACAACCTGTACCTGCGGGACGAGACGGTCCGGGCGCGATGAGCGTCCCGGCGGGCGTGCGACAGTCCGGGCGGGGCGAGTCTCCCTGCCTCGCGGGCGGGCTCGGCCGCCCCTCCCGGGTCGGCCCTGTCGGGTCGGCTCGGCTGCGCCTCTCCCGAGTCGGCTCGGTCGCACCCCTGTCGGGTCGGCTGCGCCTCTCCCGAGTCGGCTCGGTCGCGCCTCCGTCGGGTCGGTTCAGTCGCGCCCCTCCCGGATAGGCTCAGTCGCGAGCCTTCTTCCCCTTGGCGTTGACCGCGTACCACTCGCCGCCGAAGCCGTCGACGTCATGCCCCTTGATCTCGCCGGCCTCGGTGTCCTTGGCGAAGTAGTAGAGGGGATGGCGGTTGTAGGTCACCTGCGTCGTACCGTCCTCCCGCTCGGTGGTGCCGAGCAGGTCCTCCTTGACGCCCTCACCCGCCTCCGGCGTCCCGTCCGTGACGTACGGCGGCCACGCCCGCGCGCAGGCGTCGGAACACGACGACTTCCCGTCCTTGTCCTTGTCGAAGAGGTAGAGCGTGCGCCCTTCCTCGCCGACCAGAACCTTTCCGATCTTCGTCTCACCCAGTTCGACCTTGGCTCTGGTCGCCTCCGAGGGCGAGAGCGAGTCGGAGGGTTCCGGCGAGGTGGGCGACGCTTTGACCTGGTCCGCGACGATCGGCTCGGTCGTACCCCCGTCGCCGGCGCCGCCGCATCCCGCTGTGAACACGCCGAGCGCGAGCACGCCGGCATGAAGTAACTTCCTCATCTCCGTCCCTCCAGGCAAGCAGTGCCATTACTGCTGGACAGCAGACACGCTGCGACCTCGACTGGAGGGCGCGACACGGACCCCCTTGGCAATCCTTTGCCCGCCCTTGCGAGATCCGTCCCACGTCCTGCCTCTCGCCGAGGTCACGTGCGAAACGCGGGGGAAGGCGAAGGCCCCGAGGGCGGCGCGGGAACGGCGGGGGTGAGGTCAGCCGGAGGTCCGCAGGGTGGCGCGAGAGCGGCGGCGGTGCGCCTTCTGGCGGCACGCCGCGTTGCAGAACCGGGCGGGGCGGCCGGTACGTGCGGCGTGGATCGGTTCGCCGCACACCTCGCACCGCGAGCGGGCCTCGCCGCGAGTGCTCTCCTCGCGCGGTGCCGCCACGGCCCGAGTTTCGTTACGTAACGATACTGGGGGGTGGGTTCCGTTACGTAACGGTGTCGCGGCCGGCGCGGTGTCCGCGCGGGCGTCGTAGGCCGCACGGGCGGCGGCGATCTCGTTCTGGTGCCGCTCCGTCCAGGTGACGAGCGACTGGATGGTGTCGTGCAGGGTCACGCCGAGGGGGGTGAGCTCGTAGTCCACCCGGGGCGGCACGACGGGGTGCACGGTGCGGCGCACCAGGCCGTCCCGCTCCAGATGGCGCAGGGTGACGGTGAGCATGCGCTGGCTGACGCCGTCGATCTCGCGGCTCAGCTCGGTGAAACGCAGGGTGCGGCTGTCGAGGAGCGCGATGACGAGCAGGGACCACTTGTCCGCGACCCGGTCGAGGATCTGGCGGACCTCACAGTCTTCCCGGGTGTCCCACTGACGGGCGTCGTAGGCATCGTGGGCGCTGTGGGCGCTGTGGGCGCCGTCGGTATCGGGGCAGCGACTCGGTGACTTCGAAGTGCCTTCTTCCATGGTCATTGATGGTGTCTCATGATGCGACTACTTACAAGAGAGAACCGACTGCGGTTCCCGCCTCTTCGAGGAGTCGTCTCGTGTCCACACCACTGTCTCCACCCTCGGACCGGATGAGCGGGCGTGCCTGGGGCATGCTGCTCGTGCTGTGCGGTGCGATCTTCCTGGAGGGGATCGACGTGGCGATGCTGAACGTGGCCCTGCCGTCGATCCGCTCCGACCTGGACCTGAGCACGGGCTCGCTGAGCTGGGTGATGAGCTCGTACGTGCTCGGTTACGGCGGTTTCATGCTGCTGGGCGGGCGGGCCGCCGACCTGCTCGGCCGGCGGCGGATGTTCCTGGCCTGGCTCGGCGTGTTCATCGTCTTCTCCGGCCTGGGCGGGTTCGCGACCGAGGGATGGATCCTCATCGTCGCCCGTTTCGTGACGGGGGTGGCCTCCGCGTTCATGGCACCCGCCGGTCTTTCCATCATCACGACGAACTTCGCCGAGGGGCCGCAGCGCAACCGGGCCCTCCTGGTCTACGCGGGTACGGCGGCGGCCGGCTTCTCCCTCGGCCTTGTCGTCGGCGGCCTGCTCGCCGAGATCAGCTGGCGGTGGGTGTTCTTCGCCCCGGTGATCATGGCCTCCGCGGTCCTCGTCGCCGCGCTTCGCCTCATCCCGGGCGGTGAGCGTCCGTACCGTCACACGCAGGGCTTCGACCTGGCCGGAGCGGTCACCGTGACCGCGGCGATGATGACGCTGGTGTTCGCGGTCGTCCGGCTGGAGGACCCCGCCGGGGGATGGGCCTGGACGGCCGGAGCGCTCGCCGTCGGAGTCGCGCTGATCGCCGCTTTTGTCGCGATCGAGCGACGGTCGGCGGCGCCGCTGGTGCGCCTCGGCATCCTCCGCTCAGGCCCACTGGTGCGCGCCAACCTCGGCGCGCTGCTGTTCGGGGGCTCCTTCTTCGGGTTCCAGTTTCTCGTCGTGCTCTACCTGCAGGAACTGCGCGGCTGGTCGTCGTTGCAGGCGGCCCTCGCCCTGCTGGCGGTCAGCATCGACGCCATACTCGCGCCGACCCTCACCCCGTTGCTGGTGAACCGCTTCGGCAACGTCCGGGTGATCTTCGGCGGGCTGTGCCTCGCCGCGGTGGCCTACGCGCTGTTCCTGCCGGTCGGTCTCGACTGGACGTACGCGGCGATGTTCCCGACCATGATCATTCTCGGTCTCGGCTTCGCCCTGGCGTACGGGCCGCTCACCATAGCCGCGACCGACGGCGTGGCCGAGGAGGAGCAGGGACTCGCCGGTGGCCTGCTGTACACCTCCTTCCAGTTCGGCGCGGCGCTCGGCCTGTCGGCGGTGACCGCCGTGAACGTCGCCGCCACCGGCTCCGGCGGGTCCCTCCTCACCCAGCTCGACGGCTTCCGCGCCGCCCTGGTCATCCCGTTCGCGATGGCCTTCGTCGCGGCGGCCGTCATCGCGTCCGGCCTGCGCGGGCGCAGCGGGGCCGACAGGTTCGTTCCAGAACTCATGAACGGCTCGTTACCGGGCAAAGGGCTGTGATGCCGTGTCCGGCTTCGCCGGTCGTTGACAACCGACCGGCCGTTGGCGACGGTGAACTGCCATGATCGGGGCGTGAGGGGAGGGACGAGGGCTTGGGCGACGTCGAGCGAGAGGAGCCGGTACCCACCCCAGGGCAGGTCAGGGGCCTCCTCCAGAGGGCGGGGCGCCTGGGGTCCCACGCGCGCACCCTGCTCGCCGATGACGCAGAAGCGCGCGCCGACGTCCAGCGCGCTCTCTCCCCGGTGCGTACGCGCCTGGCACGTGAGGAACTGGGGTCCATTCCCCTGGCGCGCCTGAAGGACGTCACCGTGGGACGGCTTCGGGTCAGCGCCCTCGAACAGGCCGGCCACCAGACGGTCCTCGACATCCTGGACACCACGCCGTACGCGCTCCAACTGCTCCCCGGGGTCGGGGCGTGGAACGCGAGACAGGCGCACGCCGCCGCCGGGCAGATCGCCAAGGCGGTGGAGGAGACGGTGGCGCTGCGGATCGACGTCGATCGGCAGGACGACGAGACCACGGCCCTGCTGATCGCACTGAACCGGCTGGTGAACGCGGGCCCCGACCTGCCGCGCGCGGGTGCCGTCGCGCGCAGGATCGCGGAGAGGCTCGCCTCGCTCCTGCCCGCCGCGCAGCCCGCCCGCGGGTGGTTGCGGATGTTGTTCGCGGGCCAGGAAGGCCGTCGCCGGGCGCGGGAGGCCGTCGCGCGGATCGAGGACGTGATCGCGGAGGCGAACGCGTCCGACACGGCGCTGCTCTTCGGCCAGGTCTCCGTGGACCTGCTGCGCCCGCCGGTCTCCGGCATCGAGGCGTGGGTCGACTTCGAGTTCCGCGCGTCCGAGTACTACAACCTGCTCGCCGAGATCGCGGCGACGGAACCCGACAGGGTCGCCTCAGAGGGTTTCCTGCCCGACGACATCTCCTCGCGGGTGAAGGCCCAGAACCTCGACGACACCCACCGCAGGGTCTCCCTGCGCGGCTACCAGTCGTTCGGCGCCCGCTTCGCCCTCGCCCAGCGCCGGGTGATCCTGGGGGACGAGATGGGCCTGGGCAAGACCATCGAGGCCATCGCCGTCCTGGCGCACCTCCGGGCGCGAGGCGAGAGGCATTTTCTGGTGGCCTGCCCGGCCAGCGTCCTGATCAACTGGGTGCGCGAGGTCGAGACCCGCAGCACGCTGCGGGCCTACTCCCTGCGCGGCGGCGACCGGGCCGCGGCCCTGGCGGAATGGGTACGCACCGGCGGTGTCGCCGTGACCACCGTCGACACCCTGCACCGGCTGGAGATTCCCGACGACGTCGCACTCGGGATGCTCGTGGTCGACGAGGCCCACTACGTGAAGAACCCGGCCGCGAGGCGTTCCCAGGCCGTCGCCCGCTGGTGCGACCGTACCGAGCGGGTGCTCTTCATGACCGGGACCCCGATGGAGAACCGCGTCGAGGAGTTCCGCAACCTCGTCGGCTATCTCAGGCCCGATCTGATCCCCGCCCTCCGGAACGGCGACGCGACGGCGGGAGCCGCGGGGGCGGCGGGGGCGCAGGCATTCCGCAGGGCCGTGGCGCCGGTCTACCTGCGCCGCAACCAGGAGGACGTGCTCACCGAGTTGCCCGACCTCGTCCACGTGGACGAGTGGGAGGAGTTCGGCGAGGCGGACCTCGCCGCCTACAGGAAGGCCGTCGCCGACGGGAACTTCATGGCGATGCGCCGTGCCGCCTACGCCGTACCGGAGACGTCGGCCAAGCTCCAGAGGCTGCTGGAACTCGTCGACGAGGCGGCGGGCAACGATCTCAAGGTCGTGGTCTTCTCCTACTTCCGCGACGTCATGGCCGCCGTCCACCGGGCACTCGCCGGCCCCGGCACCCCGACCTCCCCCGGAGACCCCGGCGGCCGGGTGCACGGGCCGATCTCGGGCGACCTCGGCGCCGATCGCCGCCAGCAGGTCGTCGACGAGTTCACGGCGGCCCAGGGACATGCCGTACTGCTCAGCCAGATCCAGGCGGGTGGGGTCGGCCTCAACCTGCAGGCCGCCTCCGTCGTGATCATCTGCGAGCCCCAGGTCAAGCCGACCATGGAGAGCCAGGCCGTGGCCCGCGCCCACCGCATGGGACAGGTACGCAAGGTCCAGGTGCACCGCATCCTCACGGCCGACAGCGTCGACCAGCGCATGCTGGACATCCTGCGCGGCAAGGCCGGGCTCTTCGACACCTACGCCCGCCGCAGCGACCTGGCCGACTCCACCCCCGACGCGGTCGACATCTCGGAACAGGCACTCGCCCGCCAGATCGTCGAGGAGGAACAGCGACGCCTCGCGACGGCGCGGCCGTCGCAAGACTGAGAAGGGCGCTCGCCGCCCCTTGGCAGTCGACGCGAGGAGCCGACCGCGACGCGGTGCGGCAGGTTCGCGTTAAATCGCGCAAACCCCCTGTTGCAAAGCGGTAACTTCTGTGAAACTTTCACAAGCGCGGACAGGGCGGCGCGATCCGTTTTCGGACGAGCCTCCAGGCAGGGGCAGTCGCCCTGACAACGCCACGTCAGCGAGAGTCGTGACTCGTTGACGCCGGATCGGGTCATCGGATGTACTTCGCGGCAAAGCACTCACCGAAGGAGTCCGTACAGAATTGCCACGTTAAATGTTAGCGCTAACAATTTCGTAGGGCAGCTCACCGGCTGAAAGTCGGTGGCCGACCGTGGTGGTCACGGCAGGTCACATCCCCCCTTCTCTCAAAGGAGCACCCCCAATGTCCTTGAGTCGCCGCCAGCTCTTCCAGGCCGCGGGCGCCACCGTCGCGATCTCGGCCGCGAGTCAGGTGGCGGGTACGTCCGCCGCCTGGGCCGCCCTCCCGTGGGCGCGCGCCGACATCGGCGTGTCCGCCTACGAGTTCGACCTCGGCCAGGTCCGCCTGACCTCTGGCCGCTGGCTGGACAACCAGAACCGCACCCTGTCCTACCTGCGCTTCGTCGACGTCGAGCGGTTGCTGTACGTCTTCCGCGCCAACCACCGCCTGTCCACCAACGGCGCGACCGCCAACGGCGGCTGGGACGCTCCCAACTTCCCGTTCCGCTCCCACATGCAGGGCCACTTCCTGACCGCGTGGTCCCAGGCGTACATGGTGACCGGTGACACCACCTACCGGAGCAAGGCCGAGCACATGGTCGCCGAACTGGCCAAGTGCCAGGCGAACAACGGCGCGGCCGGGTTCACCACCGGCTACCTGTCGGGTTTCCCCGAGTCCGACATCACCGCCGTGGAGAACCGCACGCTCAACAACGGCAACGTGCCCTACTACTGCATCCACAAGACCCTCGCCGGGCTGCTGGACGTGTGGCGGCACATCGGCAACACCCAGGCCAGAACGGTGCTGCTCGCCCTGGCCGGCTGGGTGGACACGCGCACCTCCCGGCTCAGCTCCAGCCAGATGCAGTCGATGCTGGGCACCGAGTTCGGCGGCATGAACGCCGTGCTGACCGACATCTACCAGATGACCGGCGACTCCCGCTGGCTGACCACGGCCCAGCGATTCGACCACGCCTCGGTGTTCAACCCGCTCGCCTCCAACCAGGACCAGCTCAACGGGCTGCACGCCAACACGCAGGTGCCCAAGTGGATCGGGGCGGCCCGCGAGTACAAGGCCACCGGCACGACCCGCTACCGGGACATCGCGACCAACGCCTGGGCCATCACGGTCGGCGCGCACACGTACGTGAACGGCTCGAACAGCCAGGCCGAGCACTTCCGCGCGCCGAACGCCATCGCGGGCTACCTGGCGAGGGACACCGGGGAGGCGTGCAACACGTACAACATGCTGAAGCTGACCCGGGAGCTGTGGACGCTCGCACCGACCAGGGCCGACTACTTCGACTACTACGAGAACGCCCTGCTGAACCACCTCCTCGGCCAGCAGAACCCGGCCGACAGCCGAGGGCACGTCACCTACTTCACGCCGCTCAACCCCGGTGGCCGCCGGGGTGTGGGCCCGGCCTGGGGCGGCGGCACCTGGAGCACCGACTACAACAGCATGTGGTGCTGCCAGGGCACCGGCATCGAGATCCACAGCAAGCTGATGGACTCGATCTACTTCCACAACGGCAACACGCTCTTCGTGAACCTGTTCGCGCCCTCCACGCTGAACTGGTCACAGCGCGGCATCACGGTCACCCAGACCACCTCCTTCCCGGTGAGCGACACCACGTCGTTGCAGGTCACCGGAAACGTGAGCGGGACGTGGTCGATGCGGATCCGCATCCCGGCCTGGACCCAGGGCGCGACGATCAGCGTCAACGGGGTGCAGCAGAACATCGTCACCACCCCCGGTTCCTACGCCGACCTGAACCGGTCATGGGCCTCGGGCGACACGGTGACCGTGCAGCTGCCGATGCGGGTCATCATGAAGCCCGCCAACGACAACCCGAACATCCAGGCCGTCACCTACGGCCCGGTCGTACTGTCGGGCAACTACGGCAACACCTCCCTGTCGTCGGCGCCGACGCTGACCCCTTCGTCGATCACCCGGACGAGCACCTCGTCGCTCGCCTTCACCGCCACGGCCAACGGGGCATCGGTGAACCTGGGGCCGTTCTACGACGCCCACAACCACAACTACGTCGTCTACTGGAACGCCACCGGCTCCTCCAGCGGCGGCGGCGGAGCGAGCTTCCGGCTGATCAACGCGGCCAGCGGGCTGGCGCTGGGCATCCAGAACATGTCGACCGCCGACGGCGGTCTCGCCCTGCAGTGGACCGACAACGGCACCGCCGACCACGACTGGGTGCCCGTGGTGGACGGGGGGAACCTGCGCTTCCGTAACGTCAACAGCGGCAAGGTGCTCGGCGTCGAGAACATGTCGACCGCCGACAACGCCCGGGTGCTCCAGTGGGGCGACACCGGCACCGCCGACCACCGCTGGGCGATCGTCGACGTCGGCGACGGCTCGGTCAAGATCCGTAACGCCAACAGCTCCAAGCTGCTGGGCATCCAGAACAACTCCACCGCCAACGGCGCCCAGGCGGTGCAGGACTCCGACAACGGCACCGCCGACAACCAGTGGCGCTTCGTGCCCAACGGCGCGCGCCGTATCCAGAACGTGGGCACCGGCATGGTGCTCGGCGTCACCAACATGTCCACCGCCGACGGCGCGCTGGTCGTGCAGTGGGGCGACACCGGCACCGCCGACCACCTGTGGACGGCGGTCGTGGACACCGGCGGCTACCTGCGTCTGCGCAACTCCAACAGCAGCAAGGTGCTGGGCGTGGAGAACGCCGCCACCGCCGCCGGGTCCCGCGTCGTGCAGTGGGCCGACAACGGCACCAACGACCACCGCTGGCGGCTGCGCTACGGCTCCAACGCCGCCTTCCGCATCCAGTGCGCCAACGGCGGCCGGGTCCTCGGCCTCTCCGGCACGGCCCAGGGCGCGCAGGTCGTACTCGCCGACGACAACGGCTCGAACAACAACCTCTGGAGGTTCGTGTAAAGCACGTGTTCGACCGGAAAGCGGGAAGTAAGTGAATTCCCGTCGGGCGAAGCCTCGATGATCGGAAACGAGGCTTCGCCCGATCGCCTCACCAAGGGCCGCGCGGGGATTCCGGTCACCGACGGTCGCGCGAAGATTTCAGTCACCGGTGGTCGCACGGGGATTCCGGTCACCGACGGTCGCGCAGGGATTCCAGGACGCGCGTCAGCTCCTCGGTGACGGCGGGGAGGTCGTCGGGGTCGGTCGAGCGGGCCAGCCACAGGGCCGCCTCGTTCATCGCGCCGGACAGGAGGTGGGCGAGCGGCTCCACGGGCCTGCGGGCGATGACCCCCGCCTCGATCAGCGTGACGAGCGCCTCGGTGAGGTGCCGCGCCGAGGACGCCTCGTCCATCGCCCGCCACTCGTTCCAGCCGAGCACGGCGGGACCGTCGATGAGCATGATCCGCTGCACGTCCGGGTCACGGCTCACCGCGAGGAAGGCCCGGCACCCCGCGACCAGTTGCTCCCACGGGTCGTCGTACGCGTCGGCCGCCGCTGCGACCCGCTCGCCGACCTCCTGCTGCACCTGCTCGACGACCGCGTGGAAGAGGTCGGCCTTGCTCTCGAAGTGGTGGTAGAGCGCGCCCTTCGTCACGGCCGCCGCCCCGACGATCTGCGCCAGGCTCACCGCGGCGTACCCGTGCCGCGCGAACAGCGCCCTCGCCTCGGTCACCAGCGCCCGTCTGGTCTCCAGCCGTTGCCGTGCCCGGTTCACCGTGGCCTCCCTTGTTGACGTACCGATGGTATGTTAGCTTCACATACCGTTGGTATGTGAAATGGACCGAAGGGAACGGCATGACCCTCACGAGCTTCTACCCGGTCGTCTGCACCGATCGGATCGCCGAGTCCCACGACTTCTACCGGCGGTTCCTCGGTTTCGAGACGACCTTCGAGGCCGACTGGTACGTGAGCATGCGACGGCCGGAGCCGCCGCACTACGAGCTCGCGCTCGTCGACCGCGCCCATCCGACCGTGCCGGAGAAATACCGTTCCGCGGTGCGAGGGCTGATCCTCAACTTCGAGGTGACCGACGTCGACGCCGAGCACGACAGGCTCGTACGGCAGGCGGGGCTCCCGGTGGAGCTGACGCTGCGCACCGAGGATTTCGGCCAGCGGCACTTCATCGTGGCCGCGCCCGACGGCGTGCTCATCGACGTGATCACCCCGACCGAGCCGTCCGCCGCCTACGCGGAGCAGTACGCCCTCCCCTGATCCCTCAGGGTGATTCTCTAGGACGCGCCCTGTGCGGACTCCCCCGTCGGCTCCCTCTCGGCCTCCCTCGGGGAAGATCTGGCCAACCGCCTGCCGAGACGTTGAGCGGGAGCCTCGATCAGGCGGTGGGTCAGGTAGCAGAGCGGCACCAGGGCGAGGAAGAACAGCGGAAGATTCGGGCTCACCCCCAGCAGGAGCGGGTGCAGCAGATACAGGGAGAAGCTGATCACCCCGAGGTGGGCGAGCCACCGGGGGAACGACCTGCGCCGCAGCGCGAACGCGGCCGCGAAGAAGCCGACCGCCAGCAGGAGCGCCGGCGCCCAGCCGGGGTCGTCCTTCGCGAGGACCCCGCAGGCCAGCACCGTCAGCACGGCGGCGACGGCGGTACGCCGTCGGATCGCCCCCTGTTCCGCGCGGTACACGGCCGTACCGGCGAACATCATGGCCGGCACGATCAGGCCCTGCCACGCGCCGATCCGGCTGCCCAGCACCACCAGCGCCACCCCGAGGAGACCACCGGCCACCGCGGCGACCGTACGCGTCCCGCCCGCCGCCCGCGCCGACACCACGATGACCGCGACCGTCGCGACCCCGAGAAGCGCCGCGACCAGGTCGGCGCGACCACCGATGACCGGGCCCGGCAGCAGCAGCCCCAGGAGTACGGCCGAGATCGCCAGAACGATCGCGGTCGCGGCCGACCGATGCGCCCGCCCCGCACTGAACAGCCCGGCCGCCATCAGGTAGAACGCCATCTCGTACGAGAGCGTCCACATCACCCCGATGACGGCGGGCACGCCGAGCAACTCCTGCAGCATCGTCACGTTCCCGAGGACGACGAGGGGAAGGGGACGTGTGCTCAGGCCCGGGTGCAGGGCTAACGCCCCGGCGTACCCGAGCAGGAGCGCCAGGCCGAGCGCGACGAGCAGCAGGGGCAGCAGGCGGAAGGCTCTGCCGATCCAGAAGACCCGCAGGTCACCGCGCCGTTCCAGGGAGGCGGGGATGATATAGCCGCTGACCAGGAAGAACACGAAGACGCCCCAGGTGCCGACGTCGATCCTGCGATCCACCTCGGCCCAGAGGTCCGGGATGAAGGCCCAGCCGGAGTGGTGCAGCGCGACGGCGAGCGCGGCAGGCCCCCGTAGGGCGTCCAACCAGGCCAGCCGTGAGGGGATCGAGGCCATTCACCTGACTGTAGGCGATAGACGCACTTTCCTGGACATCGCCCGATCCGTCACTCGGGATCCGAGAGAGATCAGCGCGAAGGTGGTGGAATCCCCAACAAGAGGGAGTAAAAAGTACGCTCGCCTCTGCATCCCACAAAACAGGCCAAAATTATCAAATCGGCCAGCTGATCCACAGTGGAGAAAAACTCCACGATCAACTCGCGAAGGGGTGACCGATAGCCGCCGTCGGAGGATTTCAACAGGATCAGCATTTTTGACCTGGTGACGAGGATATCGCGCGACATTATGATTCCTACGAGGCCTCACGGCGGCACCACATATCAAGGCCGCGCCGCGTCGAGCGGTCTTCGGTCGGACGGAGAGATCCATTGACCCGGCAGACGAGGTTGGTCATGGCGATTGTGCTGATCATGCTTTGTGTCGGCGTCGGAATTTGGAGCTGGTATCTGTTCCATCTGCCTCTCCAGGAAGCGGACAGCAGGTCCAGCGTCCTCTCGGGCTTCGCCAGCGTCGTCTTCGGGGTGTTCGGCCTGATTTTCGGGTTCCTCGCGATTCGCAGGCCACCGGAACCGCCCGCCACTCCACGTCCGCGCGGACGTGCCGCGAAATCCAACCCTGAATCACCGCCCGGCTCACGGTCGGTCCAGGTCGGTGGAGACGTTCACGGCCCGGTCGTCACCGGCGACGACAACATCATCGGGAAATAGGCGGATCACCGATGCCGGACCCCCGCCCTCCCGATCGCTCGTCGGTCGACGTCAAAGGAAACGTCCTTGGCCCGGTCGTCACCGGCGACAGAAACACCCTCGTATTCGGCAGTTTCTCCAAGCGTCAGCAGAAGGCGATCTGGTCTGTCCTGCTCGCCATTCTCATCATCGGTTCCGCCACCATCATGATCATCATCGGCGACCGGGGCGAGAAAGGGCGCCCGACGCCCGTACGCACAGGCGCGTACACGGTCCTCCTGCGCGGCAGCGCGTTCGGGGGCGCGACATTCGATCAGCAGGGCGAGCTGCGCATCCGCGACTCAAGCAGCCACCCGCCCTATGAATGGTGCCTCCAGGTGGGTGATCCATGGGGGGCGCCCGCGTACGGTGCCATCCGGTTCGGGACCACCGGCACCTGTTTCGGCGGTGGGCTCGACAGAGCGGTTGCACGTATCCAGGAAAAGGACGGAGAAACCCGTATCTCACCCGAAGCCTCGCCCGCGGCGCCGGGACAGAGCACGAACTCCTTCACCGCCACGTCCGGACTCGCCTCGGGGGTTTACATACCCGACCGCGGCGAGGTGCGCTTCCGCGCTTCGGGTTCCAAACTTGAAGGCACGATCAGCCTTCAGGGACTGCAGGGAATCGGCGAAAGCTCGATAGGCACCTTCACCGCCACCTTGAACGCCTCGCGGGTCTCCGACGACCCAGAAGCGGTGATCTCCTCCCCGGTCCAGCCGGTACCGTACGGCGGCCCCACGGACTCGACCTCAGGAAAGGGAGGTGCAAAAACCAAACGCTACGCCATAAAGACCGTCGTCTCCTTCAGCCAGCGGGAAGGCGCCCCACAGTCGATCGAGGACGCCCAGGCACGCTTCGCCGGTGCCGTCCTCGTGATAGACAACGGTGAGGGCGGCAGCTTTGTCTATGATCCCCCGGGATCCCGGACCGATGTCTTTCCGGTCGCCGGAAAGGTGATAAGCGCCGAGTCCGTCTACATTCTGGCCGGACAACGCTCGTCGAAGGACGCGACCACCAAGGCCGTGGTCGGCGGAATGCTGGATCTCAGCGGAAACGAACCCAGCATCAGACTGACCCTCACGACCACCACGGCCGAGACCACCTCGTACGAGGCGGAAGCCGTGTTGCGGGAGCTGGACGACTGATCGCGCTCACCCCACCGCCCTGGTCGGCCCCGGCCGGGGCCGACGGCGTCCTCAGCGGACGAGCAGACGGATCGGCAGGCGGGCAGAATCAAAAGATGACCTTCACGACACCGCCGAGTACCGCCGCCTGGCGACATCTCGACGCACGCGACGGCTTCGAGGTCGCCTACTTCCGGCCCCTGGACGACGGCCTGCGCGTCGAGGGCTGCACGACGGCGGTCGAGGACGACCGGACCTGGATCGTCGGCTACACCATCGACCTCGACGCCGCCTGGACCACGCGAAGCGCACGGATCACGAGCCGGTCGGCCTCGGGAGCCCGGCAGACCGTCCTGGAGGCCGACGGCGCCGGCCACTGGCGCGTCGACGGCGAACCCACCCCCCACCTGGACGGTTGCCTGGACGTCGACCTGGAGTCCTCGGCGATGACCAACACCTTCCCCGCGCACCGGATGGGCCTGCGCGTCGGCGCTCGGTCGGCCGCCCCCGCCGCCTACGTACGCGCCACCGACCTCACCGTCGAACGGCTTGAACAGGACTACGTCCGCGTCGCCGACGAGGGCTCCCGACAGCGCTACGACTACAGTGCCCCGGTCTTCGACTTCGCCTGCCGCCTCGTCTACGACGAGTCCGGCCTCGTGCTCGACTACCCCGAGATCGCCGCACGCGCGGCGTGACCGCCAAACCGTCGAACCGGGCGAACCGAACTCCACCGAAGTGGCGCAGCGGCCGGGGGGCGAGCAGTGATGGAATGGTCAGTGGCGTTAGCGAGGTGTCGGGGCGCGGCTTACCGCCACTGGCCGTTCCGATCCGGCTGGTTGCCGGGGCGGCTTGCGAATCCTTGGCGTCTGTAAGGGTCTTGTGGACGACGCCGATGGAGACCTTGACACCAGCGCGGACGCTGAGCGGGTTCGACCAGGTCGAAGATAGGGTCACGGGAGCTGCGGACGGAGTGCCGGAGGCGGCGGACCGGTGCGTCGAGCTGGCCAGGCTTGAGGGTGCGGACGTTGCGGATGCGTTCGAGGTCGAAATAGTCGGGGTTAATGGATTGGCGGCCGATGGTGACGAGTCCGAGTTCGGTGAGGTCCTTGATGCCGATAGCGCAGGTGTCTTGGCTGAGTCCGCAGTGTGCCTTGAACACCGAAGGGCTGATCCAGACTGGTTGGGGGCGGTGCCGGTGAGGGCGTTCTGGTCGAGCAGGATCAGGTACATGGCAAGGCTCGGGCCGACCATAAGTTGGATGTAGCCGGTGGTCCAGAGAGTCGCCGGGATCTGGGCGTAGTAGTGGGGCTTGGCCTTCGCGGGGTCAGATGAAAACGCCGGCGGTGTCTACGTCGGCGTGCATGATCGGGTAGCCATAGGCGGTGCCGCCATCGGGATACACGTTGCGAGGCAGGACCAACGCCCGCACGACCAAGCCCGCGCGCTCCGCCCGTTCGGCGGCCATCCGAGCCACCGCGATCTGCCCGGCGGCCCAACCGACGGTGAGCTTCCCTACCTGGGACAAGCCATTGGCTTTTTCGTCACTTGTCATACTCTGAGTCTGCCCAACCTCGCCGACAGTCAGCTGGGCGAAGCGCCGATCTACTTGTCGGTAACGTGCGGGGATACCTAATCCCGTGAGTTACCAGGCGCCGGGCAAAACGGGCATCCTCACCCCCGCTGTCCTGACTCAGCGAAGCTGCGGCAGATCGGCGGATCTGATGCATCGGCTCAGGCAATCTGACGCGGCTCAGTGAAAGTGATCCGGGCAGGACACCCGCCGCGCCTGATGAACCTTCCGATTCGATGATGATCATGGGGTGGACCCCTGACCGGCCGTCATGCGGCGAGCATGTCAAGCGGTCCGCCGACCAGCACCAGGGCAAACGCCGCCCAGCGGAACACATGCAGCGGCCGAGTGCGATGCAGGAGCGCGCCAAGGAGTGTCTCGGCCGCGCCCATCAGCGCCCACCACGCTGCCTTGGCGAGCAGCCAACTCCAGCCCTTTTCCAAGAACCGTTGCTGATCAGCGGGCACGTGTTCCGTCAGGAACGCGTCGATCCGCAGAGAAATGTGATGATGCTGTCCGGCGCATAGATCGTCGTGCTCGCGGTCGCATGGATTGCCGTTGTCCCCCGCGTGGACGCGAGGCAGCTCTGCGATGACGCTCCTGTGGAAGGCGTCGTACTCCTCAAGCGAGCAGCCCAGCGCGCGGGGGACGTAGCCCGGACTACTACGTACAGCCCACATGCGGGCTGCCAGGCCCGTCTGCTCATACACGCCTACGGAGATGAAGTGCTGCCTGACAGTCGTATGAAGGCGGGCCACGCCAGCTTGAGACAACCTAAGTCGGGCATGAGAGAGGGCGTCTGTAGCGCGGGCCTTCAATCCGCCGCCCCGCTCCCGCAGCTTGTCGGGGTCGAGGAGGTCCAGAACGATGGACAGCGCGGCGAAGTACAGCATGACCTTCCCGACGCGGCCCCACACCAGCATGGGCCACCCCCACACCAGCATGTTGGTGGTTGAATGGCCGTTGAACCAGGTGGCGATGACGTCAAGTAATTCGTTCACGGGCAGCCCCTTCGCGTGTGCAGCGGGTTTCACGCAGGGTTCCAGTCTTCTCTCGTTCGCCGGTATGTGCCGGTCGTTCGCTGGCGCAGAAGAGGCAACGACTTGATGTCTCGACTCAGCCAACCCAATGCCGCCCAGTTCAGCGAACCGCGCTCCGAGGCGTCGGTCTTCTGCTCTCATCACTTGTGCTGAGCCGCACCCTGCGCCATCCAGCTCAGCACATCTGATGCGCCGCAGGTACGCGCGCTGGGCCGGGCATCACTCGACTGAGTCAGGACACGCGCGTCCCACTGACAGCCGCCCCGAACGACCGTAGCCGGGGTGCCACCGGAATACGGCGGAAACGGACCGCGCCGGGATGCCGACGGACAGAATCTTGGACTCTGTCTGGTCAGCACAACCGCATCACCGCAGGCCAACGCACCAACGACGGTTCGTTCAGCATTCCAATGGGCAGCCCTCACTTCGGAGGCGCGCAAGTTTTATATGTTATACTTGTTGCTTGACTAAGTGCGATAGAACGATAGTATGATTAATAATTTTTCTCGGCAACTTCGACGGAAGATGTTCCTCTTTGCCTTTTTGGGCGCCCTTGCCATGCTCGCTGCGATCACGCTGGCAGGTGTAGGCTTTTCTTTCCCCAAGGGAACTCAGCTAATAGCGTTTATATGCCTTTCTTCAGTAGCTCTTAGTGCCCTTGCGTTCATGACTGCGCTCGCTTCTTTTGCCTTCACAGGGAAATTTCGCTCTGCACTCCACAGGAGTGCTGACGAACAGGAGGAAACGGCCGTTTGGCGATTGTCCGGCAAGCTCTTGCTGATCAAGATCTCTTTTAGCTTCCTGGCATTCAGCGCTGTGTTACTGGCTCTCGCTGTTGTATTGAATACCTGGTCATGAAGACCAGAAGACACGCGGATCGGGTCAATGCCGGGACGCGGCAACAAGCTCACCTGGTCCCTTGCACCCCCTTCCTGGCAGCCAAGGTCCTGCCCATCCTGTTCGCCGAGTACGAGCGGGTCCACTGGGTCTACTGAGGATGAAATCTCGGCGTAACGGTGCGCTTGGGGTCAATTCCGGTGCGTTGTCCGTGTGGGTGTAGACCTGGAGGTATGAGATACGCGGACAGAAAGGGGTCCCCGTAGCGAACAGCGAAAATCCAACGGATATAGATCTGACCTGCGGTTAGTGGGTTCGGCGTGGTGGGGCGAGGATGCCGGTGATCTCGGCCACGGCCTCGCCGCCGGGGCGGGTGTAGCGCATGGCGGCGCGGGGGTTCTTGTGGCGGGTCTTGGCCATGATGAGTTGGAGCGGCACCTTCTGCTCGCCCAGGTGGGTAGCGGCCGAATGGCGCAGCTGGTGCGGGTCGAGGCCGAGATGCCGCTCCATGAGCACGCGCACCCGGTCGTAGCCCAAACGGGGCCGCCCGGTGTGGGGGCAGATGTGCTCGGGGCTGGGACGCCGGGCGGGGACAGGGCGCCGGTCGGCGAGGAACAACGGGCCGCGTGTTCGGACAGGCCCGTCGGGGTGGCCGTTGGGCAGTCGGAGAAGGCGGGGTAGGAGGCGGGCGGTGCCGGCGTCCCAGTACACCCACTCAATGTCGCCGCCCTTGGACCGCAGCGGCGCGGGCGGCGGTCTCGTACAGCATCCGGTAGAGCGTCTTGTCCCGCAGCGGGAGGTCGCGCCGGGACAGCAGCCGTTCCAGCTTGATCTTGGCGACGGCCTTGGTGTGGTCGACGCTCTCGCGGCGACGTTCGGCGTCGGCGGGGACCGACGGCGCCGCCCATCTCTTCTTGGTGGCGCACCAGGTGAGCCAGGAGGAGACGGCGGCGCGGTTGCGGTTCCAGGTGGCCGACGCGCATCCACCCCACAGGATGGTGAGGGCATCGCCGATCTCGGTGTCGGAGACGTCTGCCAGGAGCCGCTCGCGGCCGCCGACTGCGGCGATGGTCCGGTCGATGGCCGAGGCGTAGGCGCGGCGGGTGTTGTCGTTGGCGACCCGGTGGGTGGACAGGAATTCGTCGGCCGCGTCGCCGAGGTTGATCGCGGCGCCGCGCAGCGCGATGACCTTCGCGTTGGGTCAGCACCGACAAGCAGAAGACCCAACGCCAGCACGACGCCATCGACCCGATTTACCTGAAGGTCTTCGAGGAGAAGGCCAGCGGCAAGACCGGCCCGCGCTGCTGAACACGCTGTCCTACATCCGTTATGGGGACATGCTGTGCGTCCAGGAGGTCGACCGCCTCGGCCGCAACCTCCTCGAAGGGCTCATCGTCCTCAACAACCTGTTCCAGCGAGGCATCGCGGTTAAGGTGCTGAAGCGAATCGCGGCCGGCGAGCACACCGAGCGCTCCCTGATTCTCGATCTGGCCCTGTCCGAGGACCGGCGCCGCGACATCGTCCGCAAAACCAAGGACGGCTTGGAGGCGGCCCGCCGCCGCAATCGGGTCAGCGGCCGCTGGCCCGTGGTTGACGACGACAAACGCGCCGCCATCCGCACCATCGCCGCTGGCGTCAAGGTCTCCATCGGCGTCGTCCACAAGACCCTCCCAGACACCAAGGATTCGCAAGCCGCCCCGGCAACCAGCCGGATCGGAACGGCCAGTGGCGGTAAGCCGCGCCCCGACGCCTCGCTAACGCCACTGACCGTTCCATTACTGCTCGCCCCCCGCCGGTGAGAAGGATGCTCTCGTACCGCCGCGCCGACTCAGGCGCCGGGCGGGTAACCGGTGTTCAGGCTGAGCGCGATCTGCACCTGACGGACCAGTACCGTGACCAGCCGTTCAGGCGAAGATCGAATGATCATGCACCTGGCGCCCGCCTTCACCTCCCGGTCGGTGAGTGGCCGACGCCGAAAAGCTGTCCAGCGGTCGGGAAGAAGGTCATGGACAATGCGCCACTCAGGGAAGGTCTGCTCAAGCGCGGCGCGCTGGCGCTCCTCGGACGCGCCCACGACAACGGCGATCTGTGCTGCTCCTTTCATCGCGATCACCTCGGCACGTTCCGGTACGGGTGAGGCGAGCGACTGCGGACGGAAGCGAGGGCCGGACCGTCGTGGTGCTGCCCTGCAGCGCGGGATCGGCGCCCGATCACGATGTCACCCGCCCCGCCGCCTCCCGGGCGATGGCCTCGTGCCGATCGACCTCGGCCCGCAGCTCGTCGAGGGTGTCGGCGTCGACCGTACGGTCCGCACCCGCATCCGTCTCGGCGTCGGTGAACGGAAGGACGCGGGACGCCCACAGCCGTCCCTTGTCACTGAGAATCACCCGCCAGCCGGGAATGGTCGATTTGGGGATAGTAGTTCTAGCATCTTCCATGGATCGGACCTCCGCAGTCCGCTCTAGGACCCGTCCGGACGTGTGCAGCGTCGGACGGGTCCGCCTTATGGGATGGGAAAGAAGCTGGTTCGCGCCGTATGGCTCGGGCGGCCGGGGCGTCGGTGGAGCAGTCTTGACCTCGTCAGGACCGCAGGCAACCGGGTGTGCACCATAGGAGGCGGGGCGTCGGCGATCATCGCGCCGGGGTGGCGCGAAGGCAGCGGGCCGCGATCCCCGAGGCCGGAAGGATCGAGAGATCCTCCGGGCTTGCGGTGTTGGCACGCTGGGAACGGGGGCCGGTTCGGGGCGCCGCTGGGCGGGCACCAACGGGATCACCTCGACAGGAGCCACGACGGCGGGCGGCTCGAAACCAGGCAGGTGACTCGGTCCTGTACGGCGCCGAGCCTCCAGGCGCGTGGCAATCAGCTCGCCCGACGGCTGCGCGTACTCGTGATCGACGAGGTGATCTGGGCAGCCGTGCGCGTAAGGTGCGTGCCCGCAGACGGCGCAGCCCATCGGCATCGGCGCTCTGTCGGTGAAACAGTCGCAGCCACTCACCATGGTCCGGTCGAGAACCGGAGCACCAGGATTGTTCACGGACCGGGGCTCACTTCCTGATCAAGAACCCGTCCGGACGTCGCAAGCGCCGAGCTGGTTCGTTCGCGTTCACGGGGAGCAGCGACTGGGAGCAATGGCTTCTTGACGACCTGCACCACTCCCAGCGAGACATCCCAATGATGGATGGGAAATCCCATGATCACAATATGTAATCTCAAGATGACTGACCGTGAGTCGGGGAAGGGAATCTTCGTGGGGCAAACTGTCCCCATGCAGAACACCGTCCGCCAACGCCGACTGGCCCGGGAGATCCGCAGCCTTCGAGATGCCGCAGGCTGGACGACCACCGAGGCCGCACAGCACCTTTCCTGGTCGAAGAGCAGGCTCAACCGGCTGGAGACGGGCGCGGCCAAGGCCACGGAGCAGGACGTGGCCGAGATCTGCGACGTCTACAAGGTCACCGAGTCTGTGCGGACCGCACTCGTCCAACTGGTGCGAGACAGTGCCCGCCACGGCTGGTGGACCGCTTACAGCGATGTGTTCGCCGGATCGTACGTCGGACTTGAGGATGAGGCGTCACTCATCAAGGAGTGGGGCGTCCAACTCGTTCCCGGCCTGCTTCAGACCGAAGACTACGCCCGGGAGATCATAAGCACGGGGCTCGGAAACGGTGACGCAGAGCAGGTGTATCGCCGCGTGATGGCCAGGATGGCGCGAAAGACGCTGCTCGGAAGACCGAACCCGCCTGGGCTGCATGCCGTCATCGACGAAGCGGTGCTTCATCGTCCGATCGGCGGTCCTGAGGTGATGCGGGAGCAGCTACGGGCTCTGATCATCGCAGCCCGTCGGCCCAACGTGACCATTCAGGTGTTGCCCTTCGGAGTCGGTGTCCACGCGGGCATGGACGGCTCGTTCATTCTCCTTGAGTACGCCAACACCGCTGACGACGTCGCCTACGTGGCAGGAACTGCCGGGGATGTGTACGTCGAGAACCCCGAGCACGTAACGCTCTATAAAATGTCTTTTAAGCGCATTTGCAGTGCAGCGCTCGCCCCTGACGCATCGCAAGCGATGATCGCCGCGGCCATGAAGGAGTAGCCATGTCCTCTGATCTGCTCGGCGCCGAGTTCCGCAAGTCCAGTTACAGCAACAGCGGCGACGCATGCGTCGAGGTGGCGACGAACCTGCCGGGCCTCGTCGCCGTCCGCGACAGCAAGGACCCGTCCGGCCCCGCGCTGACCTTCACCCCGAAGGCATGGCGCGACTTTCTGGCGAGCGTCCGCGACGGCGGCTTCTGACCAGACCCGTAACGGCGGACACGACCGCGGACGTACGAGGTCTTCTACCGATACAGCGCGACAAAGGACATTCATGACCCCCATTCCCCCGCAGTCCGTCGTTCTCGTCACCGGGATCCAGGCCGCGGGCAAGTCGACCGTCGCGCAGATGCTGGCCGAGCGGTTGCCGCGCTCGGTGCACGTCCGGGGCGACCTGTTCCGCCGGATGGTGGTCAACGGCCGGGCCGACATGACGCCCGACCCGTCCGCCGAGGCGGTGCGGCAACTGCGGTTGCGGTACCGGCTGACCGCGGCCACCTGCGACGCGTACGCCGAGGACGGGTTCACGGTGGTCGCCCAGGATGTCGTGCTCGGCGACCACCTCGCCGAGATGACCGAGCTCATCCGGCGGCGGCCGCTGTTCGTCGTCGTGCTCGCCCCGCGCCCCGAGGCCGTCGCCGCCCGCGAGGCGGCCCGGGGCAAGGACGCCTACGACCGGTGGACCATCGACCTTCTCGACAAGGGCCTGCGTACCACGACCCCCCGCCTCGGCCTCTGGCTCGACACCTCCGACCAGACCCCCGAGGAGACCGTGGACGAGATCGTCGAACGGGCGGGGGCCGAGGCCGAGGTCCGGTGATCGGTCAGACGCTCCACCCACGGTGGTCGGTCAGACGTTCCCCCCACGGTGGTCGGTCAGACGTTCCCCCCACGGTGATCGGGCGGACCCTCCACCCACGGTGATCGGTCGGACGCTCCACCCGCGAGGTCGCGAAGCGGGCAGGTGTCACGGTTTTCCTCGGGGGCCGTGGAGCGGTTCCCCGGCTTCGAGGCGTTCGACGTAGTCGGCGATCCTGCGTGCCCTGGTCTCGGCCTTCCTCGCTTTCTCGACGGTGAGCAGGATCTGGTAGCCGTTGCTTCTGCTGAGGGCGGCGAAGGCGGCCGCCGCGGTGGGAGAGGCGTCGAGCGCCGCCCGCAGGTCGGGTGGGACCTCGGCCGTGCTCGCCGGGGCGTAGGCCGCGGCCCAGCGGCCGTCGGCCTTGGCCAGTTCGATCTGTTCGAGCCCGGCCGCTCGCATCCGGCCCGCCGCGATGAGCTTCTCGACCTTGGCACAGTTGATCTTTGACCACGAGCTGCGGGCCCTGCGCGGGGAGAAGCGCTGGGCCCACCAGCCGTCCGGCGAGTTTCCGGAGAATGCCTTGCCGTCGATCCAGCCGTAGCACAGGGCCACGTCCAGGGCCTGGGACCTGGTGACCGAGGGCACCGGCGTCCCCTTCTTCGGCAGGGCGACCCAGACCTCGTCCGCGGTCCGGTGGTTCGCCTCCAGCCAGGTGGCGAACTCCTCGACCGAGGCGAAGCGCAGGTTCTCGTCCGTCATCGAACGCCCTCGACGTGCAGACCTCCGGTCGTGACCTCGGCGGGCCGGCTCCGCTGTTCGGCGGCGGCCTTGACCCGCTCCAGGGTCTTGTGGATGCCGTCGCGCAGTTCCTCGGTGTGCCCCTCGTAGCCGCCGAGCGCCAGGTTGGCGAAGGAAGCGGTGCGCTTCCGCTGCCCGGCGCTCTGCCCGGAGACGTCCCACCGCTCGGTGAGAAGGGTGCCGCCGCCGTCCTGCTCCAGCCGGTAGCTCCAGCGCACGCCGTTGGTGGCGGTGCGGAACGCGAAGGACTTGCCCGGCTCCGCCTGCTCGACCTCGTTGGTGGTGACCCAGGTGACCCAGCCGCGGCGGTTGATCCCGACGAAGCGTGCGCCGACCCCGCGCCTGCCACCGATCCAGAAGCATCGACGGCATTCGGGACTCCACTGTCCCATCCGCGTCACGTCGCTGATGAGGTCCCACACCACGTGCGGATCGGCGTCGATCCAGATCGACACCTCCTCGGGCTCGTAGCCCTCGGGAAGCCCGTTCGCGGCCTTCGCCTTGAGCCTGGCCTCGGCTTTGGCCTCCGCCGGTGCGCGTCGGGCCCCGTCGCGCCGGGCGCGGCGCAGTTCGGCCAGGTAGGGATAGTGGTCCACCTGCATGGTGTGGCGCTTGGACGTCACGTAGCGCTTGGCGAGCTTCTCCTTGTACTGGTCGATCTCCCGGCGCATCCGCTCGGGCGAGGGCAGCGCGGCGCTGCCATCCAGCAGGTCGGCCACCCAGTGGGACTGCGCCTCGGACAGCACCGTGGTCGCGCCCAGGGGCTGGAAGAGGCCGATGAAGTACAGGCCGGGGTGGTTGGGGTCGACCACGCGGTGGAACAGGGAGACGTCGTTGTCGGTGGGGGCGATCACGCTCTCGTCCAGGAACGGGAAGTTGATCTTGTACCCGGTGCTGTAGATGACCGCGTCGATCACCTCGCTGCTGCCGTCGACGAAGTGCACCGTGTCACCGTCGAAACGGGCGATGTTCGGCTTCACCGTGATGTCGCCGTGGCCGAGGCGGGGCAGCAGGGACTCGGAGACGGTCGGGTGGGAGTTGAACAGCTTGTGGCCCGGCTCCGGCAGCCCGTAGTCGGTGACCTTGCCGACCGTGAGGCGCAGCAGACCCGCCATGATCCACCGCTGCATCTCCCTCGGCAGCACCGTGGTGAGGAAGGGGCTGATGAGGTCGTCGCTGGGCTTGCCGAACATGAACTTGGGGAAGACGTACCCTCCGCGGCGCATCGCCATGAAGGTGCGCTCGGAGACGGTGGAGGTCTCCACCGCGATGTCCGACGCCGAGTTACCGAGGCCGAGCACGAGCACCCGCTTGCCGGCGTACTCGTCGGGGACCTTGTAGTAGTGCGAGTGGGTCTGGACGCCCGTGAAGGTGTCCGCGCCGGGGAAGGCCGGCTCGGGGTAGCGGGGGGTCGAGTGGTGTCCGTTCGCCACCACCACCGCCCGGTAGTGGCGGGTGGTCTCGGCGCCGGTGTCGCGGTTGCGCGCGGTCACGTGCCAGCCGCCGCCCTCGGCCGGTTCGACGCGGGTGACCTCGGTACGGAAGATGATCGCGTCACGGAAGCCGAAGTGGTCGACGAAGTCGTCGAAGTAGCGCGCCATCTGGTAGTGGGTGGGATAGGCCGGATAGTGATCCGGCATGGGGTAGCTGCGGTACTCCGTCAGGTGTCGGGAGGTGTTGATGTGCAGCGACCGGTAGCCCGAGGACAGGCCGTTGTCGTTGAGATAGCGCCAGTTGCCCCCGATTTCGGAGCCGGCCTCGTAACAGTCGAAGGCGATACCGCGCTCGTGCAGGACCTGACAGGTGGCG
Organism: Streptosporangium sp. NPDC006930; assembly: GCF_040635605.1. Lineage (NCBI taxonomy): Bacteria > Bacillati > Actinomycetota > Actinomycetes > Streptosporangiales > Streptosporangiaceae > Streptosporangium > Streptosporangium sp. NPDC006930. The sequence continues at coordinate 64,877 of NZ_JBEYID010000028.1, read as the reverse complement.
ATCCCTGATGATCCCGCTCCGATAATACAGACGTCCTCCATGATTCCCTTCCTTCTTGGGATCGGTTTCCCGGTCGCACCCACCTCACCGTGCCGCTGCGAAACACGAGGCCATATCCCCGGATTTCGCGTCACCCTTTCGCTCAACCGTCCACGGCGTTTACGTTTACCTGCGATCAGGTTATGCCGGTAACACCTTTTGGACAACGGACACCCCATAAGGGTTGCTTATTGAATAACGGAACAACCTCTTATTGGACTCGCGACGCCCCTGCTCATCATGGGTGGCGAATTAAGGTCACCACGGAGCCTGATCGATGCGAGAGAGACCACTTATTGCGACGTCATTGCCCGCCCGCGACCGCGGACGTAGCCTCGTGATCGGAACATCATCCATCACCTATCCGACGCCGGGAAAATCTCCCCTCATCGAGACGGCCCCTGCGTCGCAGAAAGGAAAAACGATGTCCGTCACTTATCCCGAGGCGAAACTGGACGTGCGTTACAGCGAGCCGGGGGTGGAGCCCACGTCGTGGCAGGAGACCCTGGGCCTGCTGGAGACGGCCGAGCTTTTCTGGCTGACGACCGTCCGCGTCGACGGCCGCCCCCACGTGACCCCCGTGGTCGCGGTGTGGCACGACGACGCCATGTACTTCACCACCGCTTCGATCGAGCAGAAGATGCGCAACCTTGAGCACAGCGGAAAGGTCGCGCTGACGACGGGGAACAACCTCTGGACCAAGGGACTCGACATCGTCGTCGAGGGCACGGCCACCGAGATCACCGCCCCCGAGGCCCTGCCGGGGATCGTCGACGCCTTCGACGCGAAGTACGGCGCGCACAACAGCTGGAGCCTGGAGCTCATCGACGATGTCGCCCAGGTCGCGGGCCACCCCGCGATCGTGTTCCGCGTCGAGCCGGCCAAGGTGCTCGCGTTCGGAAAGGAACCGCACGCGCAGACCGGCTACCGCTTCACCGCACCCTCGGCCTGACGGCGATCGCCGCGCGCCCGAATGTCAGCAGAGGCTCCGAACGTCGGCAAGCCCGGCCTCTCACAGAACGTCCGCGAGCCGGGCCTCTCACAGAACGTCCGCGAGCGCGGCGTCGAAGTCGACGTGCCGGAACGTGAACCCCGCCTCGCACAGGACCCTCGGGACCGCGCGCAGGCTGATGAGCGCCAGCTCGTCGGCCGACTCTCCGAACACGGCCCGCACCACCGCCTTCGGTACCGACAGATACACGGGCCGATGGAGTGCCCGGCCGAGCGCCCTGGTGAACTCGTCGTTGGTCACGGGTTCCGGCGCGCACAGATTGACCGGTCCAGAGATGTCCGGGTTCTCCAGGAGGAAGCGGATGGCGGCGACCTCGTCCGGCAGGCTGATCCACGCCACGTACTGCCTGCCGTCGCCGAGTCGCCCGCCCACTCCGAGCCGGATCGGCGGCCTGAGCAGGCTGAGCAGGCCGCCGTCGGACGACAGTACGAGGCCGGTGCGCAGCAGCACGACCCGGCTGCCCGCGTCGCGCGCCACCGTGGTCGCGGCCTCCCAGTCGACGACCATCTCGGCCAGGAAGCCCTGGCCCAGGCCCGCCGTCTCGTCGACGACGTCGTCTCCGGTGTTGCCGTAGAAGCTCAGGCTGGACGCGTTGAGCAGGGTGGGGATGCCGTACTCGGCGACGGCTTCGGCGAGCGTCCTGGCAGGCTCGATGCGGCTGGCACGGATGCGTCGCTTCTGCTCCGCGTTCCAACGTCCCTGGACCGACGAGCCGCACAGGTTGATCACGGCGTCGACGCCGTCGAACGCGTCTCGCGGAATCGTGCCGGACGGGGGATCCCACCGGTGCTCGTCCTTCGCCGCAGGTTCGCGTCGTACGAGTCTGCGCACTTTGTGACCCGCTTCGCGAAGCTCGGAAACGACTACTCTGCCGATAAGACCGGTTGATCCAGCGACGACGATCAGCATATGAACCACATTACTTCGCCCGCATTGTCGCGCGTCAATCCGGCGTCGAGACCGACAGCGGGGGCGATAACCTGATCCATATGGATGAGCGCGACGGAGTGGAAATCATCGCCTTCTCGGACGCGGAGGCGTTCGAGAGCTGGCTTGCCGAGAATTACACGCGCCACGAGGGCCTGTGGGTCAAATTGGCCAAGAAGAAAACCGGTATTCCAACGGTCACTTCCGACGAGCTGGTCGATGTCGGGCTGTGCTACGGCTGGATCTCCGGGCAGCGACTGTCTCTTGATGAGCGGTACTACCTGCAGAAGTACGTGCCGCGACGGCCCAGGAGCCTGTGGTCGCAGGTGAACGTCGACAAGGTCGCGATGCTGACGGCCGCGGGACGGATGCGCGAGCCCGGCCTCGCCGAGGTGCGCAAGGCTCAGGAGGACGGGCGGTGGGCGGTGGCGTACGAGTCGCAGAAGACCGCGACGGTGCCCCCCGATCTCGCGACGGCGCTGGATGCGGACCCGGATGCCAGGAAGGCGTTCGAGGCGCTTGACAAGACCGGACGTTACCTGGTGATCCTGCCGTTGCTCCAGGCGCTCACGCCGGAGAACAGGAAGGCCCGTCTCGACAAAATCCTCGAAACACTCGCAAAGAGCGAAAAAACGCGATAAATCATCGTGATCAAGCCTGGTCGCCGCCCGAATCCGTCCACCTCTCGCCGATGTTCCGGTAGCGGAAAATCACCGGGCCCGTCCAGCCCTTGAGCGACGTGGCCCCCTCCGGGAGTGACCCCCTCCGTCACTCCCGGACCTCTCGAAGACGCGGACCCCCTGGAAACCGCCTCGGAACGGATCGTGGTAGCCCTACTCCGATTCCCGCAGGGAGTGGGTCACCGGGTCCGGGTCATCCGGGCACCACCGGGTCACCGGGTCACGTGAGGCACCGTCTCCAGCCGGGCGAAGTCAGCGCTGATCTCACCGGCGGTCTGGAGCAGCGGCGGAAGGTGCTCCTCCAGGAGCCGTTCCAGAGAGGTCTCCGCGGCGTGGCTGTTCACGTTGATCCCGGCGATCACGCGTCCTGACCCGTCACGCAGCGGCGCGGCGACCGAACGGATCCCCGGCGCGAGCTGCTCGTCGGTGAACGCCCAGCCGCGCGCGCGGACCTCGCGCAGCTCGTCGGCCAGCTCCTCGCGGCCGATCCGCCGCGGTTCGATGCCGGAACGGGACGGCTCGGCCAGCACGCGCTCCACCTCCTCGGGGGTGAGCGCGGCCAGGCAGACCTTGCCCAGCGACGTCGCCTGCGCCGGAAACCGGGTGCCGATCTGCACGGCCAGGCCCACGATCTTGGGAACCGCGACCCGTGCCACGTAGACGATGTCGGAGCCGTCTAGCTGGGCGATCGAGCACGACTCCCCGGTACGGGCGACGAGCCTTTCCAGGTGCGGGCGGGCGACGTCCCACAACCCCATCGAACGCACGTAGGCCACCCCCAGGTCCAGTACCCGGGGGGTGAGCGCGAAGCCTCCCTTGCACGAACGCACGTAACCCAGCTCCTGGAGGGTGAGCAGGATACGGCGGGTGGTCGGCCTGGCCAGACCGGTCGCCGTGGCCACCTGGGTCAGTGACATCACCGGCCGGTTGGGCTGGAAGGCGGTGACGACCTCCAACCCCCGGGCCAGTGCCTCGATGAAATCCGGTCCGACGCCTTCCCGCGGCATTGCCCGACTCCTCACGATGGGGTTGTTACGGGACGATCCACCCTATGGAGGACCGGCATGCGGACAATTTAAGTGAGTGCGTGGCATATTCGCCACCTAGCTTATATATCCAGGTAACACGGCACCGCGAAGACGACTCCCCGCCGTATCGTGACCCCGCCCCAACGGATGGTCGATGGCCGCATCCCTCTTCGCTCGCTGGGCGGACAAGTAGCCATTCTCCGGCGCGTCCGTCGGCCGCGAGACCCGGTGTGGCGGCATCGCGCTCGCACCCTTTAACGTCCAATATGCTGGGCTGCGAGTGACAGGGAATCAGGGAGACCAGACGTGATAGGCGACGACGACATCTCCGGGTGATACCGGAAGTGATCGGCCACCGGCGGGCGCGTAGGAGCGCCGACGCCGTGGCCGCCTCTGTCGTCAGCCCATCGATCCCCGCCGGGCGGCTCCGACGCGCGCCCGCGTCCCATACGAGGTCCCTCGCATGTCCGATGTGTTCATCATCTGCTCGAACCTTTCCTTCTCCTGGCCCGACGACACCCCGGTCTTCCAGGACCTGTCCTTCACCGTGGGCGCCGGCCGTACCGGCCTCGTCGCACCGAACGGCGCGGGGAAGAGCACACTGCTCAAGCTGATCGCCGGGGAGTACCGGCCCGGCGGCGGAAGCGTGTCCGTCGAGGGCGTGCTCGGCTACCTTCCGCAGACCCTGCCGCTCACCGGCGACCTCATCGTGGCCGAGGTCCTGGAGATCGCTCCGGTGATCAGGGCCCTGGACGCCATCGAGTCCGGAGACACCGATGAGGAGCACTTCACCACGATCGGCGACGACTGGGACATCGAGGAGCGCACCCGTGCCCAGCTGGACCGGCTCGGCCTCGGGGAGATCTCCCTCACCCGGCGTCTGGGCACCCTCAGCGGTGGCCAGATCATCTCTCTCGGCCTGGCGGCACAACTGCTGAAGCGGCCCGACGTCCTGCTGCTGGACGAACCGACCAACAACCTCGACCTGGACGCGCGCCGCAAGCTCTACGACGTGCTGGAAGACTGGAACGGCTGCCTGCTGCTCGTCAGTCACGACCGGGCGCTGCTGGACCGCATGGACCGCATCGCCGAACTCGACCGGGGCGAGGTCCGCTCCTACGGCGGTAACTTCACCGCCTACGAGGAGTCCGTACGGGCCGCCAGGGAGGTCGCGGAGAAGAACGTCCGCAACGCCGAGCAGGAGGTCAAGCGGGAGAAACGGGAGATGCAGCAGGCCCGCGAGCGGGCGGCACGCCGGGCGAGCAACGCCGCCCGCAACCTCAAGGACGCCGGCCTGCCGAAGATCTTCGCGGGAACGATGAAGCGCGACGCCCAGGAGTCGGCGGGAAAGGCGGACGAGACCCACGCGGCGCGGGTCAACGACGCCAAGGCCCGGCTCGACGAGGCGGGCCGGGCGCTGCGCGACGAGCAGAAGATCACGCTGGAACTGCCCGGCACCAACGTCCCGGCGGGACGCACGGTCTTCCTCGGGAGGAGGATGCGGGTCCACTACGGTGCGCGGGAAGTGTTCACGGGAGAGGGCGCCGACCTCACGATCCGGGGACCCGAACGGATCGCGCTGACCGGCTCCAACGGCACCGGCAAGTCCACCCTGCTGCGTCTGATCAACGGCGACCTCGAACCGGAGGGCGGCCAGGCCAGGCGGGCCGACGGCCGGGTCGCCTATCTGTCCCAACGGCTGGACCTGCTCGATCCCGGCCGTACGGTGGCGGAGAACTTCGCCACGTTCGCCCCCGCGATGCCGCAGGACCAGCGGATGAACCTGCTCGCCCGCTTCCTGTTCCGTGGCTCCCGCGCTCACCTGCCGGTCGGGGTGTTGTCCGGCGGTGAGCGCCTGCGCGCCACTCTGGCCTGCGTGCTGTACGCGGAACCGGCGCCGCAGCTACTGCTGCTGGACGAACCGACCAACAACCTCGACCTGGTCAGCGTCGGCCAGCTGGAGAGCGCGCTCAGCGCCTACGAGGGAGCGTTCGTCGTGGTCAGCCACGACGAACGCTTCCTCTCGGAGATCAGGATCGACCGCTGGCTGCGGCTCTCCGAGGGCCGACTGCTGGAGACGGGACCTCCGACGGACTGAACGGTCCTCGCCTCCACGTCGTCACACCGGCTCCGTCGACCGGACCTTCTCGACCTCGTCGGCGGTGCCGCCCGCTCGGGCGGCGCCGCCCACCCCGGCGGGAGCGTCCTCCTGAGCGGAGCCGTCCCCCTCGGCGGAGGTGCCCTGAGCAGAACCGTCCGCGTGAACGGGACCATCCTCATGGCCGTCCGCATGAGCGGGGCCGTCCGCTCGGGCGGGCAGGAGCAGGGCGGTGATGATCACGATCACGGACAGCGCCGCACCGATGATGAAGGCCAACCGCATACCGCCGAGGGTGGCGAGCACCTCCGTGGCCCCCTCGGATCTCAGGACACCGGCCCGCGCGCTCATCACGGTGATCACAAGCGCGGTACCCATCGCCGCGGCGACCTGCTGCAACGTGCTCAGAATCGAGCTGGCGTGGGAGTAGAGCGGCGGCGGAACGGCCCCGAGCCCGAGGGTGAACACCGGCGTGAAGGCCAGGGCCAGGCTCACCATCAGCAGCGCGTGCAGACCGAGGAGCTGCCAGAACGGCATCGTCATCGTGATCTGAGTGAAGCCGGTGAGCGCGAGCGTGATCCCGATCGCACCGGGGATGACCAGCACCCGGCCGCCGAACCGGTCGAACAGGCGGCCGACGACCGGACCGAGCAGACCCATCGCGAGACCGCCCGGCATCACGAGGAGCCCGGTCTGCAGGGCGCTGAGCCCACGGACGTTCTGCAGGTACAGCGGCAGCAGGATCATCGAGCCGAGCATCGCCATGAAGGACACCGACATCAGGATCAACGCGACCGTATAGGTGCGGTAGCGCAGGGTACGCAGGTCGAGCAGCGGCACATCGCGCTTCTGCAGCGACACCTGGCGGAGGACGAAGACGAGAATGGCGAGCAGGCCCGCCGCCACGATCGTCACGGCGACGGCGACGTCACCGCCCTCGAACCTGCTGAGCCCGTAGACCAGGCCGCCGAAACCGGCGGCCGCGGTCACCACGCTCAACCAGTCGACGGTGCTGACCTCGGGCTCCCCGACGTTCTTGAGCTGCCTCAGGCCACCCCATGTGATCAGGGCGGCGATGGGGAGCACCACGGCGAACAGCAGCCGCCAGGACCCGAAATTAAGAATCACTCCCGAGACCGTCGGGCCCATGGCGGGCGCGACCGAGATGGCCAGGCTGACGTTGCCCATCACCCGGCCCCGCTCCGACCTGGGCACCACCTGCATCAATGTGGTCATCAGCAGCGGCATCATCACGGCCGTCCCCGACGCCTGGACGATGCGGGCGCCCAGCAACACCTCGAACGACGGCGCGACGGCGGCCAACGCCGTGCCGAGCAGGAACAGGCCCATCGCGGTGGTGTAGGCGCTGCGGGTGGACACCCGCTGCAGGAACCACCCGGTGATCGGAATGACGGCGGCCATGGTCAGCATGAAGGCGGTCGAGAGCCACTGCGCGGTCTGCTCGTTGATGTGCAACGCGTCCATCAGCTGCGGGATCGCGTTAATCATGATCGTTTCGTTGAGGATGACCACGAATGTGGCGAGCACCAACAGCCGGATCACGGGCGGGGTGCGACCTGAAACAGCGGTCGCGGACTTGGCTGGTGAGTCGAGCTGGAGGCTGGACACGGATCCTCAATCGGGGTTGTCGAACATGAGATCGGGGTCGTCGAACACGACGCGGTCATGGCTGGCGTCCCAGCCTCAGGTCTCACAAGACGTTGCGGTCATGCAGAGTTTGACCCACACCACCGACAAAACTCATCGGTCGCCCCCAGCATTCCCGCGAACAGTGCGACATGTCATCCGATTTTCGTCGGCGAACGACGCCCCACAGATGACGTGTCGATCGCGGCTGAGATGTGATCTCCTTACGCGAAGCTGGCCACGTGAGCATGGATGAACTGCGTCTTCGCGTTGAGGAGTTGTCCCAGCGGTTTGGGATCAACCCACCTGACGTGGTCCACGGCGAACCGCCCCAGGGAGCGGACTGCATCCTGAAAAGACGCGGCAAGAACTCCCTGATCGTCATCGGAGCCAGCTTCGACGCTCTGCCCAGGCAGATACAGGACGCGGATCTCGCATGGGCTGTCGCGCTATCCGACCGCACACGCGTCCGTAAGGAAGGTGTCTCAACTACGGCCTTGCTCGGCTTCGGCGTTGTGGCCGGCCTCGTTACAGCCCAGTTGATCTCCCCGTTCAGCTCGCCCATCCCCGCCACCGTGATGATGCTGATATGTCTCATCATGATCGGAATGCCGATCATGATGAGACAGCAGATCTACGCACTGGACCGCAGGGTGGCGGAGGTCTGTGGAGAAGAGATGCTCCATCGAGCCCTCACGTACTGGCAGGAGCGCCCGCCTCGAATGCGAGGCCTCTACTGGCTCGTGTCGAAGGTGCAACCTTCCATGGCGAAACGAGCTGCCCGGCTGGCTCCTGCGAATATGTGAGGGCGACCGGCGCTCCCCACCGCATGGGCAACACCGTCGGCATCGATCACGTCATCACCGTCACGATCGCCGAAGGGCCTGCCTCACCTCCATCAGGGCGAACCCCAGCAGGTTCAGCCCCGGCCACAGCTCCGGCCTCTCGGCTCGTTCGTCGTCGGCCGCCAGTCCGATCCCCCAGACACGATCGACAGGGCTCGCCTCCACCAGCACCCGCTCACCGGTGCCCAGCAGGAACTCCCGCAGATCGGCGTTCTGGCCGAACTTCGCGAAGTTGCCGCGAACTACCAGGTCAAAGCGGGCCGCCGTCCACTTCTCCTCGTCGAAGCCCCGCACACGCCGTCCGAGATCCTTGACCTGCCCCGGGTCATCGGCCACCACGATCGCCGCCGCGCTCTCCTCGTCACCGAACAGCCGCGCCTTGCCCGCCATCATGAAGTGCTCCGCCGTACGGTAGACCACGCCGTCCACCACGAAGTCCGCCGGCCACCACTGCGACAGGCACCCGGTCCCGACCCCTCCGGAACGCGGCGGCCGATGCCCCCAGAACATCAGGTACTTGATCCGCTCACCGCCCCGGGCCGCCTCGGCCAACCCCGCCACATCACGCGCCTCCACCGCCTTCACCATGCACGCACCCTCCCAAACCACCCAGGCCCGGCGCCAACCACTTTCCCAGGCGAAACCCCTCAGGCGACCGCAGCAGGGATGCGCACCGCGCTGATCAGGCGCGGCTCGTGGGGCGTGATTCAACAGGCCGCCCCGGACACCGAGCGCGTCCCTTCTCCTCGCATCGACTCGCTGAACGAACTGCCGGACAAGATACGCCGGCTCAACACCTCAGGACGGGGGTGGACGAGCCACGGTGCACCTCGCCCTCCAAAAGGTCGTTTCATACTGAGTCCCGCAAGTGGCGGAGGTAGATGATGCAGGCCAGGACATGCGGCCTTTGATGTAGATCGGTTCGGTCATGCCGGCATAGATCCACGCCCTGTCCTCGTCCTTGCTTGGTGACATCGCGAGGAGGACAGGTGGATCCAGGATTTGAGGCGGACTTCCGGGAGTTCGTCATCGATCGCTCAGGGGCGCTGTTCCGTACCGCGTATCTGCTGACCGGTGACCGGCACGCCGCCGAGGACCTGGTGCAGTCGGCGCTGGCGAAGACCGCCGCGAAGTGGCGCGGCCTGCGCGACACCGCGGCCATCGAGGGCTACGTCCGCCGCGTCATGTACCACGAGCAGGTGAGCTGGTGGCGGCGCCGTTCCCGCGTCGCGGAAGTGCCCACCGGATGGCTGCCCGACCAGATCGGCGGGGAGCACGCCGAGATGGTGAACCTTCGCCTGGTGATGCGTACGGCTCTCGCTCGGCTGACACCCCGGCAGCGGACCATTCTCGTGCTCCGTTACTTCGAGGACCTGTCCGAGACCGAGATCGCCCGGCTGCTCGACCTCAGGGTGGGATCGGTCCGCAGCCAGATTTACCGGTCGTTGGAGCGCCTGAAGAAGGCGGCGCCTGAGCTGAGCACCGTAAGGGAGTTGGGATGAACATCGAGGATCTGCTGCGCGAGACTCTCTCCGACATGGCCCGTGAGGAGCAGCCTCCCCCGCCTGGTCGGTTCCTCCACGTCAATGGGAGCCGATACCGTCGCCGCAGCCTCGCGCTGGTGGCGGCGGCAGCCGTCACCGTGCTGGCGATCGGGTCCACTCTTGCGGTTCAGGGCCTGTCCTCACGGACGACGGCCCCCGAGGTTCTCACCGGGCAGGGCTCCGGCGAGACACGTGCGGAGACCCGAATCACCGTGACAGTGAACGAAGGAGAGCGGCTCTCCCGTGTCTTGAAGGATCTGTCGACCGCCACCGGCAAGCCGCTGAAGGAGTTCGAGCGGGCCGCCGGGGACGGTGAGGCGCTCGGTCTTCCCGACTACGCCAAGGGCATGCTGGAAGGATTCGCCTTTCCCTCGACCTATGAGATCTCGCCCACGTCGAGCGCCGACGAGATCCTCGCCGCGATGGTGACACGCTTCAATCGCGCCGCCGAGGACGGCAACCTGGTGGACGGTGCCAGGCGTGTCGGCCGTACGCCACTGGAGATCCTGACCGTCGCCAGTATCGTCCAGGCCGAGTCGACCAGCAGGCGCGACATGCCCAAGATCGCGCAGGTCATCTACAACCGGCTGAACCACACGCCCGAGATGAATCTGCAGTTGGACAGCACGGTCCTGTACGGCCTGGACAAACTCGGCATCAGGACCTCGAACGAGGATCTCAAGAGCCGGTCGCCGTACAACACCTATGCGCACCGCGGCCTGCCGCCCGGTCCCATCGGAAACCCGGGCACCGACGCCATCGAAGCCGCCCTGAAGCCGGCAGCCGGCCCCTGGTTGTTCTTCGTGACGACCGACCCGAAGAAGGGCATCACGAAGTTCGCCGACTCCGAATCCGAGTTCTTCAAGCTGGTCGAGGAATACGACAAGAACCTCGGGACCGGGTAATGGATCGGCGCGCCGCAGTCCTCGGCTCACCGATCGGGCAAGCCGCCTCTCCTTGTACCTCCATCGGATCGCGACGACGGAGTCGCTGCTCGGCCTCGTCATCGAGGCTTTCGAAGGCACCGAACACGCCGAGCTCTATCCGAACATCATCGGTTTTCGCGAACCCTGGGACGGCTCGCACCTGCGGCCCGGTCGTCACACACTGACCATTCGCGGATCCTCTGGCGACTTCCACACGGGCGTTGATTACACACTCGTCGTCGAGGCCGGGCCACAAGCATGAGTGCACCCTGAGATTTCAACGAATGGCCGATGAAGCCCAGCGACTATCACCTCGCCTACAGGTGCCGTCCGGCAAAGTGATGTATGAGTTGCTCTCCGAGTAATCCTTTTCCGCAGGTTAAGCGGCAAGTAGCTGCGGTGTGCCACATCCCTTTGGCAAAGAGGGGAGCACTGAAAGTATCACGGCTCTTCGCAGATGAGGTGTAGTCGAGGTCTGTCGGTTTCCGAGGTCCGTCCGCACGGTTTTTCACGCTCGGGCGCACTCCTGTGCGCGCGACGAGACGTGCGCCGGGGAAGGAGCTATGAACCGTCGTTGCCATCGCGCAGGGAATGGATCATCCCCTGCAGGATCCGGAACGCGCCTGACTGCTCGGCCTCGGTCATGCCGGCCAGCATTCTGACCTCGACGGACCGGACCGCTACGGTCGCCTTCTCGAGGCTCCGTCGACCGCGAGGCGTGAGCCGCGTGGGAAGAACCTTCCCGACAGGTGCCTCCGCAGGCCTGGTCACGTAGCCTTCTCGTTCCAGGGCCTGGAGCAGCACGTTCATCGACTGCCGTGTCACAAACGCGCCCCGCGCGAGCTCTGAGTTCGACAAGCCCGGTCGTTGAGCCAGCAGCTCGAGGCAGGAGTAGCGCGTCACGCTCATCCCGAGCGGCCGCAGCACCTCCTCCATGGCTGCGCGCAGGGCGCTCGACGCCTCTTTCAGCAGGTAGCCCAGTGATTTGTCCAGGTCGACGCCTGCACCGTTTTGACTCATGTCAGCATTCTGACATAGATTGACGTGTGTCAGAATGCTGACACGCAAAGAAGGAGCGTCGTCATGCCCGCCACCGGCCCCGACTTCATCTCGCTGCAAGCGCGTGACCTCGACGCTTCGCAGGCGTTCTACGAGCAGTACCTCGGCCTCGTCCGCTCGCAGGCCGGACCTCCGCACGCCGTCGTCTTCGAGACGAAGCCGATCGCGTTCGCACTCCGCGACGTCGTTCCCGGCACCGATCTCACATCCGTTGCTCAACCCGGCATCGGTGCCGCGATCTGGCTCCACGCCACAGACGTCCAGGCCATTCACGATGCTCTCGTCGCCGACGGGCACACCATCGTCTCCGCGCCGATTGACGGCCCCTTCGGTCGAACATTCACCTTCGCCGACCCCGACGGCTACCAGATCACTCTCCACGACCGCACCTGACAGGCCGAACGCCACCCGCTCCCCGAAGACCGCGGTGGCACCTACAGATTCGAGAATCCGGGCGACACTCGTTGGCTCCTCGCAGTTGACGGCGTCGGCCAGTCAGGTGCGGTCGTGGAGAGTTCCTGTGCGGTCGTCCTTGGCGGCGTGAAGCAGGGCGTCGATTTCGGCATGGACGCCGTACCCGTTCGACCACGCCGATGATGCCCTGCGGACCTGGTGGCGGACCTGGTGGCGGACAGGGTGAACGGCGTGGCCGTGCTGCGGGTCGGTGCTTGGCCGGGGTTCGGCTAGGCCTTGCGGGCCAGGCCGCCGTAGTAGGTGTGGTACAGAAGGGCGCTCTTGTCGAAGAAGCTCGGCTCGGCACGCCACTCGGGGAGCGGGACGAGGCCCGGTTCGACCAACTCGAAGTCGCCGAAGTACTCCGTGATCTCGTCCGTGGTGCGCCAGCGGCCGGTGCCGAGGTTCTCGTTGAAGAGCTTCTCGACCGTCGTGGCCTGCTGGGACGCCGCCGGGTGCGCCTCACCGGGATTACAGAAGTGCGAGATCGCCACGAAGCTGCCGGACACCAGCGGGGCGCGCAGCGTGGCCGCCACTCCCGCGGGATCGTCGTCGTCGTGCAGATGGTGCAGGATGCTCAGCATCAGCAGCCCCACCGGCTCGCTGAAGTCGATGAACTTCTTGACCTGATCGTTCTCCAGGATCGACCGTGGGTCGCGAGCGTCCGCCTGGATGACCGTCGTGCTGTCGTCGGAGGCGAGCAGCGCTCGCCCGTGGACCAGCACCATGGGGTCGTTGTCCACGTAGACCACCCGGGCCGCCGGATCGACCTCCTGCGCCACCTGGTGCACGTTGCCCTGGGTGGGCAGGCCAGAGCCGATGTCGATGAACTGCCTGATCCCCGCCTCGGCCGCCATGTGGTGCACGACCCGCCGCAGAAAGGCCCGGTTGTCCTGCCCGGCCTGCTGGGCTCCCGGGGAGATCTTCATCGCCGCCTCGGCGACCTGCCGGTCGATGGCGAAATTGTCCTTCCCACCCAGGAACCAGTCGTAGACCCTCGCGATGCTGGGCTTCGTCGTGTCGATCTCCGCAGGCAGCTGACCCTTGTTCAGCGTCGCCTCGTTCACATCCTCGCCGCGTTCGGACACCTCGCCACCTTCGCTCCGCTCGGGGGCCCCACTTGATCGCGGGGGACTGGGCAGATAATAACCCCGAATCCCTCCAAGAGCAGGTATATAGCGACAAGCCCATCCATAAGCACTGGAATCATGATGCGCCGATAGCTCTAAGGAACCGCAAATCACCCAATCAGCCAGCTTTCCCTATACGTATCGTCAGCCTCGGCGCGATCAGGGTGGTGGCGTCACCCCCCGTCCACCACCTCCGTGGACGCGACCCCGGGGGCTGCCGCAGGGGCGGACAGGGCCGCGCGACATCCGGCGGTCGCCCCTCACCGGACGAGCCCGACGAGCCCGACGAGCCCGACGAGCCCGACGAGCCCGACGAGCCCGACGAGCCCGACGAGCCCGACGAGCCCGACGAGCCCGACGAGAGGGAGTGTGCCCCACCGCGGAAGGTGCCGTGACGGCGCCGAGCGGGTTGTGGGCCATCACAACGAACGTCCCCCCAGTGTTGGTGTGCGGGCCTAAGACACTCGTCGCACGCTCTGGCAGCCTCGATCTCAGCGGTTGAACGAACTTCGTCGAACGATCCGGCCGCGTCTTTTCCGGCCACGTCAACGATGGTTTCCGACCGCATATCCAGAAGGAGGAGATCGTGGGCTTCGACGAGCGGAACGCACGCGGCGGCGGATGGCCTCGCCCCGTGATCCCCCGAATCGGGGCTCGGCTCAGTTACGCCCTCCACCCTCTCCTCGTCGCGAATCCCCTGTACCGGAGGTTCGGAGCCTGGCTCGAACGCAGGCAGCGGGCCTATCGCTGGTTCACCCGCGCGGAGCGGGTGGCGAAGGAACAGCTGTACGGATGCCGCATGTGCGGTCAGTGCGCGTTGCCCGACACCGGCTACACCTGCCCGATGACCTGCCCGAAGCAACTGCGCAACGGCCCGTGTGGTGGGGTGTCCGCCTCCGGCCGCTGTGAGGTCCATCCCGATCTGGTCTGCGTCTGGGTGACCGCGATCGAGCGGGCGCAGGGCGGTGGGCACGGCGCCGACCTCGACCTGCTGCAGCGTCCGGTCGATCACCGCGAGTGGGACCGCAGCTCGTGGGTGAACTACTGGCAGGGCCGTGATGACGGACTGGGGGTGGCGCCCGGCGCGGATGATCCCCGCCCGCTGCTGCGACGCGAGCTGGGGTTGAGTCCGCGATGAGCGTCCAGCCACCTGGAGGTGGGCTGCGTGCCGCGTTCGCCGCCGGCAGGTTCGCCGTCACCGCCGAGATCGGCCCGCCCAGAGGGGCCGACGCGGAGGCGGTCACGCGTAAGGCGGAGCTCCTGCGGGGCTGGGTCGACGCCGCGAACGTCACCGACAACCAGGGGGCGAACGTCCGGATGTCGAGCTTGGCGGGCAGCCTGCTCGCCCAGCGCGCCGGGGTCGAGCCGGTGATGCAGCTGACCTGTCGCGACCGCAACCGCCTTGCCCTGCAGTCGGACCTCCTCGCGGCGGGTGCCCTCGGTATCCCGAACGTGTTGCTGCTCACCGGCGACCACCCCCGGTTCGGTGACCATCCCGAGGCCAAGCCGGTTTTCGACCTCGACGGTGTGCAGCTCGTCTGGACCGCGCGAACTCTGCGGGACGACGGCGTGCTCATCTCCGGCAGGACCGTCTCCTCCCGTCCTGCCTGGTCGATCGGCACGGTCGAGAACCCGTTCGCGCCTCCGCTGGGGTTCCGTGCCCGCCGGCTGGCCAAGAAGGTGGCCGCGGGTGCGGAGTTCGTCCAGACGCAGTACGTGTTCGACTTCGAGGTGTTCGAGCGGTGGATGGCCGAGCTGCGGGATCTCGGCGTCACCGAACGCTGCAAGATCATCGCCGGTGTCGGCCCCATCCGCTCGCTGCGTGCCCTGGAGTACATGCGCACCTCCGTTCCCGGCGTGCATGTTCCCGACCACGTCGACCGGAGGTTGCGCGGGGTACCCGCCGACCGGGTCGCCGAGGAGGGGATCCAGATGTGCGTGGAGACCGTGCAGCGGCTCGCCACGATCCCCGATGTCGCGGGCGTCCATCTCATGGCGCTCGGCTACGAGCACGGCGTGCCCGACATCCTGCGGCGGGCCGGTGTCCCCCGGCCGCCGACCGCGCTTTCCGATCACAACCGCCACCACTCCATGGAGGGCATCGGTCATGCTCGTTGACTTCCGGCCTCACTCCAAACTCAGCGGCACGAGTCCCCTGGACCTGATGACCTCGCTCGCGCCCGTCGTCGAGGCGTTGCGGGAGGGCTCCACGGACCTCGACAAGGTCCGGTTCGTGTGCGACTGGGTCCAGTACAAGTCGAACTTCCGCGAGGTGGTCGACGTCCGGCCGATCCTGCCGTGCCCGCAGCCGAGCGCGAGGCCCGGCCCCGCCATCGTTCCCCTGGGCACCAGGGACGACGCCGTGGAGATCGCCGTCGACGTACGGCGCAGTGCCGTCATCTCCCTTGAGGAGGTCACCGCGGCGCTGCGGCGGGGGAGCGCGAACGGCCGCGTCCTGCTGGAGGACTGGGGACCCGGCAGCCGCAGCTGCGTCTGGGACTTCAACGCCCGCTACTGGAAGGACCTGGACCTCTGGGAGAAGTCCACCGGGCGAGGGTACGAGCAGGCACTGCCGGGCGGTGAGAGTGACGCGCACAACCGCGACGCCGCGCGCGATGTGATCGGTGATCTCTTCGAGGTCTGGGATGTGCTGGCCGACGGCGACGCCCTGCCCGAGGAGCTCTATGTCGTCGAACTCGGGGTGGGCAACGGCAGCCAGGCGAAGGTCTTCCTGGACGAGTTTCGCGCCCTCGACGCCGAGCACGGGCGCGGCTACTACCGGCGCCTGCACTACATGATGTGCGACTACTCCCAGCATGTGCTCGATCTGGCCCGCGAGGCGGTCGGTGAGCATCGGGCGCGGATCAGCTCGTTCGTGCTCGACGCGACGATGCCGTGCACCTCGCTCGGCTTCCTGAAGTACAAGGTCTTCCTCGTCTACGTCTCCAACGTCTACGACAACCTGCCGACCGACGAGGTCGCCCAGCTGGGCGGCCGAACCTACCGGGTGGAGACCCGTGCCTACCTCGACGACGCCACCGTGGCCGAGCTCGCCGGGTCGGTGGGGGCCTCGGTGGGCGAACTGCCGGCCCTGGTGCACCGGCTGCTGCGGCTGGGGCCGGGGCTGCTGGCGGAGACCGACCCCACCCGTTTCGCCGACGTGGACGCCGCCGTCTCCTTCTGGCGGACGGTGTGGGGCATGGTCAGGCTGGAGGAGCGGTACGTCCCGCTGGCCGGCCTCGACCTCTACTCCCTCGCGCCGTCCATGAGCGGGGAGCTGCTGCGGCCCCTGCTCGAATCCGGCGCCGACATCCGCATGCACGTCAGCAACGGGGCGGTGGCGAGCTTCGCCGACAGCCTGCGACTCCTGCATCCGTTCGGCAGGCTCGTCTGTCATGACCTGTTCGTCACCGACGTACAGGCCTATCGAACCAACTTCCGGGGCCCGGGGAAGTACGAGGGGTCCGTCGTCAACTGGGTGAATGGACCGCTGCTGGCGCATGTGGGCCGGCGTAACGGCTTCGACGTGCACTACGCGCCCTTCGCCCATCGGGCGGGCGGGAACATCGTCACGATGACGGCGCAGGTGAGGGACTGATGTCCGCGCTCCACCACGCCGACCTCATGGGCCGCCTGCCCCTGCTCCCCACCAGCGTCGTGGGCTCCTACCCCGTTCCCGAGTGGATGGAGCGGTTGAAGACCGACTACTACCGCGGCCGGATGAGTTACGCGCAGCTCCAGGACCTGCACGACATGGCGATCAAGGCGGCACTTCGTGACCAGGAGATCGCCGGCATCGACATCGTGTCCGACGGCGAGCTGCGCCGCGACAACGACATCGACTACTTCCTCGCCAGGATGCCGGGCATCGACATCCCGCGGACGTCAAAGGACTTCTACTTCGACTACTACGAGGCCAGGGTCACCGAGCGGCTTCCGCTCGCGGTCACGGCACCGCTGATGCTGGCCGACGACTTCTCCTTCACCACCGAACAGACCTCGGATCCGGTCAAGTTCTCCTTCACCGGGCCGTTCTCGCTCTCGCGGCGGGTGCGGAACGAGGCGTACGACGATCCCGGCGATCTCGTGATGGCGATTGCGCGCGTGCTCAACGCCGAGGCGCGTGCCCTGGCCGAGCGCGGCGCGCGGCTGCTGCAGATCGACGAACCCTTCCTGGCCGGCTACCCCGGCGAGGTGGAAACGGCGATCAAGGCCGTCAACGTCGTCACCGAGGGTGTCGACGTCACCTGGGCACTGCACGTCTGTTACGGCAACCGCTACGCGCGCCCCTCGTGGGAGGGCCACTACGACTTCCTGTTCCCCGCCGTGCTCGACGCCGACGTGGACCAGCTCGTCCTGGAGTTCGCGCGCAAGGGGTACGCGGACCTGCCGGTGATCGACAAGTTCGGCTGGGACCGCACGATCGGGCTGGGCGTCATCGACGTCAAGTCCCCCGACGTGGAGACCCCGGAGGCGGTCGCGTCCAGGATCCGGAGCGCGCTCGACCTCGTTCCCGCCGACCGGCTGGTCGTCAATCCCGACTGCGGGCTACGGAACGTCTCCGCGCCTGTCGCCAGGGCGAAGCTCGCGGCCATGGTCGCCGGCGCCGCCATGGTGCGAACCGAACTGACCGGTGCCGCCACAGGGCGGACCGAACCGACCGGCGCCCCCACGGTGCGAACCGAACCCACCGGCGCCCCCACAGGGCGGACCGAGCTGACCGGCGCCGCCCACCACCTGAACCCGCTCGAACCATCGCCCGAGGAGCCTGAGCAATGACCCAGCTGGGAATCGACGACGACTACGTGTTCACCTCCGAGTCGGTGACCGAGGGACACCCCGACAAGATCGCCGACGCGGTGTCGGACGCCGTGCTGGACGCGGCGCTGACCCTTGATCCCCACTCCCGGGTCGCCTGCGAGACCCTGATCACCACCGGCATGGTCGTCCTGGCGGGAGAGATCACCGCCCCGCGATCGCTCGACTACACGCAGATCGTCCGGGACACCGTGAACGGGATCGGGTACGACGACGGGGCCTACGGCTTCGACGGCCACTCGTGCGCCGTTCTCGTGGCGCTGGACAAGCAGTCACCCGACATCGCGCAGGGCGTCGACCTGGCGCACGAGCATCGCCGCGACCGCTCCGGCGACGAGTTCGACCGAGCCGGCGCCGGTGACCAGGGAATGATGTTCGGCTACGCCACCGACGAGACCTCCGAGTTCATGCCGATGCCGATCGCGCTGGCGCACCGCCTGTCCCGCAGGCTCGCCGCGGTCCGTAAGAACGGGACCCTCGGCTACCTACGCCCGGACGGCAAGACGCAGGTGTCGGTGCGCTACCAGGGCGACGTCCCGGTCGGCGTGGAGCAGGTCCTGATCTCGACCCAGCATGCCGAGGAGGTCTCCCTGGAGCAGATCCGCGAGGATCTCTGGCGGCACGTCGTCACCCCTGAGCTGCCGGCCGAGCTGTACGACGCCGACGCGCTCCACCGGAGCCTGCTGGTCAACCCCACCGGCAGGTTCGTGATCGGCGGCCCGGTGGGTGACGCGGGACTCACCGGACGCAAGATCATCGTCGATACCTACGGGGGATTCGCCCGGCACGGCGGCGGCGCCTTCTCCGGCAAGGACCCCTCGAAGGTGGACCGGTCCGCCGCCTACGCGGCGCGTCACGTCGCCAAGAACGTGGTCGCCGCCGGTCTCGCCCGCCGGGCGGAGGTGCAGGTGGCGTACGCCATCGGGGTGGCCCGGCCGGTGTCGGTGCTCATCGAGACGTTCGGCACCGAGCGGGTGAGCCGTTCGCTGATCCGGACGCTGGTGGCCGAGCACTTCGACCTGCGGCCCGCCGCCTTCCGTAGATATCTCGGACTGCACAGTCCCATCTACCGCCAGACCGCCGCCTACGGACACTTCGGGCGTACGGACCTCGACCTGCCGTGGGAGCGGACCGATCGGGCCGACGCGCTCCGCCGGGCCGCCGCGCTGTCCGCCGACGCCGTCCCCGCGACGCTGTGACCGGGACGGACCCCGACGTCGGCCGGCTGGTCGTGTCCTGCACCGACCGGCCGGGCATCGTCGCCTGCGTCTCATCGTTCCTGTACCGGCGCGGAGCCAACATCGTGCAGTCCGACCAGGACTCCACCGGGCCCGCGGGCGGCCGGTTCTTTCTGCGCATCGTGTTCCACCTGCCCGGGCTGGACAAGGAACTGCCCCGGCTGGAGCGCGAGTTCCGGCAGGAGGTCGCGGCGCGGCTCGGCGCGGACTTCCGGTTCCGCGCCGCCTCCGTGCCGACCCGGGTGGCGCTCTTCGTCTCGCGGTACGACCACTGCCTGCTCGACCTGCTGTGGCGGGCCCGCCGGGGCGAGTTGCCCATCGAGGTGTGTCAGGTGGTCTCCAACCACCCGGACCTCGCCGACGAGGTGTCCTCGTTCGGGGTGGCGTTCGAGCACATACCGGTGACCAGGGCGACCAAACCGGAGGCCGAACGGCGCCAGCTCGACCTCCTGCGGGGCAACGTCGACCTGGTGGTCCTCGCCCGCTACATGCAGATCCTCTCGGGTGACTTCCTGGACCGGATCGGCGTACCGGTGATCAACATCCACCATTCCTTCCTGCCCGCCTTCGCCGGCGCCGGGCCGTACGAGCAGGCGAAGGAGCGCGGCGTGAAGATCATCGGGGCGACCGCGCACTACGCCACCGAGGAACTCGACGAGGGGCCGATCATCGAGCAGGACGTCGTCCGGGTCTCGCACCGCGAGAGCGCGCGCGAGCTGACGCGGCGCGGCGCCGACATCGAGCGGACCGTACTGGCCAGAGCCGTGACCTGGCACTGCGAGGACCGTGTCCTGGTGAACGACCGCACCACGATCGTCTTCTGACCTGGCCGGCCCGCAACAGAATCCACACACCGAGGAGTAACCGTGCCCCCAGGGACCATCGCCGTGGTCGGATCGATCGCCACCGATCATCTGATGCACTTTCCCGGCCGCTTCGCGGACCATCTCGTGGCCGACCGGCTCGACCGGGTGTCGCTGAGCTTCCTGGTCGACGATCTCGTCGTCCACCGTGGCGGGGTCGGCGCGAACATCGCCTTCGGGATGGGGGTCCTGGGGCAACGGCCGGTGCTGGTGGGAGCGGTGGGCGCCGACTTCGCCGACTACCGGGCGATCCTCGAACGACACGGCGTCGACTGCGGCGGTGTCCTCACCGTCGAGACGGCCCACACCCCGCGCTTCACCTGCACGACCGACGACGACCAGTGCCAGCTCGCGTCGTTCTACCCGGGGGCGATGACGGAGACGAAGAACATCTCACTCGCCCCGATCGTGGAGCGGTACGGCGTCGAGCTGGTGCTGGTGGGCGCGAGCGATCCGGACGCGATGGTCGCGCAGACCGAGGAGGCCAGGGCGCTGGGCGTACCGTTCGCCGCCGACCCGTCGCAGCAGCTCCCCCGCCTCGACGGTGACCGGTGCCGGGCCCTGGTCGACGGCGCCCGCTACCTGTTCACCAACGAGTACGAGCTGGAACTGCTGATCCGCAAGACCGGCTGGGACGCCGACGAGATCACCGGCCGGGTCGGCCTGCGGGTGACCACCCTGTCCGACCGGGGTGTGGAGATCGCCGGGCGCGACGGCACCGCGCTGCACGTCGGGGTGGTGCCGGCCAGGACGATCGCCGACCCGACCGGCGTCGGCGACGGGTTCCGTGCCGGTTTCCTCGCCGGTGGGAACGGCGGGCTGGGGCCGGAGCGGGCCGCTCAGCTGGGGGCGCTCGTCGCCACGCTGGTGCTGGAGACGAACGGCGCCCAGGAGTGGGTGATCGACGCCGACACCGACGTGGCCCGCCTGCGCGAAGCCTACGGTGAGGAGGCGGCGGCTGACATCGAGCCGGTGCTGCGTGCCGCCCTGACCTGAGACGGTGCCACGTTCTCCCCGCCGCGTAGTCTTGTCGTGGCGCACCCTGTGCGCCACGAAGTGCGAGGAGATGCGGCATGCGAAGCATCGGGTACGTCGGCGTGCGGTCCGCGTCGGCGGAGGACTGGCTGGATTTCGGCCCGCGCGTCTTCGGCTTCGAGACCTACCGGCTTCCTGACGGCACGGTCCGGGTGCGCTGGTGCGACCGCTCGCACCGCCTCGCGATCCACCCGGGTGACTCCGACCGGCTGCTCTATCTCGGCTGGGAGATCGGCGCCGAGGAGACGCTGGAGGACGTCGCGGCACACCTGACCGCCGCCGGGTTCGAGGTGACGGCGGGTTCGGCACGGCTGGCGGCGGCGCGCTCGGTCGAGCGGCTCATCTCCTTCGAGGACCCCTTCGGCCTGCGGCACGAGTTCTTCGTCGGCCAGGAGGAGACGGCGGGCTCCTACCGGGGGCACCGGCCGACGTCACGGACGGTCACCGGGGTGCTCGGCCTGGGCTTCGTCGTGCTGCGGTTACCGGACCTCCAGCGGGGGCTCGACTTCTATGCCGACGTGATGGGCATGAAGGTGTCCGACGCGATCAACCTCGGCGCGCACCTCGGCGAGATGTGGTTCCTCCGGTGCAATCCTCGCCACCACAGCATCGCCCTGCTCAACGGGGGCGAGACCCTCGGCCTGGAGCACCTGATGATCGAGGCGACCACGCTGGAGGAGGTGGAGATCGCCTGGGACCTGGCCAGGAGTGAGATGGACGCCTTCGTCAGCCCCGGACGCCGGCTGTCGGACAACATGTTCCTGTTCCGCGTGCGCACCTCCACCGGCTTCAACCTCTGTTACGGGTGGGGTGCGACCCAGGTCGACGACGAGGAGAGCTGGATCCCGCGTTACATCGACTCGTCGACCGGCGCCGGCATCGTCTATTCCGCCGCCGCCGCCGTGACGGCGGCCGATCCGTCCCCTGAGGCCGGGCGCCGGAGGCCCGGCACGGACCTCACATGATCTCCCCGCCGAGGGCCCGGAGGTCCGGCACGGACCTCACATGATCTCTCCGCCGAGGGCGTCGATGATCTCCAGGGCCACCTGCGCGGCGAGGCGGTCGCGATAGGTGTTCAGGTCCAGTCCGGTGATCTCCTCGATCCGGTGGATCCGGTAGGTGACCGTGTTGGGATGCACGTGCAGCAGCTTCGACGCGCGTTGCGGGCTGTTGTTCTCCCGGAAGTAGCACATCAGCGTGGAGATGAGCTCCGAGTGGTGCTTCTTCTCGTGGCGCAGCACCTCGCCGAGGATGTCCGCGGCGAACTCGTGCAGCGTCTCGATGTCGGGTACCTGGAGCAGCAGGCGGCTGATGCCGAGCTTGTCGAAGGCGACCACGGCGCCGCGCCGGCCGAGCCGCCGGATCACCTCGTTGGTCCGCCGCGCCTCCTCGTACGAGCGGGCGATGTGCGCCGGTTCGCGGAACGCTCCACCGACGCCGATGGAGACGCCGACGTCGGGGAAGAGCGCTCCGAGTCGTTGCACGCACAGGGTGCCGAGCTGCTCCGCCCGGGTGGTCGAGCCCGGCGTGGCACTCTCGGTCAACACCACGACCACCTCGTCCGTGCGTACGGAGGTGATCGCGCCCGGGGACTGGGCGACGAACAGGCGGGCGGTCGCGCCCGCGGCGCGGTCGGCGATGAGGACGCTGCGCTGGGGGTCGCCCGTGGGCGGTTCGAGGATGACCGACAGGACGCGGTGGTCACGCTCGGTGTCGTAGCCGAGGTGCTGCGCCCAGCGCACGACCTCGTCGTTGTCGCGGCCCGACCCGGACAGCAGCCCTTCGACGAGGTCGTCACGCACCTGGCTCGCCGCCGAGACGATGACGCGCTCGCGGGCGAGGATGACCCCGCAGATCGTCGCGGCGTGCTCGGCGACCAGCAGGTCGATGTCCTCGCCCTGGTCGGGAACCGCCTCGACGAGCGAGACGAGATAGGCGGGCACGGTGTCGCCGACGAAGATCGGGGCCACGACGCGGGCTCGGCCGCGCGCCGGATCGGGCAGCCGGAGCGGGTGGCGGGACTTGCCGGCGTTGGCGAGCATGTGCGCCAGCCGGGGGTGGATCAGGTGGTCGTGAACGTACTGGATGGCGCTGTCGTCGCTCTGGCCGGGTGAGGCCGCGGCGAGGATGCCCAGCTTCTGGCTGATGATGGCCACCGTCACGTCGGTCCGGTGGGCGACGAGGTGGGCGACCGTGCCGATGTCGGCGTCCTGGAGGACCAGGCCGGACAGCCGGCGGTAGATCTCCACCAGGTCACGCAGGGTCCGGTTCTCCTGGCTGATCTCGGTGGACCCGCTGGTGACACTGGTGAGGCCGGTTAACGACGAGTCTGCGGCCATGTGCGAATCCTAAGGTCGAACGCCGGGGTTGCCATGTGTGTGACGACAAAGAGTACGTCTCCATCCTGTGCTGCGGCACACAGTGCTACCTCGCCCTGTCGGCTATACGTGGTAACCGGCCCACACCTGCGGCCGTCCGACCGTGACGGCATTTCGGGTGGTCACCGCCTTGCGACGGGTGCCCGGTAACGATCCCGAAACCGCCCATTTACGCAACGGCTCCCTCTTGACGCCCAGGTAACCGCAGGGCAGCATGGCGTTTACAACTATTGCACATTTTGTCCCATTATCGGACAACAGCGCAGTGG
Organism: Streptosporangium sp. NPDC006930; assembly: GCF_040635605.1. Taxonomy (NCBI): domain Bacteria; kingdom Bacillati; phylum Actinomycetota; class Actinomycetes; order Streptosporangiales; family Streptosporangiaceae; genus Streptosporangium; species Streptosporangium sp. NPDC006930. Next base: position 40,888 of record NZ_JBEYID010000028.1, on the reverse strand, counting down.
ATCGATGTTGCACGAACGGAGCCGGCGAGTGTTTCGCCCGGCTCCGCGCACCCTTCGTTCCACGTAGCGCTGGACGGAGGTGGCGGTGAGCGCAGGCATGGTAATTCGCCGGCTCGGCGGCGGTCTGCTGGTCTTGTGGCTTGTTTCGATTCTCACCTTCCTGCTGGTACAGCTGATTCCCGGCGACCCGGCGGAGGTGGTCGCCGGCGAGAACGCCACCGTGGCCGAAGTGGCCAGGATCCGCGTCGAACTCGGCTTGGACAAACCCGTCCTGGAGCGGTACTTCGACTGGTTCTCCGGCGTCCTGCAGGGAGATCTCGGCAACTCGTTGTTCACCAACAGATCCGTCGCGGACACGATCATCGAGGCGGCGCCGCCGACCGTGGTCATCACCCTGGTGGCGATCATGATCGCCGTCGTGCTCGGTGTGACGGTCGGCATCTTCGCGGGCCTCACCCAGGGAAGCTGGATCGACCGGACCGTCTCCGCCCTCGCCACCCTCGGCATCGCGATGCCGAGCTTCTGGCTCGCGATGGTGCTCGTGTCCGTGTTCGCGCTGGCCAACCCCTGGTTACCCGCGACCGGATACGTCGACTTCAGGGAGGGGTTCGGGGAGTGGCTCTCCTACGTGATCCTCCCGTCCACGGCGCTCGGGGTGGCCACGGCGGCGGAGCTCGCCAGGCACACCCGAGGCTGTGTGGCCGACGTGCTCACTCGCCCGTACGTGCGCACGGCACGGGCCAGAGGCGCCTCGGGCATGTGGCTGGTCCGGCGGCACATCCTGCGTAACGCGGCCATCCCCGTGGTGACCGTGCTCGGCCTGCAGGCCGGCCGGCTCCTCGGCGGAGTCATCGTGGTGGAGGCCGTGTTCGGCATCTCAGGACTCGGCTCCCTCGCCATCAACTCGGTGCTGCAACGGAACTATCCGATGATCCAGGGCTACGTCCTGTTCAGCGCCGTCATCGTGGTGGCGATCAACCTCATCGTGGACCTGGCCTACGGCTGGATCAACCCGAAGGTGCGTACGGCATGACCATGGCCACCCGGAGCGCCCGTCCGCGACATGTCCTCCGCTCGATCCTGCGCCGACCATCCAGCGCGGTCGCCGTCGGATTCGTCGTCATCCTCGTCTTCTTCGCGGTCGCCGGGCCTCTCGTCTACCCGCACGACCCGGAGGCCCAGGATCTCGGCAACAGGTTCGCCGACGTCAGCCTGACGCATCTGCTCGGCACCGACGAGTTCGGCCGTGACGTCGCGAGCCGGATCATCCAGGCGTCGCGCATCGCCGTCGTCGCCCCACTTATCTCGGTGGGCGTCGCGTTGCTCATCGGCCTGCCGCTCGGGCTGTGGGCCGGTGTGCGCCGCGGTGTCGTCGACAGCGTCACGGGCCGGCTCGCCGACACGATCCTCAGCCTCCCCGCCCTCGTCGGGGCGCTGGCCATCGTCGCCGTGCTCGGCCCGGGGCTGGTCAACGCGATGCTCGCGATCGGCATCATCTTCTCCCCCGGCCTGTTCCGCGTCGTACGCGGGGCGACGATGTCCGTGGCGGAGGAGACCTTCGTGGACTCGGCGGTGGCGATCGGCTCGTCCACCCGGCGAACCCTCTGGGTGCACATCCTGCCCAACATCGCCGCTCCGCTGCTGGTCCAGGTCACGATCCTGATGGGCGTCGCACTCCTGGTCGAGGCGAGCCTGAGCTTCATCGGTCTCGGAGTCCAGCCACCCGACGCGAGTTGGGGCTCGATGCTCAAGGCCGCGTACACCAACCAGTTCCACTCACCCTTCTCGGTGGTGCCGCCCGGAATCGCGATGGTGCTGACCGTACTCGCGTTCAACACGATCGGTGACTCGATCCGTGACGCCGTCGGACTCAGGAGGCGTACATGACAGCAGGACCGGCACAGCGAAGCGACGCCACCGAGCCGCTGCTCTCCGTCGAGGGCCTCACCATCGATCTGCCCGGCGGCTCCAGACAGCCCGGCCTGGTCGAGGACGTCACCTTCGAGGTGCGCAAGGGCCAGGCGGTCGCGCTGATCGGCGAGTCCGGCTGCGGCAAGTCGCTCACCTCCATGGCGATCCTGGGCCTGTTGCCCGCGGCCGTCCGGGTCTCGGCGGGCTCGATCCGCTTCGACGGGGTGGACCTGCTCACCTGCGACCGGCGGCAGCTTCGCCGGATCCGCGGCGGACCGGTCGGCATGGTCTTCCAGGAGCCGATGAGCAGCCTCAACCCCACGATGACCGTCGGCGACCAGATCGCCGAGGTGCGAAGGCTGCACCTGGGCGAGCGGCGGTCGGTCGCGCTCAAGCAGGCGGGACAGCTGCTGAGCCGGGTCGGCATCCCGAACGCCGAACGCAGGCTCAGGTCCTACCCGCACGAGATGAGCGGCGGCATGCAGCAACGCGTCATGATCGCGGCCGCCATCGCCTGCGACCCGAAGCTGCTGATCGCCGACGAACCGACCACCGCCCTCGATGTCACGATCCAGGCCGAGATCCTGGAGTTGCTGCGCGACCTGCGACGCGACCTCGATCTGGCCGTCCTGCTGGTCACGCACGATCTCGGCGTGGTCGCGGACTTCTGTGACGACGTGGTCGTCATGTACGCCGGTCACGTCGCCGAGCGAACCCCCGTCGACCGGCTCTTCTACGATCCTCGGCACCCGTACTCCAGCGCGCTGCTCGCCGCCGTACCGCAGGCGGGCCGGGCCAGGACCGGTCTGACGGTCATCCCGGGCAGGGTCCCGTCCGCCGGTCAGTTCCCCGAGGGCTGCCGGTTCGAGCCTCGCTGCGTGCACAGCGTCGAGGACTTCTGCCGACGACCACAGGCCGACACGATCATCGGCGACGAACGCCACACGCGATGCGGACGCGTCGCCTCCGGCGACCTGATTCTGAAGGGGGCCGTCCGTGGCTGAGGATCGTGTGGTTCTGCGCGTGCGCGACCTGAGCAAGTCGTTCCCGCTGCGCCGCGGCCTGCTGGGCCGGACGCTGGAGAGCGTCCAGGCCGTCGACGGAGTCAACCTGGAGGTACGGGCCGGTACCACGGTCGGCATCGTGGGCGAGTCCGGATCGGGCAAGACGACGGTGGGCCGGCTGATGGCCCGGCTGCTCAAGCCCGACCGGGGCACGGTCGAGGTGGAGGGCAAGGACGTCAGCAGGGCGCGCGGCAGCGAGCTCAAGGAGATGCGCGGCAAGCTCCAGGTCATCTTCCAGGATCCGTACGGCGCGCTCGACCCGACCAAGACGATCGGCCACGCCATCGCCGAACCGCTCCTGGTACACGGCCGGATCGGCCGGGGCCAGATGCGTGAGCACGCCGCCCAGCTGCTCGGCCGGGTCACCCTCGATCCGGCGTTCGTCGACAGGTATCCGGACGAGCTGTCCGGTGGGCAGCGGCAGCGGGTCTGCATCGCCCGCGCGCTGGCGCTCTCGCCGAGCGTTCTCGTCGCCGACGAGCCGACCTCCGCGCTGGACCTGTCCACCCGCTCGGAGATCCTCAACCTGCTGCTGTCCATCCAGGAGGACACCGGGCAGGCGGTGGTCCTCGTGTCCCACGACTTCGCCACGGTCAGACACCTGTCGCACCGGATCGCGGTGATGTACCTCGGCCGGATCGTCGAGGAGGGGACCGCGGAGCAGATCGCCACCGACCCGCGGCACCCGTACACCAAGGCGCTGCTGTCGGCGGTGCCGGTGCCCGATCCCGACGTGCAGCGCTCGCGGCGCCGCACCGTGCTGCGCGGCGAGCTTCCCGATCCGGCGAACCCCCCTTCGGGCTGCCGCTTTCGCACCCGCTGCCCGGTCGTCCAGGACGAGTGCTCTCGCCTGGACCCACCCCTGTTGCAGATCGGCGCCGAGCACAGGGTCGCGTGCATCCTGCACCGGCCACCGCCGAACGACGCGCCGGTCGGCGAGCCCCAGGAGACCTCGCGATGAGCGCCTCCCGAGTCTCAGGGGGCTCAGAAGCCTCAGGAGCCCTGCACGGGATCCGCGTCGTCGACTTCGGTCACCACGTCGCAGGACCGCTGGCCGCGCTCATGCTCGCCGACCAGGGGGCCGACGTCGTGCACGTCGACCGTCCGGGCGTCACTCCCCCGGTCGACGACGCGTTCTTCAACCGGGGCAAGCGGCGCATCAGCCTCGACCTGAAGGACGCGGCGGACCTGGGCGTCGCCCGCGACCTCGTCCGGCGGGCCGACGTCCTCGTCGAGAACTTCCGGCCAGGGGTGATGGACCGGCTCGGGCTCGGCTGGGAGGAGTCGCGCGCCGGCAACCCACGGCTCGTCTACTGCTCGATGCCCGGCTTCGCGGCCGACGATCCGCGCGCCGGTGTCCCCGGCTGGGAGGGTGTCGTCGCGGCCGCCACCGGCAACTGCCGGATCCGGGCCGGTCACGCGCCGGACGGCTGGGACGACACCCGGCCGACCTACACGGCGGTACCCGTCGCGTCCAACTTCGCGGCGTTCTGCGGCGCCTTCGCGATCGTGGCGAGCCTCACCACCCGGCACCGCACCGGACGGGGTGACCGCGTCGAGGTCCCGCTGTTCGACGCGATGTTCGAGGCCATCGGAGGGAGCGGCGCCTACCCGCTCGCGCAGGGGCTGCCGCCGGATCGGGCGATCAGTTCCAACGGCAGTGGCACGTACCGCTGCGCGGACGACAGGTATGTGCAGTTCAACCCGATCGGCGCGACGCCCCGCTTCCTCACCTGGTTCCTCGACGCGGCCGGGGTGACGGCCTGGACGGGCGAGGGCCTGACCGACCGCGCCCGGATGGATCGCGACCCCTCGCTACGCCGGCTGCTGCACGACCGGCTCACCGCGCTGTTCCAGACCCGCCCGGCGGGCGAATGGGAGGAGCTCGCCAACGCGGCGGGCGTCCCGCTCGCCGCGGTCAGGACGCTGGGCGAGTGGCTGGAGAGCGACCACGCGCTCGCCTCCGGGCAGGCCGTCGTGGTCGACGATCCGGAGCTCGGCGCGACGGTGATGCCCGGCTCCGCGGTGTGGCTGTCCGCCACCCCCGCGCTGCCCGGCAGGCCGCGGCACCTGCCCGGCGCGGACCGCGCGGAGATCCTCGCCGAACTCACGTCGCCGTCCGCCGGTTCGCCGCGCGACGAGCCGGCGGGCGGCGAGCCGATGGGGAGCGAGCCGGCGCACGACGAGCCGGCGGGGAGCGAGGACGAGCCGGTCTGTCTGCCCTACGAGGGACGGCGGGTCGTCGACCTCACCCAGATTCTGGCCGGGCCGAGCGCGGGACGGATCCTCGTCGAGTTCGGCGCCGACGTCGTCAAGATCAACTCACCGCAGCGGCGCGTCGGCGCGCACGGGTTCGTCAACCGTGGCAAGCGGACGGTCCTCGTGGATGTGAAGTCGAGCCAGGGCCAGCAGATCCTCTGGCGCCTCATCGACGACGCGGACGTGCTGACCCACAACTTCCCCGAGCGGACCGCCGAACGCTACGGCCTCGGCTACGAGCACGTCCGGGCCCGCCGCCCCGACATCGTCTACGTCTCCGTCAGCTGCTACGGCCACGGCGGGCCCTGGACCGGCCGCCGGGGGTACGAGACCCAGGGGCAGGCCGCGACCGGGATCATGGCCAGGACGGGCGGCGACGGCCGACCGGCCGTGCTGGGCCCGTACAACCTCCTGGACTACGGCACCGGCGCGATGGCCGCCTTCGCGAGCGCGGTGGGTCTCCACCATCGCGAGCTGACCGGAGAAGGCCAGCAGGTGCGCACCTCCCTCACCCAGACCGGCGGCTACCAGCAGGCGAGGTTCGCGGTGCGCCCCGCACCCGGGCTCCCGGCCGCGACGCGAGGCCGGCACCGCCCCGCGGCCGAGCCGTGCGGGCCGTCGGCTCTGGGGGTCGACCCGTGGCACCGGTTCTACCGGGCGGCCGACCGGTGGTTCTTCCTCGGGGCGACCCGGGGGAGCCTGCCGACGCTCCGCGAGGTCCCCGGCCTGGAGGAGGCCCTGTCCGGCCTGGACGGGTCCGACGAAGACGCGGTGGCCGAGGCCCTGGAGACCGCCTTCCACGCCGGCACCGCCCGCGAATGGACCGACCGCCTCACCGCGGCGGGGCTGGGCGCACACCCGGTCACGACCCTCGCGGAACTGATGACCGACCCGTGGGCCCGATCGAGAGGGCTCACCGTCAGCCAGATCTCCGAGGAGGTCGGCGAGGTGGTGATGCCCGGCATCGCCATCCGGGTGCACGGCAACCCGCCGCGCCTGGGCCACCCGGTACGCCGGCCAGGCGCCGACGCGCGCGAGGTGCTGGGCCGGATCGGGCTCGCCGACTCGGCCGAGGAACTCGAGGCGGGCTGGGCCGTGCAGATGACCGCGCTGCCCCCTGGCTGGGACCACTTCTGACCGCCGACCGGCAACCGAACAGCACATCCCAGGCCCGCTGAGCGGGACGTGCCGCGATCGCGCGGCACCGACAGGAGGACTCTGATGAGCGACGACCCGGTCACCCGGTACGACCTGTTGATCAAGGGCGGCCGGGTTCTGGACCCCGGGCAGGAACTCGACGGCGTCATGGACATCGCCGTCACCGGCGGCCGTATCACCAACATCGGCAGGGACATCCCCGCCGATTCGGCCCGCCGGGTGATCGACGCGAGCGGCTCCGGACGCTACGTCGTCCCCGGATTGATCGACATCCACACGCACGTCGCGCACGGCGCGATCACCCCGGGTGTGGGCATGGAAGGCTGCGACCCCGATGCCATCGGTGTGCGTTCCGGAGTCACCACGCTGGTCGACGCCGGATCCGTCGGCGTCGCCAACATCGGTGTCTTCTCCGCCTACATCCAGCCGAACGCCAGAACGCGGGTCATCCCGTACCTGAACATCGGCAGCTACGCGCACACCATGCCCACCATGATCGACGTCAACGACCTGGCCGAGATCGACCCGGTCGCCATCGCGAAGTGCGTCGCCGCCAATCCCGGGCTGGTCCAGGGCATCAAGCTGCGGCTGGTCGGGCCGCTCGTCGCCACGCGGGGCAAGGACATCGTGTCCGCGACCAAGGCGGTGGCGAGGGAGCACGGGCTCCCGCTCATGGTGCACATCGGCGACCTGTCCGCGCGGCGGCGCCCCGATCCGCACCTGCTCGAACCGGCCACCCGGTTCGCCATCGAGCAACTCGACGCGGGAGACATCCTCACCCATCTGTGCACGCCGAACCACGGCGGTGTGATGGACGCGGCGGATCGGATGATGCCCGCCCTGCTCGCCGCCCGCGAGCGCGGGATCACTCTCGACTCCGCGCTGGGCAGGGGCAACTTCGGCTACCGGGTCGCGAGCGAGCAACGCACGCTCGGGCTGCTCCCCGACACCATCAGCAGCGACCTGACCGCGGCGGGAGAGACCTTCCACTCGCTGCTGGAGTGCATGGCCAAGTTCATGGCCGTGGGCTACAGCCTGTCCGAGGTGGTCCGGATGACCACGGTGAACGCGGCGCGGGCGATCGGCGCGGAACACGAGCTCGGCGCCGTCGCGGTCGGCAGGGAGGCCGACCTCACGGTGCTCGACCTGGTCGAAGGCGACTTCGAGTTCGTCGACACCAAACAGGAGGTCTTCCACGGCGGCTTCGGCCTGCGGCCGGTGCAGACCGTAAGGGCCGGCGAGCTGATCGCGCCCGGGTGGGGCACCCACCCGTGGGGCTGGCTGCCGGCACCGCGTTCCACCTCAGGGGCGGCGTCATGACGGGCGGGCGGAGGTTCGAGGTCGACGCCGACTGGGAGCGGTTGCCCGACGACCTGCGGCACGCGGACGTGGCCGCGGTCGACGTGGACGCGGCCGACCGCGTCTACCTGTTCACCCGCTTCGACGGCCAGGTCATCGTGTACGAGCGGGACGGCACCTTCGTCAGGAGCTGGGGAAAGGGCCTGTTCACCACGCCGCACGGGTTGACCGTCGGGCCGGACGGCGGCGTCTACTGCGTCGACGCGGGCGACCACACGGTCCGCAAGTTCACCCCCGAGGGCGAGCCGCTCATGACGCTGGGCACCGCCGGGACGGCGTCGGACACCGGGTTCGTCTCCGGCCGGCCGGTGCACGTGCACAGCGTCGAGGGCGTTCGGTACGCGGGCGGGCCGTTCAACCGGCCCACCAACCTCGCCGTCGCCCCGAACGGCGACCTCTACGTGACCGACGGGTACGGAAACAGCCGGGTGCACAGGTTCACCGCGTCCGGTGACCTGATCGGCTCCTGGGGCGAGCCCGGTACCGGTCCCGGCCGGTTCCACCTGCCGCACTGCCTGGACATCGCGGCGGACGGGCGGGTGTTCGTCGGCGACCGCGAGAACGACCGGATCCAGATCTTCACCCCGGACGGGGAGTTCATCGAGGAGTGGACCGACATCCGGCGCCCGTGCGACCTCACCATCGCCCCGGACGGCTCGGTGTTCGTCGTCGAGCTGTGGCGGCCGGAAGGCAAGAGGTCCTTCGTACACGGCGAGGCGCTGGAGGACCAGCCGGCTCGGCTGACCGTGCTGGACCGGCACGGCGCCGTGGTCGAGCGGTGGGGAGACTCCACGACGGATCGCACGGCGGCCGGCAACTTCATCGCGCCGCACGGGGTCGCGCTGGACTCACACGGAGACCTGTACGTCGCGGAGGTGACGTACAGCTTCGCCATCAGACCCGGCTGGGTCGCTCCGTCGAGCGGCCGGCACCAACTGCAGAAGTTCCTGCGCGTCGGCGCGGGAGAAGACACCTTGGCTAGGAGACACGCATGAGGCGCGAAAACGGTCGGATTCTCACCACGCACGGCGGCAACCTGCCGCGTCCCAAGGACCTGGACGAGTTGATCGCCCAGGGCGATCAGGAGGCCGTCGACGCGCGTCTGCCGAGCGCGGTGGCCGAGGTCGTCGCCCGCCAGATGGAGTGCGGCCTCGACGTCGTCAACGACGGCGAGTACGTCAAGGCCGCGAACCTGTCCGCCTACAGCGGCTACATCCACGCCCGCGTGACCGGTTGGGAGACCCTGCCCATCGACCCGAACGTCCCGCCCAAGCGCGAGTACGTCGCCGCGCGCGACAAGGCGGACTTCCCCGGCACCTACGCCTCCGGCCTCTGGCTGGCCGGATCCGGAGGCCCGGTGAGGCCCGGCTTCTCGACCCCGGGCGCCGTGCCGAAGCCGCCGACGTCGGGCCGGGTGTGCACCTCCCCGATCACCTACATCGGCCAGGACGCCATCGCGGCCGACATCGCGGCGATGAAGACCGCGGTCGAAGGCAAGGAGGTGGACGGTTTCATCGCCGCGCTGGGACCGCTCAGCCTGGGCGCGGGTGCGAGGAACGAGCACTACGCGAGCGAGGAGGAGTACATGTTCGCGGTCGCCGAGGCGCTCCGCGAGGAGTATCGGGCGGTCACCGACGCCGGCCTGGTGCTGCAGATCGACGAGCCCGAGTTCGCGACCACCTGGCAGTTCCACCCCACCTGGACGGTCGAGGACCTGCGTCGTTACCTTGAGTTCGCGGTAGAGGTGATCAACCACAGCATCGACGGGCTGCCCTCCGAGCAGATCCGGATGCACACCTGCTGGGGCAGCGGTCACCGGCCGCACACGCAGGACATCGGCCTCGAACACATCGCGGACCTGCTGATCAAGGTCAACACCCAGGCCTACGCCATCGAGTCGGGCAACGTCCGGCACGCGCACGAGTGGCGGGTGTGGGAGGACGTGAAACTGCCCGAGGGCAAGATCCTCGCCCCCGGAGTGGTCAGCCACGCCACCGACCTGGTCGAACATCCCCTCCTCGTCGCCGAGCGGCTGACGAACTTCGCCGGCGTGGTGGGCAAGGAGAACCTGCAGGCGGGGACCGACTGCGGGATCGGATCGCGCGTGGGCCACGAGGAGATCGTGTGGGCGAAGCTCGCCGCACTCGCGGAGGGCGCCGCGATCGCCAGCAGCCGGTCCTAGGCCGGTCCACAGCTCACGTCCAGGACCTGGTGGGGGCGTGATTCAGCGTCACGGCTGAAGACGGGGCACCGAGAACCACAGGACACGCGGGATGCGGGCCGGCACGTCGATGACGGAGTCGGAGAGCGCCGCGGGTCGCCAGTCATACCAGTCAAGCTCGCTTCTGAAATATGGAGGCATAAGCCGTGAAACGAGCAGCAGTAAAAACGGCCGGCGCATTTCTCGCCACCGGTCTCGCCCTCTCCGGCTGTGGCGCCGGGACGACCGACCAGCCGACGTCGAACGCCTCCGGGGCTTCCGGTGATTCCGGCGCTTTCGACAATGCGGCCATCCTGCGGTGGGCCGTGCCGGGCAACCCGACCTCCTTCGATCCCCGCAAGGCCGCGCCGCTCGACCCGGTGTTCCTCGACGTGGTCTACGAGCACCTGGTCCGCCGGAGTGCGGCCGGTGAGATCGGGCCGGGTCTGGCGACCGAGTGGACGTTCTCCGACGAGAACAAGGTGATCACCCTCAAGCTGCGCGAAGGGGTGAAGTTCCACAACGGCGAGGAGTTCAACGCCGAGGCCGTCAAGGCGTCGCTGGAGGCGTACAAGAAGAGCGGTGCGCTCGTGACGACGCTGTCGGCGCTCGACAAGGTCGAGGTCACCGGCCCGTCCGAGGTGAAGCTCACCTTCTCCAAGCCGGCCGGTTACATGATCAATGTGCTCGCCGGTGAGGCCGGCATCGTGGTCGCGCCCGGTGCGCTCGACGCCGAGGACCTGCCGACCAAGCCGGTCGGCACCGGCGCCTTCGAGATCGACACGCTGCAGGTGGGCAAGGTCACCTTCAAGAAGTTCGAGGGCTACTGGAACGCCGCGGAGACGACCATCGGCGGCCTGGAGATGACGGTCTATTCCGACGAGACGACCCGCCTGCGCGCGGTGAAGTCGGGGCAGGCCGACGGCACCTCGATCACGCCCGGCCAGATCAAGGAGGCCGAGGCGGACGGCCTGACCGTGGTCAGGGGCCCCAACACCACCTTCAACGGAATCCTGCTGAACACCTCCGTCAAGGGGCTCGACAACCCCAAGGTGAGGCAGGCGTTGATGTACGCCATCGACCGCGACGCGATCAGCAAGAACCTGTACGAGGGTGCCTGCGTCTCGGCGGTGCAGCCGTACCAGGAGGGCTTCTGGGCCCACGTGCCCGAGCTGAGCGACGTGTCCTCCTACTACGACCCGGAGAAGGCCAAGAAGCTCCTCGCCGAGGCCGGCCTGCCGAACGGCATGGAGATAACGCTGGAGGTCGGCCCCAACACGTCGTACCAGATTCTCGCCCAGGCGCTGCAGGCACAGCTGCAGAAGGTGGGGATCAAGGCCACGATCAAGGTCCTGGAATTCCAGCAGATGATCACCGCTCGCCGGACCGGCCAGTTCACCGCCACGGTGGCGCTGGTACAGGCCGGTCGGCCCGACCCGAGCCAGTTCGTCGCGGACTTCTACACGAAGGGCGGCGCGTACAACCCGGGCGGCTTCTCCCAGGACGGGATCGGCGAACTGCTGGCGAAGGCGCGGGCCAGCGACGACGTCACGGAGCGTGCGGCGCCGATGCACCAGATCATCAAGGACGTCGTGGCGGCCGGGCCTCCGGTGATCCCGGTGTGCGGCGTGACCTACGTGGCGGCCTTCCGCAAGGGGGTGACCGGCCTCGACGTACCGGTGGTCGGTGACTACCACTACAACTCGGTGAAGATCAGCAACTGATAGGGAGAGGAAAGCCCATGCGGCTCAACGACAAGGTGGCCGTAGTCACCGGCTCAGGGCGTGGCCTCGGCCGCGCGTACGCCGAGGCGCTGGGCGCGGCCGGTGCCGCCGTGGTGGTCAACGACATCGACGCCGACGTCGCCAAGGAGACCGTCGAGGCGATCAACGCCGCCGGTGGGCGTGCCGTCGCCGAGGTGTGCGCCGTCGGCACCGCGGAGTCGGCCGACGCACTGGTCCAGCGGGCCGTCTCGGAGTTCGGCCGCCTGGACGTGATGTGCACGAACGCCGGCGCGCTGCGCGACCGTACGCTGGCCAAGGTCACGGACGAGGAGTTCGACCTCGTGGTGGACAGCCACGTACGTGGCACCTTCACCTGCGGTCGCGCCGCGGTGCGCCGGTTCCGCGAACAGGGCGGCGGTGGCCGGCTGATCCTGGTCGGCTCACCCGCCGGCCAGTACGGCGGCTTCGGACAGACGGCGTACGCCGCGTCCAAGGCGGCCATCATCGCCATGGTGCGGGTGTGGTCGACCGAGACGGCGAAGCTGGGCGTGACCGTGAACGCGATCGTGCCCACCGCGCTGACCAGGATGGCCGCGACCATCCCGGCGCTGACCGAGGTCGTCGCCGCGGTCGAGGCGGGCGGCCCGGTCCCCACCGACCTGCGTCGGCGCGGCATCGGCAAGGTCGAGGACGTGGCGCCGCTCGTCGTCTACCTCGCCTCGGACGAGGCGGCCGGCGTCACCGGGCAGTACATCGGCTTCGGCGGCGACAGGTTCGCGATCTGGGCGCACCCGAAGGAGGCGTTCGTCACGCATCGCGACGGCGGGTGGAGCGCGGAGCAACTCGCCGCCGACTTCGCCGGGTTCTCCGAGCACCTGCAGAGCCACCTGCCGCCCCCGAAGTGACCTGCGAGAGCCGTCCCAGCCTGGCTGGGACGGCTCGACGCGCGTACTCAGCCGAAGTAGAAGGCGTGCGAGGCGAGCGAGATCCGCCTGCGGAACGCGGGATCGGGGACGAGCCGCGCGAAGGAGTCGACGGCGTCACGGTAGGTGACCGGATGCCGGGCGCCGACGAACGGGGCGTCGCTCCCCCAGAAGACGTGTTCCGGTCCGGCGGCCCCGATCAGGGTCGCCGCGTGACCGGCCAGCGTGTCCTGGCCGACGTCGAAGCGGTAGCCCGCGGACAACTTCACCCACACCCTGCCGGTGTCGAGGGCGCGCAGGAGCGCCGCACCGCCGGCGCCCGCGTAGCCGGCGACCCGGTCCGGGTCGCCGAAATGGTCCACGACGACCTTCACCCCCGAGGCGGTCAGCCGCTCCAGCACCGGCGGCAACCGGTCGCCCTCGATGTTCAGCTCGACGTGCCAGTCGAGGTCCGCGACCCGGAACAGCAGCCGCCGGTACGCCGGGTCGGTGAGATCCGGCAGGTCGGCGAGCCGTCGCCACTGGAATCTGACGCCCACCACGCCGTCGGACTTCATCCGGTCCAGGACGTGTCGATCGACGGTGGGCTCGACGATGACGGTCCCGCGCAGTCGCTCGTGCGCCCGCAACGCCTCGATCGTGTAGTCGTTCAGGTCGCCGAGCAGGCTCATCGCCGACAGCACACCGTAGCCGACGCCGTGCTCGTCCATCATCGACACGAACGTGTCCGCCGTCAGCTCCCCCTCGGGCCGGGTCCAGGCCCGCGCCGCGAGAGGTAGCGCGCGGGTGAACAGGTGAACATGGGTGTCCACAAGAGGCGCCCCGCTTTCCGGCAGACCGTCGCCCGCCACGGCGTCGCCACGAGGCATCCCGCCCTCGGGCAGACCGTCACCCGTCACGGCGTCATGACGAGGCACCCCGCTCTCAGACAGGCTGTCGCCCGTCACGGCGTCGCGACGAGCCGCCCCACCTTCCGACAGACCGTCACCCGTCATGGCGTCGCGATCCGGTAGAGCGAGGCCGCCGTCCCGCCGAGGACCAGGGCGGCGTCCCCGGCGGACAGGCCGGAGACCGACTCGCGGGCGATCCCGACCATGTCCGCGTAGGCGCCGGCGGTCTGGGTGACGTCCGAGCCCCACAGCACCCGCTCCGCGCCGAACCGGGAGACGAGCCATTCGACCACGACCGACGGCGCGCCGCCCGCGGCGATGATCCTGGCGAAGTTGAGCGTCGTCACCTTGACGTGGACCTGCGGCAGGTCGGCGAGCGCGAGCAGCTCGTCGGCCCCCGGGTAGGGCGCGGGGCGATCCGTCTCGACACTCGCGATGTGGTCGAGCACGACCGGTGTGCCCGGGAACTCGCGGGCCACCGCGGCGAGCGCGCGCAGGCTCTCGTCGCGGTTCCATCGGTAGATGTGCAGGCACATCGACAGGCCGAGTTCGCTCGCCTGCCGCCACACCTCGCGCGCCCGTTCGCCGGCGAACCACTCGGTTCCGGGGGTGCCACCGTGCTGGTTTCCGCCCGGCGAGGTGAGGCGAACGGCCGCGGCGCCGCGCTCCGCCCAGTGGCGTACGGTCCGCGCCGCGTCCGGGGCCTGCGCGTCGAGGACGCACATGGCGGCGAGCCTGCCGGGGTGCCGGGCCGCCGAGTCCACCACATAGCTGTTGTCGTAGCCGAACACGTGGGCGCGCTGGACGGCGACCGCACCCGACAGCTCATGGTCGCGCATCGCGGCGAGCAGCCGTTCCGCGGTCATCGGATCGTCGCGTACGGCGTCGCTGACCGAGCCGCCGGGCGGGTTGAACGGGTAGGCCGGGTCGTTGGTCACCAGGTGCGCGTGTGCGTCGATCAGGGTGGGGGTCATCGGATGCGCTCCCAGGTGAGGATGGGGGTGGGCGGCCTGCCGGGGGTTCGCTCGGCGCGCAGGGTGAGCCGGTCACCGTCCACGACGGCGAGGCGGACCAGGGTGGCGCCGATCCAGTTGGGGTAGACGGCGGTCTCGACCTGGTGGATGACGCGGTCGCCGGACCATTCGTAGCGTCCGGCGTACGCGCCGAAGGTCCGTACGGCGGCGAGCTTCTCCTCGTCGGTGGTCCAGCGCCAGTTCTCCGTCCGCAGCAGCGGGCGGTCTCCGGCCATGTACTGCACCGACATGTAGCCGTCGGGGCCGTAGATGAGCAGGCCGAGCGGTTCGTCCCCGAGGGAGCGCGCGCCGTCGTCGGGCTCGCCCTCCATGACGTAGTCGACCAGCCGCCAGGTTCCGACGATCATGAGGCCGCGCCCATCTGCTCCCGGAACGCCCGCGTCATGGAGTGGGCCGTGCGGGCGAGCATGGTGGCGTCGTTGCCCATGATGAGGAACTGGTGGCCGAGGGCGGCGGTCCCGACGGCCGACGACGCGTCCACACACGCCGCGCCGCAGGGCTTGCCCGCCGCGGCGGCCGCGGCCCGCGCCCGGTCGAGCGACTCCTTGACCACGGGATCGTTCATGCGGACCCCGAGCGCGAGGGAGAGGTCGCCGGCGCCCAGGAACACCGCGTCGACCCCCGGCACGGCGAGAATGCCGGCGGCGGCGTCGATCGCCGCGGGGCTCTCCAACTGGGGGACGCAGACGACGTCCTCGTTGCCGCCCCGGACGTACTCGTCTCTGGACATCAGCCCCCACCTGCCCGCGCGGCTGGTGCCGCCCGCCCCCCTCCTGCCGAGGGGCGGGAAGCGGGTGGCCGCCACCACCCGCTCGGCGTCGGCGACCGAGTCGACGCGGGGGGCGAGGATGCCCCGGGCGCCGGCGTCGAGGACCCGCTGGATGGTGCCGGCCTGATGGTCGGGCACGCGTACCAGGGGATCGACGCCGTACGCCGAGGCGGCGCTGATCATCCGGGCGGCGAGGGTGAGGTCGATGGGGGAGTGTTCGAGGTCGATCACCACGAAGTCGAATCCGGCGTCGGCCATGATGTCGACGCTCTCGACGGTCGCCAGCTTGATCCAGGTACCCAGCCTCGGCGTCTGCGCGGAGGCTGTCGCGAAGAACGTCATGCGGTCGTGATGTGGTCGGGGGCCGGGTACTCGTCGGCGTTGAGCACCCATCCGGCCTTGGCGGAGAAGTCGGCACGCGGCGGGCTGAAGATGTCGATGAGCATGTGCACGCCGTCGCCGACCGCCTGGCTGGTGTGCACGGTGGGCGGCGGGATGATCGCGACGGCGGGGCTGCCGACGGCCGCGTGCTCGTCGGCGCGCCACTGGGAACGCTTCGACGTCCAGGGCGTCCGGACATGGTGGATGTAGTCACCGGCGACGGTGAGTGAGCACTGCTCGAAGTCGTCGTGGTGATGGGGGGAGAGCCGATCGGGGTCGCGCGGGCCGTCCTTGGGATCCCCGAAGTTGACCATGAAGGCGCTGGACCGGAAGATGCGGCCGAACCGGCCGGGTCGCAGCGGGAAGTCGGCGTTGCGGTAGACGCGCAGGCGGTGGCCGGCGGGCGGCTCCGGCCACGGCTCCAGCAGGGCGACGCGCGGGTGGGGCTCGGCGTACTCCGAGGCGTTGCCGCAGCGTGCGAGGAGGTCGGTGGTGCGGACGTCGAACAGGCGGACCAGGTCGGCGTCGCCGTGCGCGGTGAGCTCGCTGTCGCCGGGTGGCACGATGACCACGCCGCTCCCGGTCACCGTCCGGCTTTCCGCGCCGGCCGTCACGTCGATCGTGATGTCGTCGTGGGGGAGGACGACGACGTACTCCTCCCGCTGCGCGGACGCGTCGCGGCGGAGCGCGTCGCCGGGGACCAGGCGGGTGAAGGCGAGCACGAAGTTCTGGCCGCGGACGTACCAGGTCTTGCTGCCGAGCTCGGTGACCTCGTCGGGCGGCAGCGCGAGGAACTCGTAGGTGGCGAGCGCGGCGATGGGGTCGTTCGGATTCGTCGTGGCCGGCGCCGTGTTGAGCGCGGCGCGAGGGTCGTTGGGGCCGTACATGTGGTTCGTCCTTACAGTCAGTCGTCCAGGCCGAGCAGGTACGAGGGGTGCGGACTGTCAGTCGTCCAGGCCGAGCAGGTACGAGGGGTTGACGCGGACTATCTGCCGCAGGTCCTTCTCCGGCAGCCCGAGGTCGAGCAGCGCGGACCCGACCCGGATGAAGGAGTCGACCGGCATCGGGCGGCCGACCTGGCCGAGGTCGGAGGCGAGCACGGTGTGTTCGGGCCCGACCCGCTCGATCCAGTCCATCAGCACTTCCGGACCCCACCGCACGTTCGCCACCTCGGGGTCGTACATGCTGGTCTCATGCTCGATGTAGGCGCCGAGCATGACGAACTCCCGGCACTGCGCCGGGTCGGAGCCGATCACGAAGTTCGGATGGCTGACCACCAGCCGCCGGACTCCGGCGTCGCGCGCGGCGGTGAAGACCTCCCTGATGTCGTCGGGTGCCATGTGCCCGGCGGAGAGCAGCGCGCCGGTCTCGGCGACGACCGAGATGACCTGACCGACCTCGGGGATGAGCTCGCCGTCCGGGCCGCGTACGTCGACCTGGGTGGTGGTGAGGGGGATCGTCGGTTTGGGGAAGCCGCCGCCGGAGTTGTGGTGGTCGACGTGCGCGCCGGAGGAGATGGTGGGAAACCAGACGCACCGCCCGCCCATCCGCAGGCACATCTCCACCGCGTGCGGGTTGATGCCGCCGACCTGGTTGTTCAGCGCGATGCCGCCGTAGACGGCGGTGCTCACGCCTTTCAGCCGGTCGCCCATCGCGAGGAGGTCCATCACCGTGTTGTGGTGGTGGGACTTCGCCAGGAAGGCGCGCATGCCCAGCCGCGCGCCGTCCTCGGCGGCCTGGACGTGGTCGAACCTGCGCGGCAGCGGGTTGGGGCCGGAGTGGCAGTGCAGGTCGACGAGGCCGTGCAGGACTCGCTCGATCGCGGGTGGGGTCATCGTTGTCCCTCCTGCGCGGTAGCCACCGACGAGGGCATGGCGACCCTTGACAGAAACACCACCACGATAGCATTGTTACAAATTACGGACTTACTGTACGATAAATGCGACTCGCTGTTCTGACAAGCACTTGTCCCGGCGAGATGTTCCAGCGCGACGACCTGCGCTGTCGCTCAAACCCGATTGGGGGCCATGTGCCGGAGGCGACCTATACCTGGGCGGAGATGATGGCGATCTCCATTTCGCACGAGATGGCCGACGGGGCCTTCGGCTCCGTGGGCGCCGCATCGCACATTCCCGCCGCCGGACTGCGCCTGGCGCAGCTCACGCACGCGCCCAACCTGTCCTTCTTCTGCGGGGGCAGCGGCGCGATGAACCCGAAGATCCAGCGGTTGACCGAGTCTTCCGCCGACTACCGCAACCTCGTGACCAGCGAATACCACTTCAGTCTCGACGACGTCGTGGACTTCGAGACGGCGATGCGCTTCGACTTCGCGTTCCTCGGCGGAATGCAGATCGACAAGCACGGAAACCTGAACATGGCCATGATCGGCGACTGGGACAAGCCGAAGGTGCGCGGGCCGGGCACCATCGGCCTGATCTTCCTCGGCGGCTTCAAGACCAGCTACATCTACACCCAGCACCACACGCCGAAGATCTTCGTCGACAAGGTCGACTTCATCAGTGGCGCGGGCTGGCTCGACGGCGGCGACGCCCGCTCCAAGGTCTTCCGTCCGGAGTCCGACGGGCCCCGGCGGGTGTTCACCCCCCTGGGCGTGTTCGACTTCGAGCCGGAGAGCAAGCGGATGCGCCTGATCAAGGTGCACCCGTGGAGCAGCATCGAGAAGATCCAGGCCGCGACCGGATTCGAGCTGCTGATCGCCGACGACGTGCAGACCGTCGGCGCGCCCAGCGACGAGGAGCTCACCCTGCTCCGGACCCAGGTCGACCGTGACGGGGTGCTGCGCCGCTACCCGTCCGTGGCCTGAGCACCCATGAGCTTCCACGATCGCCACGTTGTCGTCGACGGCTGCACGACCCACTATCTGGAGGCCGGGGACGGTCCTGCGCTGATCCTCCTGCACGGCGGCGAGTACGGCGCCTCGGCACAGCTCGCCTGGGAGAACTGCATCCCGGCGCTCGCCGAGCGCCATCGCGTGCTGGCGCTCGACTTCGTCGGCTTCGGGCACAGCGACAAACTGCGCGACTTCGGCGGCCAGCGCCGGCTCATGCGACGGCAGGTCGCCGGCGTGCTGCGCACCCTGCGCGTCGACTCCGCGGACTTCATCGGTACGTCCCTCAGCGGGCGGCTGCTGCTCGACATCGCCAACCGGCCGTCACCCGAGTGGCCGATCCGGTCGATGGTCGTGGTGGGCACCGGTCTGGCCGCCCCGGCGGCCGAGGCCCGCGCCGTGCTCGAGGACTTCGACGGCACGCTCGACGGCCTGCGCCCGTCGATGGACGTCCTCTTCCACGACCCGCGCTGGAGGGACAGCGAAGACTACCTGCGCCGCCGCCACGAGTACTGCATGGTTCCCGGGGCGTGGGAGACCGCCGCGGCGGGCGGTCTGCGCGCACCGGGACGTGACGGCGGCGAGCGACGGCCGCATGTTCGCCCGCCCGCCCGCGACTACGGGGGCATCACCGTGCCCACCTGTCTCGTCCGAGGGCAGCACGACCGGCTGGTGCCGCCGCCGACCTGGCAGGAACTCGCGGCGCAGATCCCGTACGCGCGGACCGAGACGATCGACGGCAGCGGTCACTATCCGCAGATCGAGCGCTCGGAGGAGTTCGTCGAGGTGGCGCTCGGGTTCCTCGCGCGGACGAAGGCGGAGGCACGATGAGCGACCTCCACCTTGAGTCCGGCGGCGACGACGGCCCCGCGGTGCTCTTCCTGCACGGCTCCGGCGCCTCGGGAGCCGTCTGGAAACCGGTGCTGGAGCGGCTGCGCGAGAGCGGGACCCGATACCGGTGGCTCGTCGCCGACCTGCCGGGGCACGGCCGCTCGGGCCATCGCGAGGACTACTCGCCCGAGGGGTACGCCGACGCGGTGTCCGCCGCGCTTGTCGGCCTCCTGGGCGAGAACGCGTCGCTGAACGTCGTCGGTCACTCGCTCGGCGGGCTGGTCGGGATGACCATCGCGGACGGGACCCACGGCGTCACGGTCGAGTCCCTGGCGGTGATCGCGATGAAGGTCGCCTGGACCGAGGAGGAACTGGCCAGGCGGTCCGCGCTGGCCGACCGGCCGATCCGGATCCTCCCCGAGGAGAAAGAGGCCCGCGAGCTGTTCGGGCGGATATCGGGTCTGCGAGGACCCGCGTTCACCGACGAGGACCGCGCCGGTGGGGTAACGGCCCGCGACGGCGGCTACGCGCTCTCCGCCGATCCCGGTATCACCAGGGCCGCCCCGGCCACCGGCCCCGAACTGGCCGCGCGCATGCTCAAGGTGACCTGCCCGGTCGAACTGGCCTGCGGCGACCACGATCCCGGCATCGACCCGGCGGACATGGCCGAGGTGCTCGGGCATCCGGTCACCGTGCTGCCCGACGCGGGACACAACGTCCACATCGAGCGCCCCGACCTCATCGCCGACCTGGTCGAGCGGGCACTCGGCCGCTGACGAACGGACACCCATGCGAATCGAGAACCTCCTGCGGCAGAACGCGGTACGACGCGGCCCGCTGCCCGCAGTCATCTGTGACCAGGCCCAGCTGTCCTGGGCCGAGCTGGACATCGAGACCAACCGGTTGGCCAACGCGCTGATCGGGCTCGGATACCGCGCGCAGGAGAGGGTCGCGCTGGTGATGTCCAACTGCCACCACATCGTGACGGCCTTCCACGGCTCGTGGAAGGCGAACCTGATCACCGTGGGGATCAACACCCGGTTCACCGCACCCGAGATCGCCAGGATCCTCACCCACTCTGGCGCGTCCCTCGTCATCTGCGACACCCCCGCCGCGGTCGAGGCCGCGAGAGGGGTGCCGGGCATCCGCGGCGTCTACACCATCGGCCTGGGCGACGACGACCAAGGATCGTTCGTGAGCCTCGTCGCCTCGGGTGACCCGGGCGACGTGCCCGAGACCGGCACCGGCGGCGACCTGCGCTCGCTGCGCTACACCAGCGGCACCACCGGCGCGTCCAAGGGCTGCATGGCCACGCACGACCAGCAGCTCGCCAGCACGGCCAACTACCTGTGCGAGGTCAACGTGCCGCGCGGCGGCCCGACCTGGATCTCGGTGCCGCTGACGTTAGGGGTCGGCGCGTCCTTCGTGACGACCACCGCCTACCTCGGCGTCCCGCTGCTGCTGCGCCGGCGCTTCGACCCGGCCGCGTTCGTCGACGACATCGACAGGTTCGGGGTCGAGCACGCCTTCCTGGTGCCGACCATGCTGGTCGACCTGGTCCGGGCGCTGCCCGACCTCGACCTCCACCGCGCGGGCGCGCTCAAGCTGGTGGGGTACGGCGGCGCGTCGGTGTCCTGGAGCCTGATCCGGTCCCTGGCACAGGCGCTGGACCTGGAGTTCTACCACGCGTTCGGGGCGACGGAGGCGGGTGGTTTCGTGGCGTTGCTCACCCCGGACGACCACCGCAACTTCCTGCGCACCGAGGCCGCCTCCATCGTCCCGGTGGGCAGACCGGCCGCGTTCGCCGACGTCAAGATCTTCGACGCGGAGGACCGCGAGGTGGCCGTACGGGAGACCGGCGAGATGCGGATCCGCGCGACCAGCGTGTTCTCCGGCTACTGGAGCCAGCCGGAGGTGACCCGCGCGGTGCTCAAGGACGGCTGGCTCCGGCTCGGCGACATGGCCTGGCGGGACGAGCGCGGCTACATCTATCTCGCCGACCGGGCGCAGGGCGTCATCCGGTCTGGGGCGCAGAACGTGTACGCCGGCGAGGTCGAGGCGGTACTGCAGGCCTGCCCCGGCGTCGCCCGCGCCGCGGTGATCGGGGTGCCGCACGAGCGGTTCGGCGAGTCGGTCAAGGCGCTGGTGCAGCGGGCGCCGGGTGAGGAGCTGACGGAGCAGCAGGTCCTCGACTACTGCGCGGAACGGCTCGCCGGCTACAAGCGGCCCCGCGAGGTGGAGTTCGTGACCGACCTGCCGGTCGACGAGGGCGGCAAGATCAGGAGAGCCGAGCTGAAGCGCGTCACCGAGGTGCGCCTGCTCGGCGAGGTGACGACCGGTGGCGACACCGGTCCGGTTAAGGAGTTCAGGCGATGAGCGCGAACAAGGTGACGACCCCCGAGGAGGCGGTCGCCGGCATCCCCGACGGAGCCACGATCGCGCTGGGCGGCGTGCACTCCCACAACAGCCCGATGGCGCTGGTGAACGCGCTGATCCGGCGCGGGGTCAAGGATCTGGAGCTGATTCCGACGCCGAGCGGCGGCCCGCCGGTGGACATGCTGATCGCCGCCGGTTGCGTCCGGCGGCTGCACGTCTCCTACGTGGGGCTGGAGTTCCTCGGCATGGCGCCGAACTACCGCCGCGCCGCGGAGAGCCGGTCGATCGAGATCGTCGAGGCGGACGAGGCCTACATCGTCTACGGGTTCCGGGCCGGAGCCAGCCGGCTGCCGTTCCTGCCGCTGCCCGCGCTCTACGAGGGGACCGACCTGCCCAAGGTCAACAAGGACATCCGGTCCACGACCGACCCGTACACCGGAAAGACCGTGACCACCATCCCCGCCCTGCGCGCCGACTACGGGCTGTTCCACGCGCAGGTCACCGACCGTAAGGGCAACGCGCAGGTCTTCGGCCAGCGGCGGTTCGAGGACGTGATGGCGAAGGCGTGCGACCACGTCGTCATCAGCTCGGACGAGATTCTGGACGAGTACGCCCCGGCCCCGGATCCGCGCCTGGTGTCCATCCCCGGCGCGATCGTCGACAGCGTCGCGCACGCGCCCTACGGCTCGCACCCGCTGTCCTCGCCGGGGCACTACGCCTACGACCGGGAACAGCTGGTGGAGTACCGGGACCTCGCCGCCCAGGACCGGACCAAGGAATATCTGGAGAAGTACGTCTTCTCGATCAATGATCACCAGGAGTATCTGGACAAGCTGGGCGCCCGGCGCCTCCTGGGTCTCCAGCAGACGTTCCGCTGAGCCGGCCCCCGGGCCTCCGGCAGACGCTCCGCTGAACCGGACCCCGGGCCTCCGGCAGACGTTCCACTGAGCCGGGCCCGCCCGGAGGCCTACCAGGAGTAGGCCTCCGGCGCGGGTCCGGGGCCGGGGAAGATGGCGTCGAGGCGCTCGAGCGTCTTGTCGTCCAGGGACACCTCGAAGGCGCGGGTGGCGGCGTCGAGCTGGGCGAGGGTGCGCGGCCCGATGATCGGCGCGGTCACGCCGGGCCGGCCCAGCAGCCAGGCCATCGCCACGTCGGCGGGGCTCTCGCCGAGCTCGTCGCACAGGTCCTCGAATGCCTGGATGGCGGCGCGGTGCCGGTCCAGCTTGATCAGTCGCTTGCCCCGGTGGGTCGCCACCTTGGCTCCGGGGAGCGGCGTGCCCATCTGGTTCTCCCGCTCCTTGCGCAGGATCCCGCCGAGCAGGCCGGCGTCGAGCGGCGACCACGGCATCATGCCGACGCCGTAGTGCGCGCAGGCGGGCAGGACTTCCAGCTCGGCGGTGCGTTCGAGCAGGTTGTAGATGGTCTGCTCGCTCACCAGACCGGGGCGGCCGCGCCGGGCGGCGGCTTCCTGCCCGGCGGCGAGGTGCCAGCCGGGCTGGTTGGACGACCCCACGTAGACGATCTTGCCCTGGGTTTTGAGCACGTCCATCGCCTCCCAGATCTCCTCCCACGGAGTCGATCGGTCGATGTGGTGCATCTGGTAGATGTCGATGTAGTCCGTGCGCAGCCGCCGGAGCGACGCCTCGCAGGCGCGCCGGATGTGCAGGGCGGACAGGCCGGCGTGGTTGGGCCACTCGGACATGCGGCCGTACAGCTTGGTGCTGAGCACGGTGCGCTCACGGCGGCCTCCGCCGGTGGACAGCCACCGGCCGATGATCTGCTCGGTCAGTCCTTCGCCGAACCGCCAGCCGTACACGTCGGACGTGTCGATCAGGTTGATCCCCAGCTCGTGGGCGTGATCCATGATCTGGGACGCGTCCTCCTCGGTCGTCTGGGTGCCGAAGTTGTCGGTGCCGAGCACCAGTCGGCTGACCGTCAGACCGCTGCGGCCGAGGTTGGTGAACTCCACGAGATCTCCTGATTCCATTTATCGGACGACGAGTCCTATATTTGAATTTTGATGGTAGCGTTCGTGAGCAGATGAGGTAAAGAGCACTGGTCCGGCAGGTAGTCGCGCTTCTGACCGCACATGCACCTGGGCCACGCCACAGATCCGCCCAAGGAGTCTCCTCGATGAGCACAAACCTGTCCGAGCACCTCGCCGTCGCGGAGTTACCGGCGGCGCACAGCTTCGTCGGGGGGGCTCTGCGCGGTGGCGGCGGGGCGGTCTTCACGACCTGTCATCCGGGCGACGGCTCGCCGATCGCGGAGGTCGAGGCGGCGACGGCCGACTTCGTCGACGAGGCCGTGGCCGGCGCGGTCGCGGCCCAGCCCGCCTGGGCGCGCACCTCCCCGCACGAACGCGCGCGGATCCTGCGCATGGCCGCCGACCTGATCGAGGCGCGGGCCCCGCGACTCGCCCACCTGGTCGCGCTGGACAACGGCAAGACGCTGGCGGAGGCGCGCGGCGACGTCTTCGTGGCGGCGGCCCACCTGCGCGGTGCGGCGGGCTGGGCGTCCGGCCTCGAAGGCATCACCCTGCCGGCGGACGGATCCACGCTGCGGATGACCTTCCGGGAGCCGGTGGGAGTGGTGGCCGCGATCATCCCCTTCAACACCACCCTCATGTTCGCGGCACAGAAGGCCGGCCCGGCCCTGGCGGCGGGCAACGCGATCGTGATCAAGGCGCCCGAGCTCAGCCCGCTCGCGGCGCCGGTGTTCGCCAGGATCCTCACCGCCGCCGGACTCCCCGACGGTCTCGTCCAGGTGGTCCAGGGCGCGGGAGAGGTGGGCCGCCGGCTGGTCGAGCATCCCGGGGTGAGCATGGTGTCGTTCACCGGCAGCACCTCGGTCGGCCGGCAGGTGATGGGCTCGGCGGCGGACGGGGTGAAACGGGTGCTGCTGGAGCTCGGCGGAAAGTCCGCGAACATCGTCTACGCCGACGCGGACCTGGACGCCGCCCTGCACGCCACGGTCGGCGGCATCTTCCGCAACGCCGGTCAGCGATGTTTCTCCGGTTCCCGGCTCCTGGTCGAGGACCCGGTCGCGGACGCGTTCGTCGAACGGGTCGCCGACGTGGCGCGCTCGATCAGGGTCGGCGACCCGTTCGCGCCGGACACCCAGCTGGGCGCGCTGATCTCGGAGGGGGAGGCGGCCAGGGTCCGCGCGATGATCGACACGGCCGTGGACCAGGGCGCACGCGTGCTGGCGGGCGGTGGCCGGCCGCCCGGCGTCCATCCCGACGGCGCGTTCATCGCGCCCACCGTGCTGGAGATCCCCTCGGGACTGCCGCGCGTGCCCGACATCGTGTACGACGAGGTCTTCGGACCGGTCCTCACCGTCCAGCGGTTCAGCGGCGCGGAGCAGGCGATCACGCTCGCCAACGACTCCCCCTTCGGCCTGGTGGGCGGTTGCTGGACCCGTGACCTGGACCGGGCGCTCACGACCGCCAGAGCCGTGCGATCAGGCTATTTCTGGATCAACTCCTACGGGGCGCTGGCGCTGGACGCCCCGATCGGCGGCGTCGGCCTGTCAGGTGTCGGCCGAGAACTCGGCCGGGTGGGGCACGAGGCCTACACGGAGCTCAAGACGGTGATCGTGGACACCGCCCCGGCCGACGCGCCCCGCTGGTACTGACCTTCAGCCGCCCCGATCCGAGGAGTGATCCATGCCCGCTCACTACCGAGGCGCCGTCGTCCGAGAGGCGCACGGGCCACTGAACGTCGAGGACATCCCGCTGCGGGAACCGACCGGCGACGAGGTGCTGGTCAGGGTGACCGCCTGCGGGCTGTGCCACAGCGACGTGCACTTCATGCACGGCACGTCGGGGACCGACTTCCCCTACCTGGTCGGCCATGAGGTGGCCGGCGTCGTCGAGGCCCTGGGGCCGGACGCGACGGGCGTCTTGGAGGGCAGCAGCGTCGTCGTCGCGCCGATGGTGGCCTGCGGGACCTGCAAGCACTGCCACGCGGGACGGCCCTCGGCGTGCGCGTCGCGACTGCCCCGCCGGCCGAAGGTCGGTCTCGGTGACGGCGTCGCCGCGACCCCGGTGCTCGGCATCGGCGGCCTGGCCGAACGGGTCGTCGTGCCCGCCCGGCAGGCGATCGCGATCGACCCGAGGGTTCCGCCCCGGATAGCCGCGCTGCTCGGCTGTGGCGTGCCCAGCGGCTTCGGCGCGGCGGTCAACACCGCGGAGACCGGGCCGGCCGACGACGTGGTGGTGATCGGATGCGGTGGCGTGGGGATCGCGGCCGTCGCTGGGGCCGCGTACGCGCGGGCGCGGCGGATCATCGCGATCGATACCAATCCCGGCAAACTCGCCGTCGCCGAGCGGTTCGGCGCCACCCACCTGATCGACGCGTCCCGGGAGGAGCCCGGAGAACGCGTACGCCAACTCACCGACGGCATGGGCGCGGACGTCGTCCTGGACGCGGTCGGCGGGCCCGCCACCTTCGCGACGGCGGACGGCCTGCGGGCCCCCGGCTCACGGCTGGTGATCGTCGGCGCCCCGAAGCGGGGGGACCTGGCCGAGGTGCAGCTGAGACGGCTGTTCCTCACCGGAGGGTCGATCCGGGTCTCGATCTGGGGAGACTGCGTGGCGTCACGGGACCTGCCCCTGCTCGCGGGCCTCTATCTGGACGGCCGATTGCCGCTGGACGAGTACGTCTCGGGAACGTTCGGCCTCGCCGACGCGCAGGAGGGTTACGACCGGTTGCTGGCCGGAGAGGCGCTGCGCGGCGTGGTGATCCCTTCGGACCGCAGTTGACAAGTTGACATGCACGAACAGACAATCAATTCAAATTCCGGACTACTTGTCCGATAATTGACACACTGAGGATCAGATGATGGCGACAGCCGACCTCCGCGCACCGCGCTCGCTCAACCACATCGCCTATCCGACGTGGGACTCCCAGGCGACGCACGACTTCTACACCGAGGTCCTCAAGTGCGAGCTGCTCACCGCGATCCAACTGGACGAGGTGCCTTCCAGCGGAGCCCGCACTCCCTACCTGCACACCTTCTTCGGACTCGGCGACGGCAGTGCCATCGCCTTCTTCGAGGTCGACGACATGCCCAACCCCGGCCCCGACTCGGTGCCCTCCTGGGTGCGGCACATCGCACTCAACGTCGACTCCATGGAGGAGCTCCACGAGTGGAAGGCGCACTTCGCGGCCAAGGGCGTGGAGACGGTGGGCATCGTCGACCATGACGGGGTCTGGGAGTCCCTGTACCTCTTCGACCCGAACGGGGTCCGGATCGAGCTGACACTGCAGACCCGCCCTCTCGACGACGCCGACGCGCGCGCGGGCGCCGAGACGCTGCGGAAGTGGACCGCGCGCGGATAGCGCACGTCCACCGACCCCACCCCCGCCCCATCCGCGCTGATCAGGAGCCGCCTCGTGCTGTCCCGCGAACTACTCCCCATACCGATGACGCCCGGCGGACGCCTGGACATCAACTCCGGTGTCGCCCGGATGAGCGGGAAGATCTGGGCCACCCTCTGGAAAAACGATCTGCGGCCACCGTCGACCGCCGTGCTGATCGTGCATCCGGCGTCCAACTTCATCGGTCACTACGCCCTGGAAGAGCTCGCCCACCGCGGGGTGGCCGCGGTCGGGCTCGCCACCCGCTACGTCGGCAACGACTCCGCGCTCATCATGGAGAACTGCCTCCTGGACATCGGCGCGGCGATCCGGCACCTTCGCGAGCTGGGCTACCAGCGGATCGTCCTGGTCGGAAACTCCGGCGGCGGCGGCCTCGCCGCGCTCTACCAGGCGCAGGCGGAGAACCCGACCATCACCCACACTCCGGCCGGTGACCCCGTCGACCTCGCCGGCGCCGGGCTCATCCCGGCCGACAAGATCGTCATGGCCATGGCGCACCCCGGCCGGGCGGTCGTCTACACCGAAGGGCTCGACCCGGCCGTCACCGACGAGCAACGCCCCTTCGACCGGGACGACTCGCTCGACATGTTCAACCCCGCGAACGGGCCGGCCTACGGCGAGGAGTTCGTCGAGCGCTACCGCCGCGCCCAGATCGACCGCAACCGCAAGATCTCCGGCTGGGTCACCGAACAGCTCGAAGCGCTGCGCGGACACATCCGCGAGTCGGCGGACGGGGAGAAGGTCGCGCCCGACGACCTGCCCTTCGTCGTGCACGGCACGGCGGCCGACCCGCGCTTCCTCGACCTCGCCCTCGACCCCTCCGACCGGCGGACCGGCACCCTGTGGGGCAGCCCCTGGGCGGCCAACTTCCAGCCGGCGTCGCTGGGTCACCTCACCAGCCTGCGGTCCTGGCTGAGCCAGTGGAGCTACGACCACAGCCGGGCCAATGCCTACGTCGCCCTTCCCCAGGTGCAGGCGCCCGTCATGGTCGTGTACGGATCGGCCGACTGCGCCGCCTTCCCCAGCCACGCCCGCACCATGTACGAGGCCGTCGCGCACGACAGGCGCGAGCTGGTCGAGATCAAGGAGGCGGACCACTACTTCCAGGGCCGCCCCGACCTGGCCAGGATCATGTGCGACCACATCGCCGAGTGGAGCAACTGATGGGCATCCTCGACGTGGCCGTGGTCGGCGCCGGCCCGGTCGGGCTCACCGCGGCCCTCGCGCTGGCCAGGCGCGGTGCGTCCGTCACCGTCTTCGAGGAGAGCGACCGGCTCAGCACCGAGTGGCGGGCCTCGACCTTCCACCCGCCGACGATCGAGATCGCCCGTGACCTCGGCGTCGTCACGACGATGCTGGAGGCCGGCATCGTCGCGCGGAAGTACCAGGTGCACGATCGCCGCGACGGGCTGATCGCGGAGTTCGACTTCGGCACACTCGCCGACGAGACCGACTATCCCTTCAGACTGCAGCTCGAACAGTACAAGTACACCCAGATCCTCAAGGACGCGATCAACGAATGTCCCGCTCCGGTCGACCTGCGGCTGGCCACGGGCGTGGCGGACGTGCGTCAGGGCGAGGACGACGCGCTGCTGACCACCGCGTCAGGGGAACAGGTCGCGGCCCGCTGGGTACTCGCCGCCGACGGTGCGCGCAGCACCATCCGCAAGGCGCTCGGCAGCTCGTTCGAAGGGCTCACCTACGAGCATCGCTATCTCGTGCTGAGCATCGACTATCCGGTGGAGACGCTGCTGCCGGGGATCTGTGACGTCAACTACATCGCCGATCCCGTGGAGCACCTGCTGATCCTCCGGGTGCCGGACGTCTGGCGGCTCGTCGTCTCGGTGCCGCCCCACGTCACCGGCGAGGAGGCCGTCTCCGACCGGTACGTCGCCGACCGGCTGCGCGGCGTCTTCGGCGACCACCCCGAGCTGCCGCTGCGCGAACGGAAGGTCTACTCCGTGCACCAGCGGGTCGCCGACACCTTCCGCCGGGGCCGGGTGCTGCTGCTCGGCGACGCGGCGCACGTCAACAGCCCCATGGGCGGCATGGGTCTCAACGGCGGCATCCACGACGCGTTCGACCTGTCCGTCCAGCTCAGCGCGGTGCTCCGCGGCGAGGCCGCCCCGGACGTGCTGGACGCCTGGGCGCACCGCAGGCGCAAGGCCGCGGTCGAGGCGGTGCAGGAGATCACCCACCGCACGACCACCGCGATGGCGGAGCAGGACGAGTCCGAGCGGCGCAGGTTCCAGCTTCAGATGTCGGAGATCGTGGCGGATCCGCTGCGGGCCCACACCTGGATGATGGACGCCGCGATGATCTCCAACGTGCGCGCCCACGACCTGCCGCCTCGGGCCCGATGACCGGCGTACCGAAGGAGATCCGATGGACTTCGAGCTGAGTGACGAACAGCGGGACATCCGCGACACCGTGCGCGCCTTCGTCGCCAAGGAGCTCCTCCCGCTTGAGGAGGACTTCCTCAGGCTGGTGCGCGAGGGTGGCGCGAGGCTGCCCAGGGACGATGAGCGCCGGCTGCGGGCCAAGGCGCGCGAGTTCGGCTTCTGGGGGCTCAGCACGCCAGAGGAGTACGGCGGGATGGCGCTCCCCGCGGTCACCCAGTCGCTGATCCACATCGAGCTCGCGAAGACCTGCGTGCCCTTCCGCTTCGGCGGGGAGGCCGACAACATCCTGTACGGCGCGGACGCGGCCCAGCAGGAGGAGTACCTGAAGCCGACGATCGAGGGCGAGCGCCTCGGCTGCTTCGCGCTGACCGAGCCGGGCGCGGGATCGGACGCCGGGGCGATCAGCACGTACGCGCGGCGGGACGGCGACGACTGGCTGATCAGCGGCGAGAAGACCTTCATCAGCAACGGCCACGACGCCGACTACGCGATCGTCATCGCGCTGACCGACAGGGACAAGGGCGCCCGCCACGGGGCGACCGCGTTCCTCGTCGACCGGGAGGCGGGCTGGACCTCCTCGCCCATCAGCACGATGGGCAGCTGGCACCAGCCCGCCTCGCTCTCCTTCGACGACGTACGGGTGCCGGCCGGCAAGGTCCTCGGCGAGGTCGGCGGCGGCTTCCAGCTCGCCATGCGCTGGGTCGGCAAAGGACGCTACGTGATCTCCGCGCACTGCGTCGGCATCGCCGAGCGCTGCCTGACGATGGCGGTGGACTACGCCGGCCTGCGCGAGACCTTCGGCCGCAAGATCGGCAGGAACCAGGCGATCCAGTGGATGATCGCCGACTCCGAGACCGAGCTCGAAGCGGCCCGATGGCTCGCCCTCCGGGCCGCCTGGGACGTCGACCGGGGGGCCGACGCCAGACACGCGTCGGCGATGGCGAAGCTCTTCTGCACCGCGATGGTCGGCCGCGTCGTGGATCGGGCGCTGCAGATCCACGGCGGAATGGGCTACACCAAGGAGCTTCCCCTCGAAGGCTGGTATCGCGCCGTCCGGGCGATGCGCATCTTCGAAGGCACCGACGAGGTGCAGCGGCTCATCATCTCGCGCGATCTGCTACGCGGTCACACCCGAATCGGAGGCCACCTTGCCTGATCCCATCCCCACCTCCTCCCCCGCCGACTCCCCCACCGAGCGCAGGATGAGCATCGCCACGGCCCTGCGCGCCGCGGCGGAGGCCGCGGGGGAGCGGCCCGCGATGATCCAGGGCGACCGGTCGATCGGCTACACCGAACTGGAGGCCCGCGCGGCCCGCCTGGCCGGGGTGCTGTCGGAACGCGGGGTCGGCGTCGGCTCGACCGTCGCCATCTCCCTGTACAACTCGTTCGCGTATCTGGAGACCATCCTCGCCGCGTTCAAGCTGGGCGCGCAGCCGGTCAACATCAACTATCGCTATCTCGCCCCAGAGCTGCACTACGTGCTCGACTACACCGACGCGGCCGCCTTCGTCTACGACACCGGTCTGGCCGACCAGGTCCACCGGATGGACGACCTTCCCGGGCTGAACCTGCTTCTGGAGGTCGGATCGGAAGGCGAGCCGCTCGCGCCGGCGCTGCCCTTCGAGTGGGCGGCCGAGCACGGCCCGGTCCACCGGGAGACGGACACCGAATCGCCGCACGGCATCATCCTGCTCACCGGCGGAACGACCGGCCGGCCGAAGGGTGTCGTCTGGGACCGTGACGGGCTGCTGGGCATCATCGCGTCGGTCTTCCGCCAGCACGGTATGGACGCGCCGAAGACACCGGACGACGTGCGGGCGCGGGTACGCGAGCTACACGAGAGGTTCACCGCCCCCGTCGTGCTGCCGATGTCGCCGCTCATCCACGGCACCGGCCTGCTGCAGACGCTGCGCTCCCTGTACGGCGGCGGCACGATCTGCTTCTGCACCTCCAAATCCCTCGACGCGGACGAGGTGTGGCGGACCGTGCAGCAGAACGCGGTCACCGAGATGGTCATCGTCGGCGACGCGTTCGGCCGCCCGCTGGTGGACTCCCTCGCCGCCGCCCAGAGCGCGGGCAAGCCGTACGACATCGGCAGCCTGCGCAAGATGACCAGCTCCGGCGTCGTGTGGAGCGTCGGCATCAAGCGGGAACTGCTGCGGCACGGCGGCGACCTCACCCTGATCGACAACATCTCGGCCTCGGAGGGCGGGCCCTTCGGGATGGCCATGGCACGCTCGGAGGCCGACCTGGTGGACGGGCGGTTCACGCTCGCCCCCGTGGCCCGGGTTCTCGACGAGAACGACCAGGACATCACGCCGGGCACCGGACAGATCGGCATCCTGGCCAGCGCCGGACCGCAGCCGGTCGGGTATCTCAAGGACCCGGAACGGACGGCGAGGGTCTGGCGGGTCATCGACGGCGTCCGCTACTCGGCGCCCGGTGACCTCGCCTCGCTGGACGCCGACGGCAGGCTGATCCTGCTCGGCCGGGGCGACGGCGTGATCAACACCGGCGGCGAGAAGGTCTTCCCCGAGGAGGTCGAAGAGGCGCTGCTCACCCACCCGAAGATCACCGACGCCGTCGTCGTCGGCGTTCCCGATCCCCGCTGGGGCCAGATCGTGACCGCCGTCGTCGCCCCGGCGAGCGCGCTCGGCGACATCGAGGACGAGACACTGAGCCGGCACGTGGCCGAGCGGCTCGCCGGTTACAAGCGCCCGCGCCGGATCGTCAGGGTGGACTCGCTCCCCAGGAGTCCGGCCGGAAAGATCAACCGCGCGTCGGCCCGTGACGTGGCGACCCGCCACCTGCAAGCAGAGGAGACAGCGTCGTGACCGGCATACCGTTCCCGATCGAACAGGGCCATGTGCGGGCCTTCGCCCGCGCCCTGGGTGAGGACGCCGATGTGGTCCCGCCCACCTTCCCGATCGCCTTCGCCCAGTTCGACCCGGACTGGGGGCTGCGGATGCGCCCCGACCGGCCCTGGAACGGCTCCGGGTCCGGGCCTGGCGTGTCATCCGGCGGAGGCGGCGGCCTGCACGCCGAGCAGGAGTTCGAGTACTTCCGCCCGCTCCGGATCGGCGAGACGCTGACGGCCCGCAAGCGGGAGGGAAGGACGTGGCAGAAGACCGGCGGGAAGGGCGTGCTCAACTTCGCCGAGCGGCACGTCGACTTCTTCGACACCGAGGAAGAGCTGGTCGCCCGCTCGACCACGGTCTCCGTTACGGTCACCCCCAAGAGCGACGACACCCCGGAGGCGGGCCGATGACCGTGACCACCGACCAGGAAGTGCGCCAGGTCGTCGTGACGGACCTCAAGCGGACACAGATCGTGATGTACGCCGGCGCCGGCGGCGACTTCAATCCGCTGCACACCGACGAGCCGTTCGCCACCCAGATCGCCGGCAACCCGACCGTCATGGCGCACGGGATGCTCACCATGGGTCTGGCCGGCCGCGTGCTGACCGACTGGTTCGGGCACGAGAACATCCGGCGCTACCGGGCCCGGTTCAAGGCGCCCGTCTGGCCCGGCGACACGATCACCGCGACGGCGACCGTGACCTCGGTGGACACGGTCGACGGGCAGCGACGCGCCGAGCTCACCGTCTCGGCGGTGAACGCGGCGGGCGTGGAAGTGCTGTCCGGCACCGCCACCGCGATCGTCACCGACGAAGGTGAGGCGACGTGATGGACATCGCCGCGCTCGACGCGATCGACGTGCACACCCACGTGCAGCTCTCCGTCCACGAGGCGCCGAAGCCGGGAAACGACAACTTCGCGGCGATGGCCGACTACTTCAAGGCCGGTGCGGTCAAGAGGTTCACCGTCCCCATGATCGCCGAGTACTACCGCGAGCGGAACATGGCGGCGATCGTCTTCGGCGTCGACTCGATGTACGTCAGCGGCCGGGAGCAGACGCCCACCAACGAGGAGATCGCGGAGCAGGCGGCACTGCACGGCGACGTGCTCATCCCGTTCGCGAGCGTCGATCCGCATCGGGGCGCGGCGGGCGTGCGGGCGGCCCGGCGGCTGATCGAGGAGTACGGCGTCCGCGGATTCAAGTTCCATCCCACCACTCAGGGCTTCTTCCCGAACGACCGGATGGCCTACCCGCTCTACGAGGTCATCGCCGAGCACCGGCTCACCGCGCTGTTCCACACCGGCCAGACCGGCGCCGGTGCGGGCACCCCGGGCGGCGGCGGGCTGCGGCTGAAGTACTCCAACCCGATGCACGTCGACGATGTGGCCGCCGACTTCCCCGACCTGCAGATCATCCTCGCGCACCCGTCGTTCCCCTGGCAGGACGAGGCGCTCTCGGTCGCCATGCACAAGCCGAAGGTGTACATCGACCTGTCCGGGTGGTCGCCGAAATACTTCCCGCCCCAGTTGGTGCAGTACGCGAACACACTGCTCAAGGACAAGGTGCTCTTCGGATCGGACTTCCCGATGATCACTCCGGAGCGCTGGCTGGCCGACTTCGCCAAGATCGACATCCGGGACGAGATCCGCCCGAAGATCCTCAAGGAGAACGCGGCCAAGCTGTTCGGACTCACCGGACAGTCGTGATGACAGCCCTCGGCCAAGGAGGTCGCGATGCACCACACCGGTTCCTTTGATCGGACCGTCGACGTCGTCGTACTCGGTCTGGGCGACGCCGGCGCGGTCGCCGCGGTGACCGCTCACGACGAGGGCGCGGAAGTACTCGTCATCGAGAAGCAGCCGGCCGACGATCACCGGCCCAACAGCCGCTACGCCGCCGGCTTCTTCCTCGTGCCCGAGGACGTCGACGGCGCGGTGGAGTATCTGTCCGCGCTGTACGCGGTCAACGGCGAGCTGGCCATGATCGATCCCGATCTGATCCGCACCTGGGCGGAGGAGACGGCGGCCACCCCGGCCTGGCTCGACCGGCACGGCGGCAAGTACCAGAAGCTGAACATCCGCGGCGAGCACCCCTCCCTGCCCGGCCACGAGTCGATCCGCGTCTACAAGGCGCAGCCCACGAGCGGGCCCGACGGCTACACCGGCTGCCCGATGCACGGCTTCCTGCGGAGCCTGGTCACCGAGCGTGGAATCGAGGTCCGGTACGCGACGGCGGCCAAGTGGCTGCTCACCGACGCGCGAGGCGCGGTCGTCGGGGTGGAGACCGACGGCGCCGACGGGGTCCAGCGGATCGGCGTACGCCGCGGCGTCGTGCTGGCGGTCGGCGGCTACGAGGCCAGTGAACGGCTCAAAACGCACTACCTGCCGGTCACTCCGGTGCATTTCTACGGCACCGAGCACAACACCGGAGACGGCATCACCATGGCGACGGAAATCGGCGCCGAACTGTGGCACATGAATGTTTGGCCAGGGCATTTCGTAGCGAGATTCCCCGGCGACGGATACACCGGCGGAACGGCCGTCGATCTGTGGGGATCAGGCCGGTTCGGGCCGGCCGAAGGCGAGCCGGCACCGGGTTCGATCTTCGTCGACGGGTCGGGCCGGCGATTCATCCGCGAACCGGGAAAGCAGCACGCCGCCCATCTGGCGCTTTTGGCGATGGACGCCGATCAGCTCACTTACCCGAGGATTCCGACGTGGTGGATATTCGATCAAGCCCGTTTCGAGCGGGCGACGCTGGTCCCGACCTACTCGGGCCCCGCGGGACCGGTGCGAGACTACGCCTGGAGTGAGGACAACGAGGCGGAACTGCGGCGTGGCTGGATACATTCGGCCAGGTCAATACCGGATCTGGCCCGATCCTGCGGACTTGATCCGGCCGTGCTGGAGCAGACGGTCTCCCGCTACAACCAGCACTGCGCGGCGGGCGTCGACGCCGACTTCGGCCGCGACCCCGTCACGCTGGCCCCCATCGGCGGCGACCGCTATTTCGCGGTTCAGCTATGGCCGGGTGGCTCGCATACGGTCGGCGGTCCGCGACGCGACGCGAAAGCACGCGTGGCCGCGATTCGCGGAGGTTCGATAGACAATCTCTACTCCGCCGGTGAGCTAGGATCATTACACGGCCTGCTTTATCCGACAGGTGGCGGTAGCATCGCCGAATGTCTCGCGTTCGGCCGGATCGCCGGGCGTAATGCCGCAGCCGATCGGACTGTCAGAAGTTGACTCTCATGCGACAAGTTACATCAGGTTTGTTCAATATAGATACAGTGCGCATTAGGAATGCTAACAGCGGTGGGGGTGGCTTGGCGTGAACGCTGATGATCGCGCCGGAGACGGCGCCAATCAGGGCAACGGATCCCAGACCTTGGATCGCGGCCTGAGACTGTTGGAGTTGCTCGCCGTAGAAGACCGCGACATGACCGTCGCGGAGCTGGCCACGGCGCTGGGCATGCACCGGCAGGCGGTCTATCGGCTGCTCACCACGCTCCGCAATCACCGCCTCGCCGCCGAGGGCAGTTCGGGGCGCTACCGGCTCGGGCTGGGCGTGATCCAGCTCGCCCGGCAGGCCAACCCGCAGCTCCAGCGCGCGGTCATCCCCTACCTGCGCACGCTGGCCGAAGAGCTCGGCGTCACCACGCAGTGCGTCATGTCGGAGGGGGCCGATGCCGTGGTGCTGGCGGTCGTCGAGCCGTCCGACGCGATCTTCCACCTGTCCCAGCGCAGCGGTGCCCGGCATCCGCTCGACCAGGGGGCGAGCGGCCTCGCCATCATGCTCGCCCGGCCGCCCAGGGCCGACGACCCGGCCGCGGTCGTCGAGGCACGAAAGTGCGGATACGCGGTCTCGCGCGGAAACCTGACACCGGGCGCGGTCGGCATCGCCGTGCCGCTCTACGACGGTGAGGGGCGCTCACTCGAGGCGAGCCTCGGCATCGTGTCGATGGTCGACCTGGACATCGAGCACACCGCCAAACGCCTCCTCGCCACCGCGAAGGAGATCACCACCCGGGAGTGACGAAGCACCTGCCGGGTTTCCGATCCGCCCAGGGCGTCAAGGGCTCCCGCGACCGAGCGGTGTGCCCACGCCGCCCACCGGTTCGCTCATGACGACGCGTCTTCACTCATGACGACGCGTCTTCACTCACGACGACGCGTCTTCACTCACGACGACGCGTCTTCACTCACGACGACGCGTCTTCACTCATGGCGACGCATCGCGAAGCAGGTGTCCCCTAACCGTCGAGGAATCCGTCGATCGCCTCGGCGAAGGTCTCCGGGGCGGTGACCCAGGGGTAGTGGGCTCCGGGCAGCACGATGCCGGTCCCGCGCGGGAAGATCCCGGCCGCCTTCTCCCACGAGACGGTCGACCGGACGGCCGACCCCGAGAGGCTGATCGCGGTACGGGATTCATGCTGTCGCCGGTCGTCCCGGCACC
The DNA here is from genome assembly GCF_040635605.1 of Streptosporangium sp. NPDC006930. NCBI lineage: Bacteria > Bacillati > Actinomycetota > Actinomycetes > Streptosporangiales > Streptosporangiaceae > Streptosporangium > Streptosporangium sp. NPDC006930. The sequence continues at coordinate 4,061 of NZ_JBEYID010000028.1, read as the reverse complement.
CGAAGAAAGGTCAGGACGCGGTGGCGGCACGCTCGGCGGCACTGCGCTCGACGCAGAACTCGTTGCCCTCGACGTCGGCGAGGGTGACCCAGCCGGAGCCGTCGGGACGGCGGCGGTCGGCGACCAGAGTGGCACCGAGGGAGAGCAGACGCTCGACTTCCTCTTCGCGAGTGCGGTCTGTGGGCTGGATGTCGAAGTGGATCCGGTTCTTGACCGTCTTGCCCTCGGGGACGGCGATGAACAGGATCGAGATGCCCTCCGCCTCGACCAGTGCCTCGGGGTCACCAGGGTGATCGTCTTCGCTGATCTTGGTGTTCAGCACCTCGGCCCAGAAGGTCCCGAGCCGGTAGGTGTCCGCGCAGTCGATGCTCACGTGGTGCACAAGAGAAGCCATGGCCGACAGTATGCCTGTCCCACTTCGTGAGCAGGCTCCGGTGATCTTGAGGCTGTAACGGCCGCTCGGGCGCCTCGCCGGACTCCGTGGCGCGTTTCCAGGTAGTGGTGTCCGAGCTTCGCCGGTCGTGCGGTGGCCGTCCGGACGACGAAGGCCTCCTCGTCGTGAGTGGCCATGGAGATTCCGGCTGCCAAGCACCGAAGAGGGCTGAACAGGCGATATAGCCACCTCCGGTCCGGAGACCGGCATCGCCACCGCCGCAGAATGCCGACTGCATGGGGATGAATTTCTGGTAGCGAGATATTGACATCCCGCCTTGCGAACCCTGACACTTTGCGGAAATGCAATAGAAACATGAATGCGACCCGATCGTCGGGCCTTCATCGAGAACCGATCGCCCCATCGCCAAGCCCACAGGGACGAGATGCACGCAGAAATGTTATCGCTAACAATTCTCCGTGCGTCCGTCGATGCGCCCCCCTTCCCCCTCAGGCCCAGCCGTGAGCGCGCAGCTGTGATGTCGCCCCTCGCCGTCTCCTTACTGATTCCCGGGAAGGGCACCCGCGGCGTCCCTCCCTCCCCAGTGATTGGACATTTATGGCACTGATCATGGCGTCTGATGGTTACTCATCAGGACCGTCGCGGCGCACTCGGTCGTTGCGCCGACTACTGATCGCCCTTGTGGTGGCCGCGCTCACCGCAGCGACAGGCCTCGTCGTCTCCGCGCCGCCGGCCAATGCCGAGACCAGCCAGTTCCGAGGCATGAACTGGGCCGTGCTGGGTGACAACTTCAGCACCGGCACGCTCGTCGTGCAGGGACTGAGCCAGTCCGACAGCAACGCGACGGTTCGCGCCAAGGCCAACTCGCTCTACGACCACATGGAATACATCATGGGCATCAACACCATCCGGTTGCCCATCAACACTCACACCGTGGCCAACACGACCTGGTGGAACTCCTACCGCGGCGCCATCGACGCCGCCGCCGAGCGTGGATTCAAGGTCATCCTGGCCTACTGGGAGGACGGCGCCGCCTCCAACGGCAGGATCACGAATCTCACCGCCTGGAACACGATGTGGTCCAGCGTGATCAACACGTACGGCTCGAACAGCAACGTCTACTTCGAGCCGATGAACGAGCCGCACGGCTACTCGTCGGCGGAGTGGCGCAACGTCGCGGCGAACTGGCTCGGCTATCACACCTCGGCGGTGCCCGGCCGGGTGCTCATCGGCGGCACCGGCTTCAGCCAGGACCTGCGGGACATCTGCAACGACAGCCGCTTCAACTCGACGCTGCTGTCCTTCCACTACTACGCCTTCTTCTACGGCCCGATGACCTACGACGGCTTCCGGAGCCACATTCAGACGCGTCTGGGCAACTGCGCCCACCGCGCGGTCGCGACCGAGTTCGGCGCGCCGATGTCCACCGGCCTCAACTACAGCGACCCGACCAGCACCGACAACTTCGTGCGCTACCTCCGCGCCATGGCCCAGGTCATGCGGGACAACCAGATGGGCGGCACCTACTGGCCCGCCCTCGGCGGCAAGCCGGGCAACATCGGCTACGACTGGTACTCGATGTACGCCCTGAGCGGCAGCGGCACCAACCTCAGCGTGACCGTCCGCAACGGCCACGGCGCCAACCGGGTCCGGTACGCCTGGGGCGACGCCGTTGGCGACGTCACCCCTCCGCCGACGGTGACCTACAGGATCAACGCGCGCCACAGCGGCAAGGCCATGGACGTCCAAGGAGCGAGCACCAACGACAGTGCGCGCGTCGGCCAGTACACCTACAACGGCAACGCGTGGCAGCAGTGGCAGTTCCAGGACGTCGGCAGCGGCTACTGGCGCATCGTCAGCCGCCACAGCGGAAAGTGTCTTGACGTGGTGGGCGCCTCGACCGCCGACGGCGCCGAGCTCGTCCAGTACACCTGCGGCCTCGGCAGCAACCAGCACTTCCAGATGGTCAGCAACGGCAGCTACTTCCAGCTCCGGGCACGACACAGCAACAAATGCGTGGACGTACCGGCCGCGTCGACCGCGGACGGCGTGATCCTCAAGCAGTATCCGTGCAACAGCGGCACCAACCAGCAGTGGTCGCGCACGGCCGTCTGACGATCGTCTCGACGTGACCGACCGCGGATCCGCGGTGCAGACCTGCGGATCCGCGGCACAAACCCTCACCCCCGGTGCCGATCTCGTGCCGTGTGCTCGGCGCCGGGGGACCGGTACCAACCGGTGAGCCGCTTCCAGCTCGTCGACGACCGTAGGGACGCCTTCGGCGTAAAGCTCAAAGCGGCTGTGCCGAACCCTGAAGATGTCCCGCCCGAGATTCCACCGGTGGATCAAGGCCGGCCTCGGCAAACGTCGGCCTCAGCAGGTACGGAACATGTTGGGCTCGGCCTCAGCAGGTGCGGAGCATGTTGAGCAGGGCCACCTTCTCCTTGCGGGTCACGAAGAGCCGGTAGTGGCGCTTCACCGTGATCCACGAGGTCGCGTACTGACACCAGTGGGCGCGACGTTGCGGGCGCCAGCTCTGCGGGCCTTTGCCGCCTTTGGCGATGTTGGCGGAGTGGCTGACGGTGAGCAGTTCGGGGCGGACCAGGTCGTTGGCGAACGCGCGCCGCTTGGCCTGGCTCCATCGTTTGGCACCCGAACGCCAGGCGTAGGCGAGCGGCACCAGGTGGTCGACGTCCACGTACTTCTCGCTCTTCAGCCACTTGCCGTCGTACGGGCTGTACCAGCGCCCCTTCACCGGGTGGCAGGCCGCGTTGCGGCGTACGTTCCGCCCGTCGCGGGCCAGGACCATCTCCCGCGTGTTGCACCTGCCCTTGCGGTGCGCCGATCGGGAGTGGAACCGCTCGCGGCTGTAGCCCCGGATGGACAGGGGCCTGGCGACCTTGAGCTGAGCCAGCATGCGCCGGGCGAGGGCCGCGGACTCCACCTGTGATCGCTTACGCGGTTCGGCCGCCGCCTGCGGGGTGGTGAGGACGGCGGTGATCGGGACGAGCACGAAGGTGAGTACGGCGGCGTGCGCTGCCCGCCTCAGGAAGATCATGACTTTACCTATACCCGACGACCTCCCCGACCCGGCAATCGGCAGGAGTGGCCGGGCCTGGTCGGGGCGGCTGACGTATTGCGACACGTCGTTCAGTTCTGATGTGCGACCTCCGGCGTGAGTTCCTCCTCCGGACGGTAGCCAAGGCGGCCGCGAGTCGCGACGAGTACCACGATCGCTGCCACGGTGCCCGCGAGCAGGGTGACCCGGGAGGCGTCCACGGCGCTGTCGATCGACGGGAACATCTCCGAGTAGGCGATCGACATGAAGTTGTTGACCCCGACGTGCAGCAGCATGATCAGCGGCAGGCTCTGGCCGGTCCGGTTGAACACCCAGGTGACGACCACGCCGAAGACGCAGCAGAAGACGAAGAACTCGCCGACCCTCATCCAGGTGACGTCCGGCCACCCGCCCCACTCGCTCATGAAGAGCGGCAGGTGCCAGAGAGCCCACAGCGGGCCGAGGATGAAAGTGCCGCCCAGCGGGCCGAACCTGCGCTGCAGGCGGGGCAGGGCGAAGTCACGCCAGCCCGGCTCCTCGGCCAGACCCGTGGTGACCATCTGGATCAGCAGACCCGGCAGGTAGGCCACCAGCACGACGACGGGCGGC
>NZ_JBEYID010000027.1:0-127712 GCF_040635605.1 Streptosporangium sp. NPDC006930 | reverse complement strand
TATGGATCAACAAACCATCCACGCCCCTCCAGATCGAGACCTCAGCACAAACGCCACAAGTAGCCTGATGTCTCAGCAGGTTTGACAGGTTCCGGCCGGCACGCACAACACACCGGAGAAGCTGGACGCCGCACTCCACGGCGTCGACCGGCTGCACATCACGGTGACGGAGGGACTCGCCGAGGTCGGCCCCGAGCTGGTCCGGCGGGCGGTCGCCGCAGGCGTTCAGCGCCTCACCGTGCTGTGGGGCGGCTGGGTGGGCCCGGTCGAGCAGGCGGTGGCGGACTCAGGCGTGGAATGGACACGTCTGGAAGCACAGGAGTTCATGTCCAACACATTGACCTGGGCCGAATCGATCCGAGCCGAAGGAGTGGTCAGAGAACCGTACGACTTTCCCAGCGCGCTGGTGCACGAGGCCGACATCGCGGCCGTGGCGGCCGTCGCACTACTCGACGACGGCCACGCGGGGCAGTCCTACAACCTCACCGGCCCCGACCCACTCACCCCGAGTGAGCGGGTCGCGATCCTGTCGCGGACGCTCCGCCGCGACATCGCCTTCGAGCCGATAACGCACGAACAGGCGATCGACAGGCTGACGGCCACCGGAGTGTCCCGGGCGGACGCCGAGTACGTCGTTGGCTGGTACGCCGAGTCCAGTGATTCCTCCAAGACCGTGGACGACACGGTCGTACGGGTGACCGGCCGTCCGGCACGCACGTTCGCGCAGTGGGTGGACGAGCACGCGGACCGTTTCTAGACTGAGGGTGATCTTCATCGGCTGAACCCACCCACGCCGGCCGATCTCCCCGGTTCTGGGCTGTGGGTTTCCGCGTTCCCACCGCCGCCCGTCGGGCGCCGGAGATCAGCTCGCTGAACGCCGGGGCCGGAACCGTCTCCGGCGTGTGTCTCCGCAACCAACGGGATCATCCGTACCGGAAATCGTGTGACCGTCTCGTTCTCGGGGACGACGCCGCTGGTCGGGGGCGTGGCGGCGTCGCCCTTTCGAGCTCGCGTCGGTCTGTCAGGTGAGTTCGAACCAGATGACGGTTCCTGTGGGGTCGCGGTGGAAGCCCCAGCGGGTGGCGAGGTCGTTGACGAGCAGGAGGCCACGGCCGCCGGTGGCGTCCAGGCCGGAGTTCCTGACGCGGGGGATCTGTGCGGAGCCGGGGTCCTGGACGGTGATGATGACGCCGCGCGGGGTGAAGGCCACCGTGACAACGAACTCCCGTGGCGGGTCCTTCGGTTCGGGGGCGGCTGTTCCGGTGTCGATCGCTCCGGCGTTGGTCGCTCTGGCGTCGACCGGTCGGGGGCCGGTTGGTTCAGGGGTGGTTGGTTCGGTGTCGGTCGACCAGGTGTCGACCGACCCGGTGTCGATCGGACGGGTGTCGATCGATCTGGTGGAGTGTTCGACGGCGTTGGTGGCCAGCTCGCTGGTGAGGAGCATGGCGTCGTCGCGGAGCGGGTGGTCGTCGCCGAGGATGTCGGCGACGAAGGCGCGGGCGCCCCTGACCTGGTCGGGGGTGGCCGGGAAACGTTGGGAGATGACGGGCGTGTGGTTCGGCGTCGTCGACCAGCCGGGGATCCGGCCCGGATACGGCGGCCAGATGGTGGCGGCCGGTCCGTTGGGGTCGTCGGTCGTCGTCCGGAATCGGTCAGCGAGCACCCCGGCGAGTACGGACAGCAGTCGTACGGTCATCCCGGTCACCTCCCTTGCTGATGGTCTCGTTGCCTGCGTGGTTTTCGGCGACCCCAAGGTTCCCGTCGGTCGTCTGGTGAGCCTGCTCGGGGTGGGGGTGGAAGTCCTCGATGTGCTGCATCCGAGCGGCGAGTTCGGCGGGGGTGTCGGCTTCGACGAGGCCGATGCGCTGCTGGTATCGGGTGGGGGAGAGTGCCCACCAGCGTCCGGTGGCGTGGCCGTACCAGGGACGCCAGTCAGGGAAGCGGAGCGTCAGGGTGCGCAGCGCGCGGGGGTCGTCGCCGGGTTCGTGCCGAAGGTGTTCCGCGTCCGCGTCCGCTTCTGCCTCTGCCTCTGTCTCGATGGGAGGTGCACTCATGCCGTCACTCCCTTCCGGTGCGTCTCGCGCCTGCCGGGTCGTGCTCCTGGCGGCGATTCGCGTCCGTACGGCGAGGTGGCCGGTCGCGCGTGGCGTCCCCGGACGGTGGGGGAAACCGTGAAGGGGTGGCTCGGCGGGCGCGGGGTCACGGTGGCCGGTGCGGAAGGCGCGGGCAGTCGGCCGCAGAGCCCGAGGCGGCGCCGGGCCGTCATGCGCGTACGGACCTGGGCCGAGGTGGGCTGCTCCCACACGTGTCCCGGCCGGTGCGGCAGGCTGGCGGCATCGTGCGCGTACGGGGGATGACCGCACCAGCGACAGCCGAGAGGTGAGGGCGGTTGTTCGGCATGCCAACGGACTCGGATGATCTTTATGGCTCTACTAGGGTTGAGCACAGTTTGCACCTCCAGTGTGCAGGCGAGGCTCTGCCAGGCGAAGCCACTCGACTGGCAGAGCCGTTTTCTCTGGCGGTATCACCGGCCATGACCGTGTCTTGGCCGGTGACGAAGGGTTTCCGTGTGAGGGACGGTGCGTTCGTCAGGTAGGTTTGGTCACCTGCTTCGGCGCCTGATGTGCTTCACGGAGTTCGGCGTATCGGAACGCGGGACGCCCTGGTCGACTGCACGTTGCGCGGCATGTCCGTAACGGACGTTCAAGCCGATCTCCCACACGGCGATTCCGGCCGTCGCGCCGCACGACGGGTTTGCGCTGTACAAACAGGAGCGTCGGCCCGTTGTGTTGATGCGCGTCCGTAGAGGCCCATTACCGCGGGCTTCCACTGGAGTTCGTTCGACAGCTGCTCCGACCGTCAGGTGACGGGAGTATCGGCCACTCCCACACTCATCTCTCCTCACGGAAAGTGAAGTTATGAGTGCGGAGAGGTGCGGACATCAATGCCCTTGATACTTTGATGAGGAGGGGAGTCAAGAGAGGCAAGGCGGGTTACCGTGAGGCCATGACCTACTCAGACCCGGCGGCAGAGAGTGTGGGAAAGCGCGTACGACGTGCGCGTAAGCGCTTGGGCATCACCCAGACCGAACTCGCCCGGCGCGTCAGCCGTGCGCAGTCCTGGGTGTCCGGCGTCGAGAACGACAGCATCCCTCTTGACTCCATCGCGTTGATCAACACCGTCGCTCGAGTGTTGCGCGTGCACCCGAACGAACTCACCGCGCGCCCCTACCGGGGCGACACCCCCGCCGAGGATCGGGGGCACTCTGCGATCCCCGAGATTCGCCGCCATCTGGAGCGCTACGACCTCGCCCCTGAGTGGGTCGGCGAAGTGCGGTCGCTGGACGCCCTCCGCGTCGCCGTCGAGCATGCCTGCTGGTTACGGCGAGAGGCCCGCTACACGGAACTGGCCGATGGGCTGCCGGCTCTACTCTCCGAACTCCAGGCCGCGACCCACCTGTACACCGAGCCCAACCGGAGTACGGCGTTCGGGCTGCTCGCGTTCGTTTACCAGACGGCGGACTCGGTCACCTACAGCCTGGGATACGCCGATCTCTCCTTGATCGCCACCGGTCGAGTCCGCTGGGCCGCCGAACGCTCAGGGGATCGGTACCACGGAGTCGTATCCACGTATTTGCGGATACGAAACTTGTGGTCCTCCAGCTCGTGGAATGACGCGCTCACCGTGATCAACTCGGCCTGCGCGAGCATCGAGGACGAGTACGTCGCGGGTAAGCCTGAGGCCCTGGCCGTCTGGGGTGGCCTGCAATTGCGGGCCGCGGTCACCGCTGCCCGTAGGAACGACGCCGACGAGGCGTGGTCGAGACATCGTCTTGCGGCCGAGGCGGTCACCCGGCTCGGCGCTCGACAGCGCACCAATTACTACGATCTATGCACCAACCAGCCCAACATCGACATTCATGGCGTCGCCGTTGCCGTCGAGCTCGGAGACGGGCCCAAGGCGGTAAGCCGAGGAGAAAAGGTTCGGCTCCCGAAAGGCATGCAGTCTGGTCGCGTTGGACACCACCACCTTGACTACGCACGAGGCCTACTGTGGTGCGGCAAACGCGACGCCGCCCTGGCCGAACTTGAACGCGCCGAGAAAGCGGCACCTCAACTCGTCCGCAACCACCCGATGGCCCAGCAGGCTGTACGGACCTTGCTGGACCTGGAGCGGTACAGCTACCGGGAGCGGATCCGTCGACTGGGTGTCCGGATGCACGTCCTCTGAGGAATCGATCTTCGGCACCCTATGAGCCCTGAAAGGAGAGGCCTCCGGCCTCTGTGAGGCTTCATGAGGATTGAGTTCTTCACGGACAAGAACGAGGACGACCATGACGAAGGAGAGCGGGAACTCTTGAGTCAGCTCCAAGGAACATTTTTGGAGTTCTCTATCTGTCGGGCGATATGAACCCGTGCCTCCTCGATGAGCTTGGTGCGGTCGTGCGGACTATCGCCGTGAGTGCGGCTTCTGCCGGCATGTACGGTGTCCCACTTCGAGCGAGCGCTCCTTCGGGTCGCCGCGCCTTGCTCGTTGCTACCGAATCCGCGAAGGATCGCATTCCAAACAGGCTGATAGGTGACCCTTAGCCCGTTTTCGCCCAGGTCGGCGTGCACGTCGGGCATTCGGAGTAGCCTCACTGCGAAATCGCCAAGGGGTAGTCCGCCGCCTCCGATGGACTTCGCATGTCCGCGTACTCGTTGCCAGAGTGGGCTCTGGCTCTTGTTGGCGGTTCCGGTCGCGCTGTTGTGGGACACCGACTGGCCCGCGTAAACCGGGATCTTGTGCGGGGCGAGAGGAGCGTACAGAGGGTCACTGTCCCCGATGTAGTAGATCGCGTAGAGCCCTGAGCCCGTGAAATTGGTGATCTCTGGCGCGAGAGGGATCAGCGGCTGATTTTCCAACTCGCGGCAGATGGCGGAGGTGATGTTCTCCGTGTCTAGCGGATCGTAGTACCGAGGGGTGTAGTTGGGCACGTGCTAGAGACTACTGTGAAGATCCGTTTGCTTTCGGTCCATCGAACATCGTGATTGAAACTCATCCATGCCATCCACAGGTTCGTTCCAGAGGTCTTGGCCTTCGCTCGAACGCCAAAGGGTCGGCTGGAGGCGAGAGCCTCACGGGCCATTCACGCTGATTGATCGCTATGTGGCGTTGGTGGGGAGATGCTCTCTGTTTCGCTCTGCCTTCGTGGTCCTCTGAGGGGCACAGGCGCTGAACGAAAGAGTCGAACTATCTTTCCAAACTTGTCCAAGATCAACAACTCCGCGGTATGCTTTCTTCATGCTTGATCAGCGAGAAGAGCCGACCAGAGACCGCACCGCCGTCGAGTTGTTCGCCGGTGGTGGGGGCCTGGCCATGGCGGTTCGGCGTGCAGGGTTCCGGCCGCTCCTGCTCAACGAGTATGCCAAGCGGGCGTGCGAGACCTTGGTGGTCAACGGCGCTGAGCTTCTGGAGGAGGGACAAGCGCCCTACGTTCCAGCGCCAGGTGAGCCGTGTCCGCTTGTCAAGGGTGATGTACGGAAGGTCGATTTCGAGTACTTGCGCGGAAGGGTGGACGTTCTCGCCGGTGGGCCCCCTTGTCAGCCGTTCAGTCTCGGCGGGGTGGCCAAGGGCGACGAGGACGAGCGGAACATGTTCCCCCAGATGTTCCGGGCCGTTCGTGAGGCGGAGCCCAAGGCAGTTATATGCGAGAACGTCCGCGGGCTGCTGCGCCCGTCGTTCAAGCCCTATTTCGACTACATCCTCCGCGAACTCGAACTCCCCTTCAACGAGCGGAAGGAGGGGGTGACCTGGCAGGAACACGACGCGGTGTTGGGCCAGCGGATCAAGGAGGAGGACACCGACCTGTCGAAGCGATACAGGGTCGTGATGACCCCAGTGAACGCCGCTGACTACGGGGTTCCGCAGATTCGAAACCGAATCATCATCGTGGCCTTCCGAGCGGACCTCGGCGTCGACGTAGAGCGGTTCAAAAGGCTTGTGAAGCCGGAGTTTTCAGAGATGGCACTCATTCACTCGATGGTCACCGGTGAATACTGGGACCGGCATGCCGTACCCGACAGGGTACGAGAAAGCGTCCTGGCCAGACTGCCGAAGACACTTCCGGTCACGGATGGCAAGCGTCCATGGCGCACGTTGCGTGATGCGATCGCGGGTATCGACGGAGCTGAGCCCCTGCCGCCCGTCCCTGTCGAGTGGCTCGACCGCGAGGAGCACAAGCTGGGTGGCTTTACCGATCACATCGGCTGGCCTGACGCTCGAATCTACAACGGGCACACTCCCAACGAGCTCGATCGTCCGGCCAAGACCGTCAAGGCTGGCGTCCACGGTGTTCCAGGAGGAGAGTCCGTCATGCTCCTGGACGATGGAACCCACCGTTATATGACAGTCCGTGAGACCGCTCGTGTTATGACCTTCCCTGACGATTGGATTCTTGAGGGGCCTCGTGGAGAGAAGATGCGTCAGCTCGGCAACGCGGTTCCCGTTCTGCTCGGAGAGGTCTTCGCCAAGGCTGTCGCCGATGTGCTTGAGGAGGCGGAGGGCCGCCGGTGACCACTACGGAAACCGCTAGACCAGGAGGGTGGAAGGACGAGGCGCCACCGGCCCGAGCGTGGAAAGGGCGAAAGGGGCGCACCCGAGACGCGCGTACCGCAGAGCAGGACCGTGCCGCTGGAGGACGTAATCGCCGTACCGTAGACCTCGGTGATGGACGCTTCGCCTGCGCTTCCATCGAGTTGAAGGTGCTGCCTAAGACACGGCGTATCCGCGCTTATCTTCGCTGGTCGGACAAGGGGCGATCTCCAGCGAAATATGTCGGGGAAGTCGATCAGGAAACGCGGGCGGCGAACCTGGCGCAGGCTTGGCAGATGGCAAGGGCCAGTAATCTCCTTGTCGAGGAACCGCCGTCGGGGGAGAACCAAGACGGAACTGTTCGGCCGGAGAGTTCGTGGGCATCCACTCCGGCCGTACGTGCTGTCATGCGGGCGAACAAGGGCCGGGATACTCGGCCCGAGATGGCTCTGCGTTCTGCCATCCACGCGATCGGCATGCGTTACCGGGTTGGGGTGCGCCCGCTCGCCGGATTCCGCAGGACTGCGGACCTCGTGTTCACCAAGGCCAAGGTGGCGGTCTTCCTCGACGGGTGCTACTGGCACGGATGCCCCGAGCACCATCGGCCGGCCAAGAGGAACAGCGAGTTCTGGACCGACAAGATCGAGAAAAACCGGGCCCGTGATGTCGAGACTGATCACCTGCTACGTGAGGCCGGCTGGGAGCCGGTCCGTGTTTGGGAACACGAGGATCCGGTGGGAGCTGCCGAGCGTATCGCTCAGCTCATCAGAGACCGAAGATCAACAAGTGGAGCTTGAGGATCAGCTGTCCTTCAGGTCCGGAAAAGCTTCTGTGATGATCTGAAGGAGCTCGGCCGCACGTTCGCGGTCCAACTGAAGAGTTTGGCTTACCTTCTTCTCGGACTGCCGGCCGTCTGAACCATAGGTGCTGAGCTGAAGCAGGGCACCATTCTGCGTAAGGATTACCTGGTACCCACACTCGACTTCTGTGGGGTGAGGACTCGCGGTCTTGGTGACTCGGAAGAACTCTTTGATCTTTGCCATAGCGACATGATGACCGTCCGCTGACTTTTTTGGAAGGCTTACGTCTCTTCTCGGCTGAAGATGCGATCGCATAGCTAGTCGGTAGAGCCGCAGGAGTGTGATGGTAGGTTCGGTCGTCCTCTTGGGTTTTCCAAGAATCGATGAACGGACTGTCAGACTCGCTAGGCCGCAGCAGATTTATAGTGCCTACTAGTCCGGGTGTCTATCCGAGACAACTACTGCACTCGCAGGATCTCCACGATCAAGGTGAGGCCGGCTCGCGATCCTCTTTTATATAGCTGCCGCACCCTAGCGGTTTCTCGCAGGTCAGTTAGGTTAAGTGGTGGCTCGGCTTTCTGTAGGCCAAATGATCCGGAATAGAGTCCACTGAGGCGCCCATTTCCTAGAAAAGGACACCCTGAACTGGAGTGCTTGCTAGGGTCACTGAACTCGGCCGCGCGTGGTAGCCGTCCCTCTTTAATAGTTCTTTTCCGAGGCGCAGGTTCATGGCCTCTAGAACCAAGTCTATGGATTCTTGGATCACTGGCACCGCATCAATTTGTCTAGCTATTTCCTCCAAAGGGATTGAGGTAGGAAAAGTCGGCCCTCCTTCCGTGTTATAGAACGTTAGATTGTTCATCGTCTCGCGATACATAGCTAACGATTCTCGACTAATTAATAGCTTATTGGAGCGTCCTTCCAGGCTTAGGCGGGGCGGCAGATGTTCCATGCCGTCAACTCCAAGGTTTATCGCCCACAGCCTAGTTTTTTTCGTTCCATGCTGGACGCTCGCCGTAATTTTGTACTCTTCGCCTGCCGCAACCTGAAGTATTATTGACCTGTCGACTGCGTACTGAACCATCTCATATGCAACTTTCTTGGCCATATGGGAAAGTAGTGATACCTCTATCTCTTTGTTTGCGACAAGTACGAATCTTTCTTGAAGTATGGAGTCGACTGCTTGTGATGGTGTTTTGTCTTTTTTTGCGTCCATTTCTTTGGTAGGCTGAGGAGTGGGTCGTGGCCTCGCCCCTCTTTTGTTCCATTGTTTCATAGGTCGGCCCGAACTTACCTTTTTCGCACCGACAGGGACTTGCTGGGGAAATTCTGCTACTACTTCTTTATTTTGTCTTGCAGGACGTTCTCCAGATATAAGGCTGCGTAATTGCTTCATCGCCTGCAGTTCGATCTGGCGAGCGCGTTCCCGTGTGAAGCCAAAACGGGCGCCGACCCGTTCTAGAGTCCATTCGTCATCGTCGTAGAGGCCATGGCGGAGCGCTACTATCTCCGCAGAGCGTTCTGGCAACTGCTTGAGTAGGCTGCGCAACCACTTGTTTTCCAGCTTCGCAAGAACAATCGATTCTGTCGAAGGGAAATGATCAGTTGTTGCTAAGAAATCGCCCAGAGATGATCCATCTCCAATAATGATGTCAAGGGAAGCCGTGACTCTACTGATCTTCATTGCCTCTTGAACCTTTGAGGGGGTTAGATCAGCTATCAAAGCGATGTCCGCAGGGCCGGCAGGCAGGCCACGTTCATAGAGCGATCTTTGGATGCTACGGATCTTCTGACACGTCTCGTGCATATGCACTGGGATTCTGATTAGTGAACCGAAGTCGGCAATAGCCCGAGACATCGACTGTTTCGCCCACCATGTGGCATAGGTAGAGAACTTTACGCCCATCGATGCGTCAAATTTCTGAATGGCGCGAGCAATACCAAAGATTCCGTAGTGGGCTAGGTCGTCGTGCTCCATACCTTCGGGAAGTAAATTCTTATGCGCGGCGGCATGAACTAAACCAATGTTGTGGAGCATCATGCAATCCCACGCTTTTCGGGGAAGTGAATCATCTTCGAACCCGGATGGGAAGTCCTCTGGCAATTCGACGTCAAGGGGGCTGTCTTGACGCATCAGCTGGGCCAAGCCCACCTCCTCCTCTGCTGTTAGAACCCGCTTCCACGGTCGTTTCGTACGGCGGTCGTCCTCGATCACCTTCATTGCCGCGGCGACAGCGGGCGTCAACTGCTCCAGGGAAGATGCGATGTGGCTTGCGCTGCCGAGGTGCTCGAGCGAGATAGCCGTACTGCGGGCAGTACCTTCAGCTGACTTGCCGTGGGCGTAGGCCGGAGGGCTGCTGACATCCCGGTGCTTGGAGATGCCCGTCTCTTGCTGGACATCAGATGCCGGCGTGCCCGAGACCTCTAGCCCAAACGATGCCGCTGCCTTAAAGAGCAGCCTGGCTTCGGGTTCGTTTAGCTGGGTCGCTTGGATGATGCGTTTCCACCCAGCCGCTGGAAGGGCTTTCCCCTGGACGAAACGCTGCGCGAGCCGCAAGGCGCTGTCCACACGCGTGTTGCCGGTACTCGCCGCGACCGGTGTGGTTGAGCGGGCTTCGGCTACTCCATTGGGCTGAATCCGCATAGACACGTACTCTGTCACCCCACACTGACAGAATCACTAGGTAAAGCAAGAAAGTCACACGCCATCGGGAACAGGCGACTCTGGCGCGGCGCCCAGTTCGTATACAGAGGGGGAGCGGTGAAGGTAGCAGGAGAGCTGGCGGCTCTGCGGGACGACTTCGTTGGGTACTTGAGGGAGCAGCTGATCGGTCCGGTGGGTGGTGAGCACGAAGTGCTCACCACCCCTCCGGACCGGAGGTACTTGATGGGAACGCTCTACCCCCGCGAAGCTGACTTCCAGAACGCGGTGCTTGCCAGTGGAGAGCAGGAAGATGAGCGCACCGATTCCGACGAAGGCGGTGATGAAGGACAATTCGCCCAGGACCCGGTATCCGATGCCACCGCCTGGCTGCCGTCATCTCTGGGGCTCTCGTTTTTTACCAACGCCTCGATCATCAACGTCCGTTGTTCGGGTGCTCGTTATGTGCGGGGCGGGTTGAGTGATCAGCGTCATTGGGTCAGAGAACCACTGAAGGAAGAAGAACTCGGTCTTCCAGAAGAGTCCACCTCAGTCTTCGCAGGTCACGGCGAGATTCGAGTTAGACGACGTCCGTACGGTCGTGGCCAACTAATCACCGTCGCGCTGGTCAATCCACACGTGTCGACGAACAGCAATCGGGACTGGGACCACATGTTGTTCCAGGTCGGTCTTGAGGTCCGTACAGAGGACGGTCGGATCCTCGAATACCCAAGTGTTCGTCTAAGCAGCCAGGATGAGGAAGAACAGGAACTCCGTCTCCAGTACCGGCACGCGAAGACCTACTCGATTGGTCACGGTTGCGCCACCAGGATCGTGCGGGAGGACGGTACGGACAATGTCACCGCAGTCGCAACGGAGGTGATGCCCCGGGAGTCCGTCGCCTCGGTGAGGGCTTCAGGGCCCCTGGACTCTCCGGTTCTCTCGCTCCGCCGGCTCTCCAGTCCGGAGATGACTCCCGAGACCCTGGCTGATTTGCTCACAGACTTCGTAATGGGTTACCGGTCCTGGCTTGAGAATCAGGCTGCTGCGGTCGATGGGCTGGAGGCCTGGGGAAAGGCACCCGCACAGCGGATCCTTGGTCGTATCAAGCAGGCGATCAATCGGATAGAGGGTGGAATCAGATGCCTCACGAGCCGGGATCATCCCAGGGCTTTCGAAGCCTTCCGGTTGGCTAATCGTGCGATGGCTCTGCAGATGCGTCGGTCAGAGCCTGACCTAGGCGGGACCAGACGTGGGCGAGACGAAGCGGTGGCCCAGGTCGCGGAGCCGGACCTTCACGACTACAGATGGCGCCCCTTCCAGCTTGCCTACTTTCTCATGGTTGTTGAGGGATTGGTCCAGGACACTCATCCAGACCGTGAGAGTGTTGACCTCATCTGGTTCCCGACTGGTGGAGGCAAGACCGAGGCGTACCTGCTCGTTGCCGCTTTCGAGATCCTCTTCCGACGGCTTCAGCATGGTGACAAGGGTGGGGGAACCACGGTCATCAGTAGATACACGCTCAGTCTGCTGACCACCCAACAGTTCCAACGGGCCGCAAGCATCGTCTGTGCTCTGGAGTATCTGCGGCTTGGCAAGGACACGCAGTACAAGCCTGTGATCGGTGGTGGGCCGATCACTATTGGTCTATGGGTTGGAGAAGCGACAACTCCCAACAAGTACTCGGCAGCGGCGGACTCGCTCAACGAACTGCTCGGTATGAGCAAACCCGACGACCGGTTCCTACTGGAACGCTGCCCGTGGTGTGGAACAGAGATTGTGCCGCGGACGAAGTCAAGTCGGAAGCATTACGGTATCAAGGCGACCGCTACATCCTTCTTGTTCCACTGCCCGAGCGAGGACTGTGCATTTTCCGAGCGGTTGCCGGTCGCAGTAGTGGACGATCACTTGTATGAGCGGCCGCCAACATTCCTTCTCGGCACGGTCGACAAGTTCGCTCGGCTTGCCTGGGAGCATCGAGCCGGAGCGTTGTTCGGAGGTAATGGTGGGCTCCGTCCATCGTTGATCATTCAAGACGAGTTGCATCTGTTATCCGGCCCCCTAGGGACCACTGTCGGTCTCTACGAAGCTGCCGTGTCGGAGCTTTGCGCATGGGACGGCATCCGGCCTAAGATCATCTCCTCCACCGCGACGATCCGACGTGCGAGTGATCAAGTTCGCGGTCTCTATGGCCGGCAGGTTCAGCTATTCCCGCCAGCCGGACTTGACGCGAGGTATTCATACTTCTCCGAACCAGATCCAAGTCGGCCTGGGCGTCTTTATCTCGGCATCATGGCTCAGGGACACAGTAACTCGACGGCTATCGTGCATACGGCTGCGGCCATGGCTCAAGCTCCAACCGAAATCGCCGACGACCCCGCCTTGCAGGATGCCTACTGGACCTTGGTCGCCTACCACCACAGCGTACGAGAACTCGGGCGGACGGTGACGTTGGCACGTGACGACATCGGTGCACGTCTGAAGTATCTAGGGTCTCTCAATGACAAGGAGCGTCCATGGGGCGAGGAAAAAGTCGAGGAACTGACGGCCAACCTGTCACGAGCGGAGCAACCCAGGCTCCTTGAACGCCTGGAGATCTCCTACCCTAGAGAGGGAGCGGTTTCCTTCCTTGCCACCACCAACATGCTGTCGGTAGGAATCGACGTAAAGAGACTCTCTCTAATGCTGATGATGGGCCAGCCGAAGACCACATCGGAATATATCCAAGCCACCAGTCGCGTCGGCCGACACCAGACACCAGGCCTGGTGGTCACGATGCTTCGACCTACCAAACCTCGGGACCGATCGCACTACGAGACCTTCGGTGTCTACCACGAGTCTCTTTACCGCCAGGTCGAACCAACCAGTGTCACTCCTTGGTCGCTTGCCTCCAGGCAACGCGCACTCCATGCGTGCCTCGTGATCCTCGTCCGCCACGGCCTTGGCCTCAACGCTGACGACCAAGCCGGAGATGTTCAGCATCGTAAGGATGAATTGGAACGAATCAAAGAGCGGCTCTTAGCCCATGTAACGACTGCGGATCGTCATGAACATGTCGCTACAGAGCGTGCGCTCGAACTACTGATCAACGAATGGATCAGTCATGCGCAGGAAGCGGCGAATGAGAACAAGAAGCTGAGGTATCAATTCCAAGGTAAAGCGCAGCGGAACCTGCTCAAGCAGTTTGGCTTCGGAAGCGGCCTCTGGGAGACGCTGAACTCGATGCGGAGCGTGGATAACGAGACTCTCGTCAAGGTCAGGGGGGAACAGTGATGGCGCGCAGACAGGTCCGGCAGTCACAGACAATTTTTCCGTTCGGAGTTGGGGGAATCTTTGACTACAAAGGAGAATCATTCACCGCTATCGATATCAGGCAGTGGTCGCCTCAGGCAAAAAAGATCATACTTCCGAGGCTAGCGAACAAGCTGAATGTCGAGCACTTCCGGTCCGCACCGGTTGCCCCGTCCGGCCCTGCGGATCCGCCACCTGACTGGCCGAGGGTGCCCTACTTCCGTTTCCCTAACTGGCTCTTCTGTGATCATTGTCGTCGTATGTTTCGGTGGACTCCAGAGAAGGAGGAACAGGGAAAGGCCCCGGTTTGCCCTAAATGCGTCCCGGCGCCAAAACTGGTGCCAATGCGTTTCATTCAGATTTGTCTCCGTAGCCACATGTCGGACGTCGACTGGTCGTGGTGGGCACATTCGAATCGACCAGCGGAAGAACGCGATAAATGTCCTGACGGCAACCGGCTCAGGTTCACGACGTCGAAAGAATCCAGCGGCCTAGATTCGCTCCATATATCGTGCGATGACTGTCGAGCGAGCAGGAGTCTCCAAGGAGTTGGTGGCAGCGAGATCGTTAAGAAGCTAGGGCTCACATGCCAGGGCCGCCAGCCTTGGCAGCCCAGAAGCGAGGCGGACGAGTGCGAGGAGCTACCGCAAATCGTTCAGCGAGGGGCCGCAAATGTCTACTTCCCCGTGATCTATAGCGCGATCGATATTCCCGCTCTAGCCGCCATTCCGGGTGCGGGAGATGGTGAAGAATTCGATAAGGTGAAATCCCATCCCCAATGGGCCTCATTTCTAATCGCGGACGACTCAGTAAAACATCTCTTCAGAAAGATCATTGCAGTAGGTCTTGGAGTCACTGAGGAGTTCGTTGACAGCGTGGCTGCGGATATGGGATCGGGTGCGCAAGAGGGCGCAATTGAAGAAAAAACGTTAAATGGCAATGAAGACCTTGACTATAGCGAGTGGCGCGTTTTCGTAACTCCTGCTGACGAGAGGCCAACCACCAAGAATTTCATCACACGAGACTCTGTGCTGGCACCAGAAACTGACCCTAGGGGTCCCGCGCACGGCTTGAGCGCGAGGATCAGCAGCATCGTGCTGGCCGACAGGATCAGAGAGGTCAGGGCGCTGACGGGCTTCTCTCGCTACAATCCCGGAAATAACATCATTCCGGTCCATATGAGGTCCAGCAGGGCTAAGTGGTTTCCTGCTGTGGAGACGTTCGGCGAGGGCATCTTCCTAGCCTTTGACGAGCGGGAACTCAGCGAATGGGAGGAGATTTATCAAGTCGGAAGTCACGTAGCCAAACATGAGTCGGACCTCGCGAAGTCCTTCCAACGGGACCGTCTACGAGACCGGTCGGGTATGCCGATGCTTCCGCGCTACCCGCTCCTCCACACCTTCGCCCATCTGCTGATCCGGCAACTGTCCTTCGAGTCCGGTTACAACACGGCTTCGCTGCGCGAACGGGTCTACAGCAGGCTTCCTGCGGACAGATCCAACACGAACCCAATGGCTGGATTCTTGATCTACACCGCCGCCGGTGATACGGAAGGAACGTTGGGTGGCCTAGTCCGTCAGGGGAAACCCTCGTTCTTGATTGAAATACTTCTTCGTGCGCTCGAAGCCAGCGCATGGTGTTCCAACGATCCCCTCTGTTCGGAGAACTCAGGACAAGGCCTCGGCAATCTCAATCGTGCTGCCTGCCATGCCTGCGCGCTCCTACCGGAAACGAGTTGCGAATCCAGCAACACTCTTCTGGATAGAACTCTTGTCACCGGTAATGGAACTGTCCCGGGCTTCTTCGAACCGGTTCTAAAAGCGGCAGTCGACTCGGCATCTAAGGCAGGCGAGTGAAGCTACCTTCCATTCTGGATCTGTCCAAGGAACAGAGTTTCGTGATCGACTTGCCCGCAGTCGGAAGGTTCCTCATCAGTGGTCCCGCAGGTTCCGGCAAGACCATCATGGCACTCTACCGTGTGTGGACTCTGGTCATGCAGGGACGGAAACCGGTGCTTATGACTTACTCCAGACCACTCAAAAATTATTGCCTTATCGCAGCCAGCAGGCTCGAACTCGACTCAACGGTGATGACGTTTCATGAGTGGTTCTCTGGGTATTGGAAGAAGCGTTTCAACCAGAGGCCACCCCGTGGAATCGAAGAATTTACCTTCGACTGGAGTGCGATCCTCCTTGAATTGGGCCGGGCAGGTCATCCAGAGGTAGAGATCGAAGATCTTGTTATAGATGAAGGTCAAGACCTGCCACATGAGTTCTATCTCGTCTCAACGATTCTCGCCGAGAATGTCACTGTCTTCGCTGATGAGAACCAGCGTATTTCAGACAGCCAGAGCACTCTGAAAGAGATCAAGTCCTTCCTCGGGGATGGGACCGTCCATCACAGCGTTAGTTCTAACTCCCGTAACACCATGGAGATTGCGAGGCTCGCAGAGATCTTTGTAGACGAGAATCTCTCGTTGCCTACACGACGCGGAAAGCATCCGGAGCTACATTGGTACTCAACTACCAAAGAGATCATTGATAGGATCGTCAAGTATATCAAGGAAAATCCTGGATATGAGGTAGCGGTTACCGCGCAGCATCAGCAGACGATCAAAGGTCTATGGATGGAATTGGACAGGCGAAAAGTATCTTCGGCCCAAATTTATGTCCGAAATGGGAGCGCTCCAGCGAAGATTGACTTCGCGAAGCGGGGTATAAAAATTCTCACGTCTAAGTCGATGAAAGGGCTTGAGTTCGACGCCGTCTTCGTCACGGATATTGAGACATATTCGACGGATGCAGCCGACCATGCGGCACGAATGCAAATGTATGTTTTGACGACCCGCGCTCGCGAGGAATTACACCTCTTCTACCGTGGATCCGCAGAGCCATCGATTGTTTCCCGTATTCCGCATACCACTCTTCGTCGCACTTTGTGATCTTCAAGAGCGTGTCCTGCTTCGCGCCCTATATAACTCCAGCACTTGGGTGATATCAGCGAGAAAAGGCCAAGCAACTGGTACTAAATCGGTAGATCTTTAAGTCGTTCGCCAGTGTGGCTGCGGGTGTATCGGCGATGGTCTGCGAGTGACCTTGTGCCTCACCTACGATCTCTTCGTGTCCTGGGATACCGAGCTCACAGCGGTGACCTCGAGGATCGCTGATCGGCTGTTCAAGCGGCCCGAGCCGAAGGCGACCTTCGGCGATCTGGTCCGCAGGCTGCTGGCCGATGTGCCGCGTAAGAACTCCTGGCAGTTGGCCGACCATGTCGGGCATCCGACTGCCAATCCGATCGAGTGGCTGCTGGCACGGGCCAAGTGGGACGCCGACGCGCTCCGCGATGACGTGCGCGCCTACGTCGTGGAGCATTTGGTGAGTACGGATGGGGTGCTGATCGCCGATGACACGCAAGCGATCAAGAAGGATGACCGGTCGGTCGGGGTAGCCCGCCAGTATTGCGGGTTGACTGGCCAGGTCGAGAACTGCCAGGTGATGCCGATGCTCACCTACGCCTCCGCTGTCGGGCACGCCTTCATCAACCGGCGGCTCTACCTGCCCGAAAACTGGGCCGATGACGAGGAACGGCGCAAGGTGGCGGGTGTGCCGGAGCGAGTGACGTTCGCGACCAAACCTCAGCAGGTGATCGACATGCTGGAGGAGGAACGGCGGGCGGGCACACCGTTTCGCTATCTGGCCGCCGACTCCGGCTACGGCCGTGATCTGGGACTGCGCGCCTACTGCCACACCCATCAGATCGCCTACGTGATGGCCGTCCCGGTGGGTCTGCCGCTGCTGGACGTACGCGGGAGTGGTGAGCGGGCCGGACATGTGCTGGACCGGCTACTGGCTCACGCCGACCCGGGTCTGTGGGAGCGCCGCTCATGCGGCGAGGGCAGCAAGGGCCGACGCGCCTACGATTGGGCGGCGGTCGCGGTGGCCTTGGCGGGGCAGGTTCCGTCCGGCGGTCACGCGCACACCTTGCTGATCGGCCGGAGTGTCAGCGACTCTGTCGACGTCGAGTTCTTCCTGTCCCATGCTCTGACCGGCACGCCGATCACCGAACTCATCACCGTCGCCGGGCTCCGCTGGAAGATCGAGGGGAACAACGAGACCGGCAAGGACCTGCTCGGCCTGACCGACTACCAGGTCCGCAAGTGGGACGGCTGGCACCGCCACGTCACCACGGCCATGCTCGCCTTGGCCTTCCTCGCTGTCAGCCGCGCTGACCTGGGTGACCAGACCACCCCCGAGCCGGTTCCGCCCGCTGCCGATCAGGGAAAAGATCCACGACACCGGGAGAGTCTCAGCTGACTCCAGGTCGGCTGATCCAGCCATCGGTGGCCGAGATCCGCCGCGTCTTCGCCCGTCTCGTCGTGCCTGCCACCAGCGCTATCGAGCATGTCCTGGCCTGGTCCAGATTCCGGCAAGCCCATCAAACCCGCGCGCTGATCAGCCACTACCGCCGACGAGGCGACCCGCTACCACGCGATCTACGGATGTAGTACCGGTCAGTCTTCGCCGAGCAGGCTGATGGTGAATGCCGGACCGTCTTCGAGGCTTAACCGCAGCAGGGCCTTCGACGCTTCAAAGTCAAAGCCATCGATGCCGCTGCGGGGGTAGCGGGACAGCGAGAACACCACCGGCTTGTCGTGTCGGACCGTGCGGACGACAGTGCGAGCCATGGCGAGCACGTCCAACAGACGGTCGTCCTCATTCTGTGGAATGCCGGTGCGGGTGGTGTCCTCGTCGGTCCACGTCACGGTGTCGGCCCACGCGGCGACGGTGAACGCGACGAGCGGGAAGCCGATCTCGGCGCGTAACGCTTGAGGGACGTCGATGAGGGTGCCGTCGGCTAGGGCGTCGGCACGGCTTCGCCGGTCGGTGCGCCGTACGTCGTCCTGTGACGGAGTGATCCACTCGATGTGGACGCCGCTCAGGACGTCGTCCTGGGCGTGGCCGGTGTTGCGGACGATTGTGTATGCCGTTCCGCAGGAGCAGTGGGTAACACCACAAACAGTCCATCCGGGGCCGTGGTGTTGAGTTTTCGTGCCGTGGTAGGTAACGGTGCTGCCAGCTGGTGCGTACGCCTCATAGGCGGCACGCGCGGCGGCGGCAGCGCTGCTGAAAGCGGTGCCGAGCAGCTCGCATTCGACGCACAGGAGAGTCTGGCCGATGCGGCAGACGCGGGCGTGGGCAGCCCAGGCGGCCCGGGTGGCGTTCGCGGTGGTCCGGGCGGTGAGAGCCGGGGTGCGCAGGTCGGTCGTCACGGGTTCCACCGGGGTGGTGGTCTGGTTCTTGTAGCTGTCCATGTAGCTTCCTAACATTGTCCGACTAGACGGACAATGTTAGAGGGTGAGACTTTGTCCAAGAGGACAGACAAAGAAAAAGAGTCTCGCTCAAACGCAAGACTCGGCGACTACCTTTTCGGCTTCGGGCCCCCGCCTGCCCCCTGCCCCGGTCGGCCTGCACTCCATTCGCGCCACTCCGCTTCCCGCTCTGGCAACCAGCCTTTCACCGCCGACCTGCCCTCCCCGATCTCCGCGTCCGGCTTCGGGTGTGGGTGTGTTTCCGCGTATCGATCCAGCCACTTCGTTACCGTGCTCGGTGACACCTCGAACCACGCGGCGACACCGGCCACACCCACATAGCGGATCACCTCCGCCCTCCCGTTCCGCTGTCCGCTCATACGGACAAAGTAACCCAAGGGTGGCCTCCCATCGACCGTCCCACTCGTTAATGACCGAGTGAGTGTCGCCGCAGCCCCGTACCTGCGGGGAGAAGGTCGGCGGCCAATCGTGCCCACCGCCCAGATCTCCCACCCCATGACCACGATCGGGACTACCGTCGAGGCCATACAAGCCGCCGGCCTGAAAGTCATCCCCGAGGGTGGATCCCCGTCGGCGAATGCAGCCAGTGCTACGCGGGCTGCGCCGACGACCCCAGGGAGAGCCGACTGTGAAACCCCAGTGGGACGACCTCCCCGCCAACGTGCGCGTCACCGTCGAGGAGCAGGTCGGCCAAGTCCTCAAAGCCGAGCCCGTGACCAAGGGACTCATGCCCGGCCTCGCCACCCGGCTGCACACGGAAAACAGCGAAACCGTCTTCCTCAAGGCCGTCCCCACCGCCAGCCCGGCCGCGACCCTGTACGAGCGGGAACGACGGGCCGGTGCCGTACTGCCGCCCGCCCTGCCCACGCCCAGCCTGCGCTGGAGTGGTGAGGTGGACGGGTGGATCGTGCTGCTGCACGAGTACGTCGACGGCCGGGACGCCGACCTGTCGCCCGGTTCGCCGGATGTGCCGCTTGTGCTGGACACCCTGACCGTCCTGAACGAGGCGCTCACCCCGTGCCCCGACGGGCTTCCGGAGGTCGCGGTGAACATCGCGGGACTCCAGGCCAAGGCCGCGAGCCTGCTCGCAGGGGAACTGCCGGACCGGAGCATGTACGAGAAGGCGCTCACCGCGTTCAGCCTCGACGCGCTGAAGGGGGACACCCTTCTCCACTACGACCTGCACCCCGGCAACTTCCGGATCGACGACGGGCGAGCGTACGTCATCGACTGGGCGTTCGCGGCGCGCGGTGCCGCGTGGGTGGACGCGGTCATGCTCGCTCCTCGTCTCATCGAGGCGGGCCATACCCCGGAGCAGGCCGAGGCGCTTTTGGCCCGCGTACCGGCCTGGCGGTCCGCACCCGCGGACGCGGTCACCGGCCTGGCCGCGCTGTGGACACTGTTTCGCCGGTACAAGGCGCGGTTCGGCCCAGTGGAAGGGCGCGATTTCCGTACGCGGGCAGCCGACGCCGGGCGAGCATGGGTGCACCATCGCTCCACCTGACCGGCCGCGTCAAGCACCGGTCCCGAACCCTCCTCAGAGGCCGGCGCGACAGAACGCCCTGTTCCGGCGGGGACTCGACCTCTCTCCCGGACCGCGCGACCGCGGTAGCCGGTCAACACGGCAGAACAGCGTGGTGGCGGCTACCACGGCCGAGAAGCGTGGCAGGCGTCAGACGCGCGCACCCGCCTCGGTGGTGTCGAGAAGGGCGAACCGCTGGGCGAACGCGGACATCTCCTCGCGTTGCCGTTCCGGTTCGGTGGCGGTGGCACTCACGACGATGCGGGTCACGCCTTGCGCGGCGAACGCCTCGACCTGTTCGGCGGTCATGTCGATCGCCCCTGATCGCGTGTACTCCAGCGTTTCCGGGCTGCGGCCCGCCTCGGTGGCGGCGGCCCGGGCGAGGTCCATCTGGAGGGCGCGTTCGTCCGGGGTGAGCGCGCCACCCGGGAAGTAGCCGTCGCCGCGTCGTCCGGCGCGGCGTGCGGCCGCCCGGCTCGATCCGCCGACGTGGATCGGCAGGTGGGTGACCCCGTATGGCTTCGGAAACTGGCACAGCTTGTCGAAGGCGAAGAACTCCCCGTCGAAGTCGACCCCCTCTTCGCCGCCGGCCCAGAGCAGCCGCATCACGTCGATCGCCTCGTCGGCGCGACGCCCACGGGTGCCGAAGTCGACGCCCGTCGCCCTGGCCTCACCGGGCAGGGTGCCGAGCCCCACGGTCAGCAGCCGCATCCGCCCCTTGGACAGCACGTCGATGGTCGCCAGGCGCTTGGCGAGGATCACCGGATGGTGGTACGGCAGCAGCAGCACACCCGTCCCGAGCAGGATTCGTCGCGTGGCCGCGGCGACGAAGCTCAGGCAATCGAGCGGATCGAAGTACGGTAGCGACGGCGGGAACTCGAAGTGCCCGACCGCCGCACCGGGGTACAGCGCGATGTGCTCGGGCAGATACAGCGCCTCGAAGCCGCAGTCCTCGGCGTGCCGGGCGTAGGCCACGATCGTGTCGGGGTCGACGCCGTGGTAGGGCGTGCTGTAGCTGACTGCGAACTTCATCGTCGTTCCTTCGGTCGGCCGGTCGGTGCGATGGATGGGCGGTCGCAGATCGGTATGGCCGGTACCGAGGCGGCGTCATGGCCTCACCATGCGTCGACGACGTCCCCACCCGTCTGTCGCGGCCACACTAGAACCCTGTCACCGGCGTCAAGGCAAGGCAGAGCGAGCATGGACGCATCATCGCTCCACCTGACCGGCCGGACACATCGATCGAAGCCGCCACCGGTCTGCCGATCGTCGCGGCTCTCGCCGATCTACTCCTGGAGGAACGACCGTGACCGTTCATGGCACATTCGCTCTGGTGACAGGGCGGCAGCGAGCTCTTGGAGAGAATTCACTCGCTTTCTGCCGAGTGGCTGCGAAGACTCGTAGGTGCAGAACCTTGACGCCATGTGCCCCGTCACTCGTTGTCGGGATTGCTAGCCATCTGTAGCAATCTCAGGGAAGGATCATGCACATGCGTCTGCGGTTCCTTGGCACGTCCTCCGAGAACGGTGACTGTCCCGCTGCCTACGAGACCTCCGGTGGCACGGTGGCCATCCAGGGCAAGCTCATCCTGGACCCCAGGCGCTCGGCGACGCCGTCAACCTCGGGCTGGGAGAGGCTATCGTCGAGATCCCCCGCGAGATGCTCACGTTCATTCCGAAGGAGTAGCAAGGGTGACGGAACTCGTCAGAGGTGACCGCTTCCAGGAGTTGTTCGCCTCGTTCCGGTCCACCGCACAGCGTCTGGAGACGCGCGACCGCTACAACTCGCCGGTCGAGCAGGAGCCGTTGCGGCGGTTCCTGGAGGGGAGTCCCGATCCGGAGTGGGCGGACAGGCCGTGGCTTCACGCGGTCCGTCAGGCGGTGATGGAAGAGCGATACTTCCAGAGGGTCCGGGTCGTCTCCATCCCGCTGTCGGATTACGCCCGCTTCGGATTGCACGGAGCCATGGCCGACAACGCGGCGGGGGAGGACATCCGATACCTGGATCGCGACACCGCGCTCAGGGCGGGTGTCCCTCAGCTCGACGTGTGGTGCTTCGACCGCTCCCTGTCCGCGGTCCTGCACTTCGACGAAGAGGACGGGTCGATGCTGGGCGCCGAGCTGATCGATGATCCCGACATCGTGGCCGAACACCGCGGATGGTTCGATCTCGCCCGGAAACTGTCGGTCTCCCACGAGGAATTCGTGAAGCGAGTCGAGTGACATCCGCGGGCATGCGGCCGTCGGCGGTGAGGCTGGGTGGCGGTGCGGAGGTCGCCCTGCTGGACGTGGCGACCGGTTCGCAGGCCACCACCCGGCCAGAGGCGGCGGGTGGGTGGGCGGTTGAGTTGGGCGCGGACCGACCGTGTACTCCACGTCGGCTGCGGGACAGGATCCCCTTGGCTCTGTAGGTGAATTCAAGAGCCGAATGTCGGTCAGTGGCTCTGTGGCGCTCGGTGGGGGAGCCGTGTCAGCGAATTCCAGAGCTACCTGAGGGTTAGCGGTGCGAGTATCGAGGCGTTACTCCATGTGAGGAGACGCTGGTGATACACCCCCAGTCCAAGGTGGAGGTATTCGCGGCGATTCGCCGGGATTCTCGTACGGGGCTGTTCTGATCTGCGAGGGAATCAGCGGCGCGGGATGGCACTGGGGCTGGAAGCCCTCGTGAAGTTCATGTCCATCCAGTGCCGCCAGTTCGAGCCGTTGTCAGTGCGCTCCCATTCGGCCGTCATGGAGTCGCCGTCTTCGGCGATCACCAGCGTCGCCCGCTCTGTCTCACCGGCGAACGTCCAGACACCCTCGTCGTCGACGCTTGCCCGCATGGTGACGAAGTTGCCGTGCTTGTCGAAGGAGCGCATGGGGTAGGTCCGGCTCGCTGGATCGTAGGGCCCGATCATCTCGATGACCTCGATGTGCTCCTCATTCATGCGCACGTCCACACGGTGAATGAGGAAGTGCTCGCCCGCCAGCCACTCGTAGGTGTCCGACCCGGCGATGCGGATCGCCGGGTCGATCGCGGTGGCCGCTATACGCCCCTGCGAACGCCAACGGCCAACCAGCGCATTCAGGCGCTGGTTCTCCGATCGCGGGGCACGGGTGTTGTCGTCTCCTGACATGGCGGATCCTCGTCGTCGATGGTGTGTAAGATGTTGCTTAAACACTTACACGCTGTCCCGGCGGTGCGCAAAACGAAGGCGGTGGACCATGGACGAGGCGCTTCGCGCGGTGGCGGACCCGACCCGCCGCGCCATCCTCGTCCTGGTGCGGGATCGTGAGGTATCGGCAGGCGAGATCGCCGAGCGCTTTCCCGATATCAGTCGCCCTGCGGTATCCCAGCATCTGCGAACGCTGACAGCAGCCCGCCTCGTCGACGTCCGCCGCGCAGGCAATCGCCGCTTCTATCGGCTACGTCCGGAAGGGCTGGCCGAGGCGGTGACGTTCCTGGAGACGATGTGGTCCACCTCGCTCAGCCACCTCCAGTACGAAGCCGAGCAAGAAGAACGCGCGCACACTGGTGCCCAGGACGTGAAGGGATCGTTGTGAGCAGGACGATTGAGCAGACGTTGCACATCCGTGCGCGTCCCGAGACGATCTGGCGGTTCTTCACCGACCCGGCACGCCTGGCGCGATGGTGGGGAACGGCCAAGCTGGACGTCCGCCCCGGTGGCGCCTTGCAGGTTGCGATGCACGAGGGCCCACGCCCGGTGATGCGCGGACGGTTCGTGGAGTTCGTGCCGTACGAGCGTCTCGTCTTCACCTTCGGATGGGAGGCCACACCGGGAGCGCCCGACATGGCACCAGAGGCATCCCGAGTCGAAATCACCCTGACCCCGGACGGTGATGGCACCGAGCTCACCCTGCGCCACAGTGGTCTGCCGGCCCTGCTCGAAGAGGAGACCAGCGATGGCTGGGCGCACCTGCTCCATCGTCTGGGCGAAACGGCAGAACGCCAGGAACTCCGCTGAACCTGGTCGAATCTAGAGGCTCCGCGGGTCGCGCACCCGCAGGCCGAAGGCCGACAAGCCCTGCTCGTGGTGCTCGATCAGGTCGAGGCGGCGGTAGAAGGCGTGGTTCGCGGGGCCTGCCGGGGTGGACTCGTGGTCGGTGGTGAGAACGAAGTAGCGGCAGTGCGCGTATCGGTCCTTGAGGTGCTCCAGGAGTCGGCGGCCGACGCCCTTGCCGTGGTGTCGGGCATTGACCAGCAACTCCTGCACATAACAGACGATCTCGTCGTCGGATACCGTCCGCGCCAGGCCGAGCAGCCTGCCCGACTCGTCCCTGGCGGTGATGACCAGGTGCGAGTTGGCCAGGCTCCGGCACACCCGGGTGACGTCGTGCGTCCACGGGCGCCAGCCGACCGAGTCGTAGAGCTCGAACATCTCGGCCTCGTCGAACGACGTCTCCTGAGCGATGATCACCACTTATGGGGCTCCCTGATGTGCTCGGCATGAAGTGACGCGCCCGAGCCTATTCGGCCCTTGGGCGGCAGCCAATCGGCCGGTGGCGCCAGGTCTCCGCTGAAGACAAGTCACGTGTGGAAAGCAGGGGGCGGGTCCGGCGCACTCCGCGACGCCGGACGTCGGCGATGGAAACGTCACCCCAGAAACCGCCGCGCGCCACGCAGCCTGGTCCGAAGTCGTCGTTGGGTCATGTCGCACTCCAAGCGCACATCCAGCGGGCCGGGCACGTTGGTGTCCGCTCGCCGACCCGAAGGCAACCGGTCGGCGTCGAGCCCGTCGCGTCGGGCGATGAGCAGCCCCAGCTCGTACCGGCTGATCGCGTCGGTGCCGGCGACATGGTGGACACCGTGATACTCGGATGCGGCGAGTTCGAGGAGCGCCGCAGCGAGATCGACGACATGTATGGGACATCGCACGTCGTCGGTGAACAGCACTCCGCTCGCCCTGCCGGTGGCCAGTGAATGCACCAGCGCCTCGTGCGGAGAACCACCGTCACCGATGATCAGGGATGTCCGGGCTATCACCGAGGTCGGCGCGATCGCGCTCACCGCTGTCTCGGCGGCGGCCTTGGCCGCACCGTACGGGGAGATCGGGTCGGGGAGGCACGTCTCGTCATAGTGAATCGCGGCACCGGAGAAGACCGTGTCGCTGGACACATGAACCAGGCGCCCACCTGCCGCAGCGACGGCGAGAGCCACGTTCACGGCTCCGGTCGCCGTGGTCGCCCAGTCTGACTGCAGGTACGCGGTGTTGACGACCACCTCCGGCTGAAACGCGTCGATCAGCGCGTCGACGTCGTCTCGTCGGCGCACGTCGAGCGGCGACCACTCGGCACCCGCGGTCTCTCCCGGCCGGGTCAGGTAGGTCGCGGCCACCTCATGCCCGGCCACCAGACACTGCCGGACGAGTTCGCCGCCAAGGAAACCACTGCCGCCGACGACAAGGAATCTCATGGCCGGTCCGAGCCGGATTCGCTGAAAGAAGTGCCCACCGGCTCATCATGCATTCATGGCCGGTCTCGTGTCTGCGGCGCCGCGAACCAGATCCCGGTGTGTCCCGCCCGAGCTGACGCACGGGACTGCGGGGAGGTTCAGGCGATCAGCAGGCGAAGGCCGAGCTCTGCCGCGTCGAGATCGACGAGGTCTCGGTTGCGTTCGGCCCACCGGCCGGATGCGAGGTCGTCACGGAGGCTGCGCACCGCGCGCTGCTCGACGTCCGGCCCGACTCTGGTCCAGACCGATCCTCCGCGACGGACGTTCTCGTCGAGGTATGCCTCGGGCCGACGCCAGTGGGCCTCCAGGAAGCCGTCGGCGCAGTCCCACGGGATGAGCACCGGTTCCATCCGGGCTCCGATCGCATCGGCCTGCTCGGTCACCGAAGGTCGGCCGACAAGGAGGTCCGCGACCTCGGGCAGGTAGTCGCGAGTGAGCCAGAACCGATGACGCCATGAGCAGCTGGTGTTTTATCGTGAAACGGTGCTCACGGTTGGTGTTGACCTGGCGACAAAAGCAAATAAGACGGCGGTGGCCTGGCTTGATTGGTCTGCCGACAGGGCCCGCGTCCGCAGGCTGGAGATCGTGGCGGACGATGATCTGATCGTCGAAGCGATCAAAGGCGCGGACAAGGCCGGTATCGACTGTCCGCTTGGCTGGCCGGACAAGTTCGTTGATTTCATCACGGCTCACCGCACGGGACATGTCGCTGTGCCCGGGGGCAGCACGGACGTCGCCTGGCGCAGGCAGTTCACCATGCGGGTCACCGACTACGAGGTGAAGGAAGTCCTGGACTTCTATCCTCTGAGCGTTTCCGCGAATCTCATCGGCAGCACGGCCCTGCGTTGCGCGGCCCTGCTCGCCGAGCTTGCCCGGCAGGGTCAGCCGGTCGACCGTAGCGGCACCGGCGTCGTGGCGGAGGTCTACCCTGCGGCCTCGCTCAGACGCTGGGGCCTGCCCCACGGCCGCTATAAAAGCCCGGCGAATCGTGAGGGGCTCGCGCGGTTGGTCGATGAACTCCAGGAAGCGGCGCCATGGTTGGACCTGGGGGAACACGAACGGACCTGTCGGACGTCCGACCATGCGACGGACGCCGTCATCGCCGCGCTCACCGCCCGCGCCGCGGCTCAGGGTCTCGTGAACGTCCCGACACAGGACCAAGCTCACTCGGCGCGATCCGAGGGATGGATCGCGCTCCCCAGCGGACCTCTGAGTGAGCTTCTCCCGGCTGGATGAGCAAGCCCTTCTGAGGCCGGGGGAGGCGAGCGATTACCGTCAGGGCGCGGAACGGGAACGGATGACATGCTCGGCCACCTCGGGTCTCGCCGTCGTGAACCCGGGTGGTGGGTTGTGGCGATACATCCCTGACCACTTCCCTACAGAAGGGCGGAGATGATCACACAACCCGCCACTCGGGGTGACGCCGACCTCGTCAGCGCCTCCTGGACGCAGCCGGAAGCGTTCGCCGAGCTGTTCGACCGCTACTCCGGAATGCTTTACCGGTACGTCTCCAAACGGCTCGGCCCCGAACCGGCCGAGGACCTCGTGGGAGAGACGTTCCTGGTCGCCTTCTCCCGGCGCAGGAGTTACGACCTGTCCTATTCGGACGCCCGGCCCTGGCTCTTCGGCATCCTCACCAAGCTCATATCCCGTCGGCACCGCAGCGAGGCGGCCCGTTACCGGGCGCTGTTACGGGCGCCCGTGAACGACCACGAGGACTCGCCCGCCGACCGGGTGGCCGACGGGGTGAGCGCGCAGGCCGTTCGGCCCGCCCTGATCAGCGCGCTCGCGGTGCTGCCCGCCAAGGATCGCGACGTGCTGTTGCTGATCGCCTAGGGCGATCTGACGTACGAGGAGGTCGCGCGGGCACTCGACATCCCGGTCGGCACCGTGCGCTCCCGCCTCAACAGGGGCAGGCGGAAGGTACGGGCGGCGCTGGGCGACACCAATCCGATGCTCGATGAGGAGGCGTGACGATGGACGACCTGAAGATGCTGCGCGACCTCGGCGCCGAGCTGGAGCACCGGCCGCCGGCGACGCTGGCCCGCCGGCGCGACCGCCTGTTGATCGCCCGGTCCCGTCGTCGCCTGCGGGTGGGTTGGCCGACCATGGGCCTGGCCGCAGCCGCCGCCGCAGCCGCCGCCACCGTGGTCGCCGTGACCGTGCCCACGCTGGTGTTGAACGGCGGGGGGAGCATCGCCCCGGCCGGGGTCAGACCGGTCAAGGTGACCGGCGCGCTGAACATCCTTGTCGTCGGCACCGACAGCCAGGCCGGTACCCCCCGCTTCCGTACGGGAGGCGCGCGCAGTGACACCATCCTGCTGGCGCACCTGCCGGCGAACCGGGAGCGGATCACGTTCGTCAACCTGCCACGCGACTCGATCGTCCAGATCCCCGCCTGCGGAGCGGTGCCTGGCCGGAGGGACATGATCAATTCGGCGTTCAACAAGGGCGGGCTCGCCTGCACCGTCAAGACGGTCGAGACGCTGACCAACGTGCGGATCGACCACGCGATGGAGTTCGACTTCCAGGCGTTCAGGGAGGTGGTCGACGCCCTTGGCGGCGTCGAGGTCAGGCTGCCCAGACCTGTGAACGACTCGAAGGCCAAGCTGACGCTCCCCGCGGGCAAGAGCATGCTCAACGGCGAGCAGGCGCTCGCCTACGTGCGGCTGCGCAACTACGGCGACGGTTCGGACATCCAGCGGATCAAACGCCAGGCCGCGCTCATGCGGGCGATGCTGAAAAAGGCCGGGCAGGGGATTACCGGCCCTGCCCGGCTCCAGTCGTTCCTCTCCGCGGCGTCCAGGAGCGTGAAAAGCGACATGGATCTGGGCACGATGGCCGTGATCGCCGAAAGCGCACGCGAGAGCCAGGCGACGTTCCTCGTGGTGCCCTGGCTCCCGGCTCCCGACCAACCCGGCAGGATCGTCTGGAAGCAGCCCGAGGCGAACGAGTTCTTCGGCGATCTGCGCTGACGTGATCTTGGGGCCACCCGCTCGCGCGATGCGGTCGGCACCGGCGCCGGCCGTTGCGCGACCCCGAACACCCCGAGGAGTGAGCGGGGTTCATGCCGGGTCCGGAGTGTGCCGCGCCCGGTACGTCCTCGACAACGCAAAAGGCCCGTCCCCGGGTCTTTCCGGGGGCGGGCTGTCGGCTGTGGTGGATGGTTATCGCAGGATGGGGAGGTCTCGCACCAGCGGGGTGGCGCCCCACCAGCGGCCGAGGCCGAAGGTGTCGCCGGCCTGGGTCATCGCCAGGCCGACCAGCACGAGGGCGTAGATGAGGTGCTCGTCCATGAACGGGTTGGTGGTCAGCGGCAGCGCCGCCGCCCACATCAGGAGCATCATCAGCCCGCCGGTGGCGGCGGCGATCCGCAGACCCACCCCCACGATGAGGGCCGTGCCGATACCGAGTAGGCCGAGCATGAACAGCCAGTCCACCCAGCCCTGTCCCGCCAGGGTCGTGAACAGGCCGCCGAGCGCGTTCTCGCCGGTGCCCTTGAGGAACCCGGTGGTCGGGCTGCCCCCGGCCACCCACGCCCGCTCGGCGGGAGTGGCGAATCCCCAGCCGAAGGTCTTGTCCAGGAAGGCCCACAGGAACACCCATCCGATGGCGATGCGGGCGATCGCCCACACGTAGTCGACCGGACGCCTGCCGGTCACGGCGGCTGCCGCGGCGGTGACGGGGGCTGCGGGGGTGACGGGAGCGGCGTGCATGGCCGGCCTGGTGTGAACTCGTCCGTGGGTGGTGGCCATGACGGCTCCCCTTTCCTGGTTTCTTTTCCTGTTTCTTGTACACCTCCATAACATCGCTTTCCGAAGCGCGGATGCAGTGCTCTACGGCTCCCCCTCAGGTCCCGAAGGTCCCCTTCCGGTGGGACCTTCGGTCCTGCGGAGCTCAGAGTGCGGTTCGCGAGGTTGTGCCCGTGATGTCGCAGTGTGATCGTATGGATTGGTGAGCCTCCGGCCAGCCGGCCTATCCCAACGCCCACGACGAACAGGGCATCAGCTCGCGGAACGCCCTCTCAGGATGGTGCGGCTACCCGCACCATCAAGCGTCGACCGTGAGCGGGTACGTCGAAACGCGTACGCGCATCGGGCTTTCAGGCCGACGACGGGGCGAGGTGCGGACTCGTAGCGTGACCGGGTCCGAGTTTCCCGTCCGTTAAGTGAGCCTGCTGATGCGACATCGACTTTCTCTTGCCGTCCTTACCGCGTACGTCTGGATCGCCATGGTGGCGTTCGGGGGTGTCGCGGTAGAGACGATCGTCATCTACCCCAACGTGTTCCACGACGTGCCGGCCTCCCTGGCCGAGACGGTGGAGTTCTTCGTGGTGAGCGGTCCCGCCGACTTCTTCCCGCCGATGGGCGCGGTGACCGTGATCGCCTCCGTGGCGACCCTGATTCTGGCGTGGCCCATCCGGGACACGCGGTTGTGGGCCGGCGGCAGCCTGCTGTCACTGCTGCTGGGCGAGTTCCTGTTCTCGGTCCTGTACTTCTGGCCGCGCAACGACATCATGTTCGAGCAGGGCGCCGCCGTTCATTCCGTGGAGGTGCTGCGCCAGACCGCGTTCGAGTTCGAGACCGCTCACTGGGGGCGGCTCGGGATGAGCGCGGTGACGGCCACGCTGGCCTTCGTCGGCCTGTGGCGACTGCTCCGCGCCGGCGCCCTCGCGCGAGATGACGTGTGAGGCGGCTCCTCGGCCTGCTCGCGGCGGTGATCTGAGGGCCGGCGCTGCTGACGGTTGCGGGACGCCATCGTGGTCCGGCAGCGGCGACCGGTCGCATGAGGGTGACCGTGTCGCCGCTGTCGCCGCTGTCGTCGCTTCGCTCTCAGCCGAGTCGCTTCGCTCTCAGCCGACGCCCTGGTCGAGTCCCCAGCGGCGCCGCAGGGCGTTGTCCGCCGCGCCGAAGCACATGTCCACCACGATGCCGATGACCAGGATCACGATCATCGTGGCGAGGAGACCGGGGGCGTCGGAGAGTTCCCTGGCGTTGTCGAGCTGCTCGCCGATCGACGCCTGATGGGCGATGATCACGAGCAGCTCGCCCGCCATCAGGGACCGCCACGCGAACGCCCAGCCCTGCTTGAGTCCCGACAGGAACGACGGCAGTGACGCGGGCAGGATGACGTGCCGGTAGAGCGCGAGGCGCCGCAGGCCGAGGATGTGCCCGGCGCGGAGCAGGATCGGCGGCGTGTAGTCCACGCCGGCGATGAGTCCGTTCGCGATCGACGGTGCCGCCCCGAGGACGACCACGAACAGGATCGCGCTCTCGCTGAGCTTGAAGAACAGGATCGCGAGCGGGAACCACGCGATGGAGGGCATGGTCTGCAGGCCCGTGATCAGGGAGCCGAGCGCGGCCCGCAGTGGCCGGACCCGTGACACGGCCGCGCCGACCACGAGCCCGACCAGCACCGCGATCGCGAACCCGGTGATCGCGCGGCGCATCGTCACGGCCAAGGCCTCGTAGAACTCGGCCTCACCGAGGCGGTTCCACAGATCCGCCAGGACGGTCACGGGGCCGGGGAGGACGTACTCCGGGCGCCAGCCGCTGAGCACGACCAGTTCCCAGACGGCGAGGACGAGGGCGATCGCCGAGAGCATCGGCCAGGTTCTGGCCCAGATCCTGGAGGCGAGGCTCTGCCGTTCCCGGTGGGACAGCTCCAGCGCGTCCAGGCCGGCGATGTGCTGGGAAAGATCAGCAGTCATTGGTCACCCGCTACTTCTCGATCCCGGCGCTGACGGGCCGCTGCGCCGTCGGCTGGGCGTGGCGCAACACCTCCTGGCGCAACCGGTCGGTGATGGTGGAGGCGAGTTCGGCCACTTCGGCGGAGTCGGTACGGCGAGGCCGCGGCAGCGTCACGGGGAAGTCCTCGATCACCGTGCCGGGCCTGCTGCTCAGCAGGACGACCCGGTCGCCGAG
The DNA here is from genome assembly GCF_040635605.1 of Streptosporangium sp. NPDC006930. Classification (NCBI taxonomy): domain Bacteria; kingdom Bacillati; phylum Actinomycetota; class Actinomycetes; order Streptosporangiales; family Streptosporangiaceae; genus Streptosporangium; species Streptosporangium sp. NPDC006930. The sequence continues at coordinate 96,181 of NZ_JBEYID010000027.1, read as the reverse complement.
CCGTACGGCCTCGCGCACGTTGTGGGTGACGAACAGGACGGCCAGTTCCCGCTCCCGCCAGATCCGCTCCAGCTCGTCGTGGAGCAGGTCACGGGTCATGGCGTCGAGGGCGCCGAAGGGCTCGTCCATGAGGAGCACGTCGGCCTCCTGGGCGAGAGCCCTGGCGAGCGCGACCCGCTGGCGCATGCCGCCGGAGAGCTCGTGCGGGCGCTTGTGGCCGAAGTCGGCGAGGTGGACGATCTCCAGGAGTTCCGTCGCCCGCGCGCGGCGCTCCTTCTTCGTGGTGTTCTTGCCCGAACTCGTCACCCGGAGCGCCAGTTCGATGTTCCCCGAGACCGTGAGCCAGGGGAACAGGGCGGGCTCCTGGAACATCATCGCGATTCGGGCTTCCTTGGTGTCGATCTTCCCGGCGGTGGGACGGTCGAGACCTGCGACGAGATTGAGCAGCGTGCTCTTGCCGCAGCCGGACGCTCCCAGCAGGCAGACGAACTCGCCCTTGTCCACCGAGAGCGTCACCTGGTCCAGGGCCAGGAGCTCTCTGCCGTACACCTTGGAAACCGCGTCCAGCCGGACCGCGGGCTCGTGCCCGTCGGTCCGGCCGGGGCGCAGCTCCTGGATCGGAGCTGTCACTTCGCCTCCTTGACCAGCGGCTCGCCGGATGGTGACCGGGGGTGCCGCCTCGACTCTTCTGTTCTGTGGTGCTCGCTCTGGCCGGTCACCTGTCGCTCACGGCAGGCTCGTTCTTGGCCTTCAGGACCTCGTTGAGGATCGTGAGGTCGTAGATGCCGTTCAGGTCCACCGGGTCGAGCAGGCCGACCTTCTGGGCGTGGTCGGCGCTGCCGACGAGGGAGGACGCGATCGGGTCGTTGGTGAAGGTGATGTTGCCGAAGGCGCTGTCCAGGACCTCCTGGGCGATCGGCTTGCCGCTCAGCTCCTTCAGTTCCGCGTTGATCGACTCCTTGGCGCCCGCCGGGTCGGACTGGATGAAGTCGTTGGCCTCGACGTGCGCATCGACGAGCTTCTTCACCAGGTCGGGGTGCTCCTTGAGGAACTGCTGCCGCACGATCAGGTGCGTGATCACGAACTTCTTGTCCGGCCAGAGGTCGGTCTCGTCGAGGAGGATCTTGCCCTTGCTCTCCTGGACCAGGCGGCTGGCGAAGGGCTCGGGCACCCAGGCGCCGTCGATGTCGCCGGTGGCGAAGGTCTGCAGGGTCTGGGCGTTCTCCTGGGGGAGGATGGAGACCTCGCCGCCGCCCTTGGTGTCGGTCTTGATCCCCTTCTCCTGGAGCCAGTAGCGCAGCGCGACGTCCTGGGTGTTGCCGAGCTGAGGCGTGGCGATCTTCTTGCCCTTGAGGTCTTCGATGCCGTTGATCTCGGGCTTGACCACGAGGAACACGCCACCGGACGCCGCGCCTGCGACGATCTTGATGGCCTCGCCCTTGGACTTCGACCAGGCGTTGATGGCCGGGTTCGGCCCGATGTAGGTGGCGTCGATGGCGTCGGAGAAGATCGCCTCGGTCGCGGCCGGGCCGGCGTTGAAGGTCGAGATCTTCAGCGACGCGTCGTTGCCGAGCGCCTTGGCGAACAGTCCCTTCTGCACGCCGACCAGGGCCGTGGAGTGCGTGATGTTGGGGAAGAAGCCGAGGCGGACCTCTGTCTTCGCCGTGGCGCTGTCACTGCCGGAGGACCCCCCGCCTCCTCCGCAGGCCGCCGCGAGGGCTGTCACCGTGACCGCGGCCAGTGCCACTGCCGTCCCCCGGAGCCTGCGAACCTTCATGGATTACTCCTTAATTCCTACTTAATAAGTCGGTTAAGTGCATAACATTGCAAACGGGCCCTCCTGTCAAGCGTTGTGATCGCACGGGCACGAGCCGTTACCGGTTCGTGTTCCTCGGGGCTTCGGCGCCGTCCCGCATATCCGCCTATTGGGCGTTATGGCCGATATGTCGCATTAGGGCGTCTGTGGCCGGCGGGGAGAGCTCGACGGGCCGATGGTCGTGGTCAAATTCTGATCTTGGAGATGGTCGCCGTACGGGGCCGGTTCGTCGCTCAGCCGACCTGGGCGGCGATGGTGCGCGCGCACGCCAGGGACTCGGTACGCGTCGTGTCCACCTCCACGTCATAGACCACGCCGTCGTGAACCATCTCCGCCTGCGACGCGGCCATCCCCTGGACCCGATCGCCACGCGCGATCTCGCGGCCCGCGGCGACCGCACCCTCACACCTCACACCGACCCACAGCACGTCCAGCTCGCCCAGAAGCTTCTGCCACCGCTGCTGGGTGGCGGCTCCACCGAGGAAGACGTCATCGACGATGACCCTGGCGCCGGCACGGGCCATGGCCACGACGCCCCGCATCCAGGCCGTCTGCAGCTCCATGAAGTCCGCTCCGACGCTCACCCCGCCGTCCGCGGTGATTTCGAGCCCCTCGGTCGACGCCCGCATCCTCGCGGGCATCGCGTCGACGAACGAGTCGACACCGAACGCCAGCCACGGATCCGGAAGAACAGCCTGCAGGCACCGTACGATCCCGGACTTCCCCGAACTGGAGCCACCGTTGATGATGATCATCTGAGTCGCCATCCGGCCACAGTAGAGCCTCTCCCACCCGACACGAAGCGAATTTCCGAGCCCCTCGGAGACTCGGATCGCGGTCGAAGATCGCGGTGAGTACCGCCGCCTTCGACCGACGGGGGCGCCACCGCTCCCGTCGAATCAGAGGATTTGAGGCTCGGTGCCGGAGATGTCTTTCTGTAGGCTGCCGCGATGAACCGTACTCACCGTGCCATCGGTGCCGTCGTGGGCTCGACGGTGGGCGACGCGCTTGGCGCTCCCTTCGAATTCGGTCCTGCCGGGGCGTTCTCCGCCCGGTTTCCCGTTCCAGGCGGCGTTCCAGGCAGTGTTCCCGGCGATGTTCCAGGCGGTGCTCCCGGCAGCGCTCCCGGCGACGTTCCCGGCAAGGAGAACGAGATGTGCGGGGGTGGCGGCTGGGATGTCGGGGAGGCGACCGACGACACGCAGATGGCCCTGCACCTGGCGGAGTCGCTGCTGGAGCGCGAAGGGCTGGACCTGCCGGATATCTTCGCCCGGTTTCAGCGCTGGGCGGTCTCCAAGCCCAAGGACATCGGGCTGCAGACCAAGGATGTCCTCACCAACGGCATGCCCTGGGACCGCGCGGCCGCGACCCACTTCCAGATCAACCACCGCGCCGCGGGGAACGGCTCGCTGATGCGGGCCACCACCTCGGCGGTCTACTTCGCCCGTCACGGGCAGACCGCCACCATGGACGCCGCCCGCCGCATCGCCGCGCTCACCCACGGCGACCCCGCGGCCTGGGAGGGAACGGCCATTTTCCACGATCTGCTGCGCGTGGCGCTGGAGGGAGCCGACCCCGTCGCCGCGCTGCCGGACAGCCTCGCCCTCGTCGATCCCGATCAGCGCGAGCGATACTCCGTCGTTCTCGCGTCACACTGGCACCCCGACGACGCCACCGAGCCCAACGGCGCCGTCTGGCCCTGCCTCGGCTCGGCGCTCTGGGCACTGCGTACCACCTCCAGCTACGCGGACGCGGTACGCGTCGCGATCGACCTGGGCGGTGACACCGACACCGTCGCCGCGGTAACCGGCGGTCTCGCGGGTGCGGTCTACGGAGCCGACGCGATCCCCGTACGCTGGACCGAACCCCTGCACGTCCCGCTGCCCGGGGCCGGTGAGCGGGTGCTGCGCCTGCCGGAGCTGGTCGATCTCGCACAGCGTCTGGTGAGGTGAGGGTACGGCCTCGTGGAGCAGGCGCGTCGCCGCTGTCCAGGACGTTCTCCTGACGGGCGGAATCCTCGTCACGGGAGGGCGGTCGCGTTGGCGAAGCGGTGGGACAGCTCGCGGAGATGCTGGGCGAGTTCCGGGGGAGATTCGACCTCGAAGTCGACGTCGAGCATGCCTACGGTGAACGCGACGAGATCGAACGAGTCCGTGGCGATTTCCAGCAGGCAGGTGTGGTCGTCGACGGGTGTCACGATTCCGCTGACGCGTCCGGCGATGTCCGTCGCGGAGGCGTGCATCCGCAGCCGGGCGCGGAGTGGCCACATCTCGAAGCCCATCTTTCTGCACAGGTAGGCCGTGACGTCACCGTCGGGTGGTTCCCGGTGGGTGAACCGGGGGCCGTTGGGCGTTCGCAGCGAGATCCGGTCGACCCGGAAGGTGCGCCAGTCGGCCCGTTCGACGTCCCAGCCGACCAGATACCACTTCCGTCCCCAGCAGACGAGGCGATGTGGCTCGACGCCGCGTCGGGACTCGGCCCCGTGATGGCTGACGTAGTCGAAACGCAGCCCCTCGGAAGCGTGGATCGCGGCCGAGATCGCGGTGAGCACCGCCGCCTTCACCGGCGGGCCGCTCTCGGGCGACATCGCGACCACCGCGCTTCTCAGCGCGATGACCTGGTGTCGCAACCGGGACGGCAGCATCTGCTCGATCTTGGTCAGGGCGCGCAGCGAAGCCTCTTCGACCCCCGCCACGCTGTGCAGGCCGACCGTGACCGCGACCGCCTCCTCGTCGTCCAGCAACAGCGGGGGTAGCGAGGAACCGGCTCCGAGCCGGTAACCGCCGGCCGGGCCCATCGAGGCGCGGATCGAGTAGCCCAGCTCACGAAGCCTGTCGACATCGCGCCGTACCGTCCTGGTGGTGACTCCCAGCCGCTCGGCGAGTTCCGTACCGGACCAGTCGCGGTGCGTCTGCAGCAACGACAGCAGTCGCAGCAGTCGAGCGGGTGTTTCCAACATTCCTCCACTATCGCCCCTGTGTAGGAACGGAGCTGTCCTACACGGGGCACAGGGTGGGCGGCATGAGCACAGAAACGCCCTTCCGCATCGACATTCCGCAGACCGAACTCGACGACCTGCGAGACCGCCTGGCCCGTACCCGCTGGCCGGACGAACTTCCCGGCGTCGGCTGGTCCTACGGCGTGAACAAGGACCACCTCGTCGAACTGGTCGAGCACTGGAGCACCGGCTACGACTGGCGGGAGCACGAGGCCCGCCTCAACAAGGTCCCGCAGTTCACCACGACGATCGACGGGCAGAACATCCATTTCCTGCACGTACGCTCGCCCGAGCCCGACGCCACTCCGCTGATCATCACCCACGGGTGGCCGAGCACGGTGTGCGACTTCCTGGACCTCATCGGGCCGTTGACCGACCCGCGGTCACACGGCGGGGACCCGGCGGACGCCTTCCACGTCGTCATCCCGTCGCTGCCGGGCTTCGCGTTTTCCGGGCCGACGCGGGAGACCGGCTGGGGGGTCACCCGCGTCGCGCGGGCCTGGGCCGAGCTGATGCGACGCCTGGGATACCGGCGCTACGGCGCCCAGGGGGGCGACTGGGGCAGCGTCGTCTCCCCGGAGATCGGCCGGGTGGACTCCGAGCGCGTCATCGGCATCCACGTGAACGCGCTGGCCAACGCCGCGACCCCGGCCGATCCCGGCATGCTGGACACGCTCTCGGAGGCGGAGAGGGAGCAGGCCGAGCAGAACGAGATGTGGTGGTACGGCCGCTCCGGCTACGCCACGCAGATGGGTACCCGGCCGCAGACCCTGGCGTACGCGCTCAACGACTCCCCGGCCGGTCAGCTCGCCTGGAACCTGGAGTGGTTCGTGGACTGGGACCCCAGCAGAACCGAGCAGACCTCCGTCGACCGTGACACCATTCTGACCAATGTCACGATCTTCTGGCTGACCGCGACCGCCGGATCGGCGGCCCGGTTCTACCTGGAAGCCGGGGAGACGTGGGGCCGGCCTCCCGAGCGTTCACCGGTCCCGACGGGTGTGGCGAACTTTCCCGGCGACCGGGCGATCCGCGGGCTGGCGGAGTCGTCGAACACGATCACCCACTGGTCTCATCACCCCCGAGGCGGCCACTTCGCCTCGCTGCAGGCCCCGGACCTGCTGATCTCGGACATTCGGCACTTCTTCCGGACCGTATGACCGCGCTGACCGAGCGCGACGGCGGAACGGCGCGGACCGGCCACTCCTCCACGGGGACACCGTCTGCTCCCGCCCCCACCCGGTGAGACGGTGACGAGCGGGAAGAAGAACAGCATGGCTGCCACGAGTGTCGACCATCCGCTCTTCGCCCGCTGTTACGCCCGCATCAGCCGGGTCATGGAGAAGCGAGGGCTGGCCGGACATCGCCAGGCGCTGCTGGAGGGCCTGTCCGGTCAGGTGATCGAGGTGGGTGCGGGAAACGGGCTGAACTTCGCCCACTACCCGTCCACCGTCACGCGCGTGCTCGCGATCGAGCCGGAGCCGCGGCTGCGCCACCTGGCCCGTGCCGCGGCCGTACGGGCACCGGTCCCTGTCGAGGTCCGCGAGGGCCTGGCCGAGCACCTTCCGGCCGCCGATGGCACTTTCGACGCCGCGGTGGCCTCACTGGTGCTGTGCTCGCTGCCCGACCCGCACGCGGCGCTGAGCCAGATGCGCCGGGTGCTGGCTCCGGGTGGGCAGCTGCGGTTCCTGGAGCACGTACGCGCCGACTCGGCAGGGATGAGGCGGGTGCAGGACCTGCTGGACGCCACCGTCTGGCCGCGCCTGGCCGGTGGCTGTCACACCGGCCGCGACAGCGCGCTGGTGATCCAGCAGGCCGGGTTCACCATCACCGCTCTGGAGCGCTTCATGCTGCCCGCGGTGCGTACACCGATGTCCTTCCTCATCCGGGGAACGGCCTACCCGACCGCATGAGTGCCTGGTAAGCCGACGACGGGCGGCGTATCGAGTCGGAGCCCGGGCATTTCCCCGCACCGCGGGGTGGCTTCCCCAAGGAGCGCCGTGCTGCCACGATACGGTCCGCTATCAACAAGGAGGACGGCACGATGAAGTATCTGATGCTGATTTACGGCAACGAGGAGATCTGGAACGCCCTCGCGCCGGAGGACATGGCGAGTCTGATCGCCAAGGTCGACGGGTTCAACGAGACGCTGCGCGAGTCGGGAGAGCTTCTTGAGTCCGAAGGGTTGATGCCCAGGCCGCGATCGGTTCGGTGGGTGGGCGGTGACGCGGTCGTCACCGACGGCCCGTACGTCGAGGCGAAGGAGTTCGTCGGCTCCTACTTCGTGGTCGAGGTGGACGACGAGGAGCGGGCGCTGGAGATCGCGCGGGCCTATCCGGGGACGCTGTACGGCGGTGGCCTGGAGGTGTGGCCGCTGATGGGACGTGACTGGGCGAGTGGCGAGATCTGACGAGCCTTTCGAGCCGGATGAGCCGGTCAAGCCGGATGAGCCGGTCGAAGCGGACGAGGCGGTTGAGTCGGCTGGGTCGGTCGAGGAGCTGCTGAGGTCGTCGGCGTCCCGGGTGCTCGGTTCGATGGTGCGCCGGTACGGGGACTTCGACCGTTGTGAGGACGCCGTGCAGGAGGCGCTGATCACCGCGGCGGACGCCTGGTCGCGCGACGGTGTCCCGGCCCGCCCGCTGGGCTGGCTCAACAAGGTCGCGGCGAATCGGTACATCGACCGGGTTCGGGCCGACAGCGCCCGGGAGCGTCGGGAACGGGCTGCTCTCGACGCCATGCCGCGCGACGCTCTGGTCGCGCCACCGCCGGACGCAGAGGTGGCCCGTGACGACCTGCTGGAACTGCTGTTCCTGTGCTGCCACCCGGCGTTGACGGTCTCGTCGCAGCTGGCGCTCACGCTGCGGGCGGTCGCCGGACTGACCACCGGCGAGATAGCGGCGGCCTTCCTGGTGCCGGAGAAGACGATGGGGCAGCGCGTCTCGCGGGCCAAGCAGCGCCTGCGGGAGGCCGGGGCGCGGTTCGAGCTGCCCCCGGATCCCGAGCACGGGCCTCGGCTGCGGGTCGTGCTGCACGTGCTGTACCTGATGTTCAACGAGGGCTACAGCGCCAGCTCCGGCTCGGACCTGCGTCGGCCCGACCTCACAGGACAGGCCGTCAATCTGGTACGGCGGCTGTACGCGCGGCTGCCCGACTCCGGCGAGGTCGCGGGCCTGCTGGCGTTGATGCTGCTCACCGAGGCACGCGGCGCGGCGCGTACGGGCCCCGACGGGGTGCTCGTGCCGCTGGAGGAGCAGGACCGGTCCCGCTGGGACGCCGAGGCCATCGCGGAGGGGACCGAGATCCTCACCCGTACGCTCGCGACCCGCCGGCTCGGCCCGTACCAGGTCCAGGCCGCGATCGCGGCGATACACGACGAGGCGCCGTCGGCCGAGGCGACCGACTGGAAGCAGATCCTGGAGCTGTACGAGATCCTGGAGCGCCTGCACCCCAACCCCGTCACCACCCTCAACCGGGCGGTCGCGCTGGGGATGGCGCGCGGCCCGCGTGCCGGACTGGCGCTGCTGGACGAGCTGGAATCCGGGATGCTCGCCGGTCATCACCGGCTGCTCGCCGTCCGCGCCTACCTGCTCGACCAGGCGGGGGAGACCGCTGCCGCGTCCTCGGCGTACCGGGAGGCCGCACGTCTGGCCGGTAGCCGGCCCGAGCAGCGGTTTCTCCTGCTGCGTGCCGCCCGCTGCGCGAGCTGAGCCGACCGGCGGCGAGATCGCGTCGTCCGGTGGCGTGAACCGGTAGCCGGCCCGGGCAGCCGGTCGCGCCACCCGCCGCGCGAGCCGGACCGACCGACCGCGAGATCGCGTCGTCCGCTGTGAGAGCCGAGGCCGCGAAGAAATATTTGCGCGGGCAGGTAGAAATCCGGTCCGCGGCTCCGATCCTTCACCGAGCGGACCCCAGCGGGGGGCCGCCGGAACGGGAGCGAAGCGATATGACAAAGGTGACGGCACAGATGTCGGTGTCCCTCGACGGCTACTACGCCGGTCCGCGACACACCGGCGAGCGGTCGGGCTGGTTGCAGTCTGAGGAGGCCGCGGGCTTCTTCCGGGTCACCCGGTGGGTGATCGACGCCACGGCCTGGCGCGAGCGGCAGGGCTTCGCGGGCGGTGAGAAGGACGTCAACTCCGACATCATCGCCGAGTCGTTCGAGGCCGCGGGGGCCTACGTCATGGGGCGGAACATGGCGGACGGAGGCGAGGTTCCCTGGGGTGACGAGCCGCCGTTCCGCGCGCCGGTGTTCGTCGTGACCCACCGCTCCCGCGAGACCCTGATGCGCCGGGGCGGGACGAGCTTCACGTACGTGACCGACGGCGTCGCCCGCGCGGTGGAGCAGGCACGCGCCGTCGCGGGGGGCAAGAACGTGGCGATCGCCGGAGGCGGCACCCTGCTGCGCCAGGTGTTCCAGGCCGGTCTGCTGGACGAGCTGGAACTGCACATCGTCCCGGTGGTGCTCGGCAGGGGGATGAGCCTGTTCGGCGCCGACATCGGCGCGGGCCTGGGCGCGGGTCCGGGGACCGACCTGGGGGCGGGGCTGGGCGCGGGCGCGAGGCCGGGCGCCGATCTCGGACTCGGCCTCCCGGAGAAGGAGGCGATCGAGCTCATCCCCACCAGGGTGATCCACACCCCCGAGGTCACGCACATCCGCTACACCGTGAACGGGAGGGCCGCCCTCGTTCTCGACGACCGAGGCAGCGGGCGTTCAGATCTTCTGAGCTGAGAGGGACTCTCCGCCGACTTCCCCTTGGCGTGGTGGATCCCGCGGTCGCTCCGGTGACCGAGGAGACCTTCAAACCTTCTCCGCCACGCCGAAGGGGCTGTCGATGGCGTACCTCCAGTACCCGTCCTGTCCGCGCCGGGCGACGTCGGTGGCGGTGCCCTGGAAGTGCACGGGCCGGCCGTCGCGGTCCGGGCCGTCGATCACCCAGTCGACGATCAGCAGGGCGAGGTCGCCCGTGGTGTGGACGTGTCGTGGCCGGACGGTGATCGGCAGTCCCAGGTCCAGGAAGCGGCCGTTGGCGGCGTTGATCTGCTCTCCGGTCAGCGGCGCGCCCGATTCCGAGACGAACACGGCGTCGCTCTCGTAGATCTCCGCCACCGCCTCGGCGTCACCGGCGTTGAAGCGCTCGGCGAAGACGGTGGGCACATCCTCCGGACGTTCGGCAAGCTGTCGCATCATCGCTCCGTTTCGGTAGAAACAACTCGGACGCGGCAACGCTAGGAGGCGCCTTCGTGGCTCACCAAACGGTTGGTTATTCGGGCCTGCCCGACCATCCCCACGCGAACGTCACAGAACCCACCCCGTCATGTCCGGTGGAGATCACCCTGGCGGCCCTGCACGGACGCTGGACGACCCTGATCATCCGTGAACTGCTGCGGGGCGACCGTACGTTCAGCGAGCTTCGCCAGGCGCTGCCCGCACTGTCGGACAAGGTGCTGTCCGATCGGCTCGCGCACCTGGCCGAAGCCGGTGTGCTGGATCGCCACCGCCGCCCCGACTGGCCGCCCCGGGTGCGCTACAGCCTCACCCCCCGCGGGCGCGATCTCGGCCCCGTCCTCCAGGCACTGTGGGACTGGGGTGCGCCGGACACGTGAATCGCTTCGACCGTTGTCGCCAGGGTCACCGGCGGTCTCGCCGACGCGATCTACGGAGCCGACGCGATCCCCGCGCGCAGGACCGAACCCTGTACGTCCCCCCGCCGACGGCCGGCCGTTGGCAGGGGCATGGCTACTCGGTGACGACGGCGTCTCGCGGGCCTCCGTAGACGGGGTTGTCGTCGTAGCGCTCTTCCGTGACGAGCAGGCGGATCACCCCCTCGGCGTTCTCCTCCGCCTCCCAGACGATCCAGTCGTCACCGACGGGCTCCTCCTGCGTACGCTCCTCGCCGAAACCTCCGGGGTTCCCCGGCGGGACGGCCATGATCAGGAAGATGACCTTCCTGTCGCGTTTCCTGAGCTCCGGCAGGACCTCGCCGACGGTCTTCTCGTCCACCCGGAAGCCCTCCAGCGAACGGCCCTTGAGCGTCGCGCTCCGGAATTCCGCGCTGCCCTCCCCCCGGGCGGAGGCGGGTGCGGGCACGCAGGGCGCTACCGGCCCTTCCATGAGATAGGTGGTGGTGTCGCTGCCTTGCCCGCTCTCGGGGGCGCTGATGGTCCAGACGAAGGTCTGGCCCGGCCTGAAGAGCTTGGTGTCGATCCGCATCTGCCAGCCGTGCTTTTCGCCGGGGATGTTCTCCGGCAGGCTGTATAGACCTCGGGGGATGTCCGTCACATGCTTACCGCGCGGTTGGCGGCACTGCCGCCCCCAGGGAACGTAGTCGACGACGGCGGGAACATCGAGGTCCTTCAGCCGCTTCTCCAGGCCCGCCGCGTCACGGAAGTCGCGGACCTGAATGGTCACCGTCCCGTCGGCGGCCTTGGTGACGGCCCAGGAGCTCGACGCTCCGAAACCGTTCAGGCCCACCATCGACCCCGTGGCGAGCGCGACCGCGGCCGTGAGTCCCAGGGCGAGCCTTCGGGGAGCGTATCTGCGGGTCCTCGCCACCGTGCGCGGCTCCTCCGAGGTGATCGCGGCCAGCAACGCTCGCGCCTCCGCGTCGTTCGGGTCACCTCCCCGCCTGCCAGGCGCGACCCTGGCCAGCGACTTCACCGCCTCGATCTCGTCGATGTCCTTCACAGCGACCTCTCCGTCGGTATCAACCGGCTCTCTGACGTGAAGTGGACCTCGGCCTCCGCGAGGGCTCGGGAAAAGCGTCTGCGGGCACGGTGAAGCCTGATGCGTACGGCATTGCGCGACACCCCGAGCGCTGTCGCGATCTCCTCGCGATCCAGGCCCTCCCAGGCGACCAGCGACAGCAGCTCGCGGTCCTCGTCGGACAGGGTCAGGAAGACCTGGCCGATCGCCCCGAGCTCGACCTTGCTGTCCGGGGAGTCTCCGTACAGGTCGGCCATCTTGGCATCGAGCTCGGTGCGGCGCGCCCGTCGGCGGTTGTCACCTCGGTAGTGGTTGGCCAGTATCTTGCGTGCCACGCCGTACAGCCAGAGCGTGGCCTCCTCTCCCTCCGGCAGCTCGTCCACCCGCCGCCAGGCGGTGGTGAAGGTCTCCGCCACGACGTCCGCCGCGTCCTGTGGCGAATCGCAGCGGCGCGCGGCATAGGCCGTGATCTGGCCGTAGGCCCGGTTGTAGACGGCTTCGAATCTGACCAGCCGCTCGTTGTCCACGGGCGGTCCCATGGCGACTCTCCTCATCAACTCACTTGACTGACAATCCTCCTTATGTGTGCTGATGAGACATCATTTCCGGTTGCCACGAAAAAGCTGTCCCGTCTCACCACGCCTTACTCGACGCGAGGGGTGTGAGCAGGTCAGACGCGATGGCGGGTGCGTGTCACCGTGAACCGCCGCCACGGTGCCGAACGTTCACAGCGGTTTGTGTCGGTGGCCGCCGCTACAGTCCCGCACTGTTGGCCGTTGACCTTCCGCCGAGGAGACCGCATGACCGAGCCCGATGTGATGATGGCCAGGATCGGCCAAGCCGCCGATCTGGGCAGGCGGGGTGAGCGGGAGGCCGCTCGGAAGCTGTTCTCCGAGCTGTGGGAGGAGATCGGGGTGACGGGCGACCCTCTGTACCGGTGCGCTCTCGCTCACTGGATGGCCGACGTCCAGGACGAGGTGAAGGAGGAGTTGCTCTGGGACCTTCGCGCCCTGGAGGCGGCCGACCTTGTCACCGACGAGCGGGCCCGGCAGGTGGGTGTCGCCGGTTCCGTGAGCGGCTTCTACCCCTCCCTGCACCTCAACCTGGGTGACGCCTACCGAAGGCTCGGTGACCTCGACCGGGCACGCGACCACCTCGAACGCGGACGCGCCGCCGTTGGCGCACTCGATGACGACGGGTACGGGCAGATGATCAGGCAGGGCCTGGACCGGCTCGCCGAACGTCTCTCAGCCGACTAGATGTCCGTTTCGCGATAGGAGGCCCGGCCGGACCGCGATGATCGTACGGTCGGACGCATGAGCATCGAAGATCGAAAGGTCGGCTGCGGGGAGGGCGGGAAGAAGGACGCTCGCCGGGCCGGGCTCCGGGCATGGGAACGGGGAGCAAGACGGGGGCGGGACGCGCCGGACGGAGCCTCCGAGGAGTCCTCAGGGTCTTCAAGGTCCTCAGAGTCTTCGGGGTCCTCGGGGTCCTCGGGGTCCTCGGGAACACGGTCGCGGGGACGGGTTCTCGCGTCGGTCGCCGTGCTGGTGGCGGCGCTGCTCGCGTTCCCCGCCGTCGTACCCAACAGCGTGGGCAATCTCGGCAGCCTGCTGGAGACCTTCCTGCCGTGGGCGGGCCTGGCCGTTCCCGCGCTGCTGTGTCTGGCGCTGCTGCGCCGCTCGGTCCTCGCGACGGTGTCCCTGGTGCTCCCCGCGGCGGTCTGGGCCATGGTCTTCGGCGGGCGGGCGCTGCCCGCCGACCGGGAGGCGGCGGGCGATCTGACCGTGCTCCAGCACAACGTCGGCGAGGAGAATCCCGACCACGAGGGGACGGCGCTCGCGCTGGCGAGGGCCGGGGCCGACCTCATCGCCCTGGAGGAGCTGACGCCTGCCGTCCGGCCCTTCTACGAGGACGTTCTCGCCTCCGGCCACCCCCACCGCGCGGTCGTGGGCACCGTCGGCCTCTGGTCCAGGTTCCCCCTGGCGGACGCGCGGCCGGTGGACATCAGGCCCGCGGACGTCGGACCCGACTGGAACCGCGGTATGCGGGTCACCGCGCGGACGCCACAGGGGGACGTGGCCGTGTACGTCGCGCATCTTCCCTCGATCCGCATCCGGCCGTCGGACGGTTTCGGGTCCGGCCGCAGGGACGAGAGCGCCGCCGCGCTGGGTGCGGCCGTCGCCTCGGAAACGCTGGACAGGGTCGTTCTGCTGGGCGACCTCAACGGCACCCTCGACGACCGTGGCCTGGTCCCGCTCACCTCGCGGATGGTCTCGGCGCGGAGGGGGTTCGGTTTCAGCTGGCCCGCGACCCTCCCTCTCGCCCGGATCGACCACGTGATGACCCGTACGGCGGTCCCCGTCGCCGCCTGGACCCTGCCCGCCACCGGCAGCGACCACCTGCCGCTCATCGCCCGCGTCGATCTCTGACGGCTCTTCGGTGAGGGTGGGGGAGCGCCTCCGGCCGTCGGAACCCGGTTATCCGGGCTTGGTTATGCTCGGGCGGTGAACTCCCCGAGAACGCTCGTACTGTGGGACATCGACCACACGCTGATCGATGCCGGAGGCGTCACCGCCGACACCTACGACCACGCGCTGCACGCCACCACCGGCCGCAGGATGGAACACCCGGTGAGCGTGGCAGGGCGGACCGAGCGGGCGATCATCTCCGAGATCCTTCAGATGCACGGCGTCGAGGTGTCGGACGAGCTCCTCGACTCCTTCTACGTCGCCCTCGCCGAGGCGTTCGTGGTGCGCGAGGCCGTCATGCGGGAGCGCGGCCGGGCTCTGTCGGGGGCACGCGAGGTGCTCGCGGCGCTGGCGGAACGCGAGGACGTGGTGCAGTCGGTGCTCACCGGCAACACCGAGGCGGTCTCGATCGGCAAGCTCACCGTGTTCGGGCTGGACGGCTTCGTGGACTTCGAGGTGGGCGCGTACGGCACCGACCACGAGGACCGCGCCGCGCTGGTGGCCGGCGCGCAGCGGCGCGCCGCGGACAAGTACGGGGACTCCTTCACCGCACGCAACACCGTGCTGATCGGTGACACGCCGAACGACGTCCGCGCGGGTCATGAGGGTGGAGCGAGGGTGATCGCGGTCGCCACCGGCTTCAACGACGCGAACGTCCTGAGCGAGGCGGGTCCGGAGCTGGTGCTGGAGGACCTCGCCGACACCGACGCCGTCGTACGGGCCGTGCTGGGCGTGTCGGACCGGACGGGCGGATCAGCGGGGTGAGCCGGTGGGCACCGTCTCGGTGTCGATCTCGGTGTCGACGAGGCGAACCAACTCGGGAAGGACCGTGCCCAAAGGGGCGTCGACGGTGAGGGTCGCGTAGCCGTCGCCCCGGGTCGGGCCCTGGTTGACGATCGCGACGGGGATGCCGAGCTTCGCGGCGTGCAGCACGAACCTGCGGCCCGACATCACCGTCAGGGACGACCCGAGGACCAGGAGCAGTCGCGCTTCCTCCACGAGGGCGAAGCACGCGCGGACCCGCTCCGTGGGAACGGTCTCCCCGAAGAAGACGACGTCGGGCTTGAGCATCCCTCCGTCGCACGCCCGGCATCCGACCACCTGGAAACCGTCGATCTCCTCGTCCGGCAGTTCGACGTCGCCGTCCGGGTTGATCGCGGTGGGCAGGGCGCCGAAGCGCGGGTTCGCCTCGGTCAGGCGGTGGTCCAGTTCCTCGCGCGGGCTGGAGTGGCCGCAGCCCAGGCAGACCACCTCCCGCAGGTTTCCGTGCAGCTCGATGACGGACCGGGCGCCGCCCGCCTGGTGCAGGCCGTCGACGTTCTGCGTCACGATGCCGGAGACCAGGCCCCGCCGCTGGAGGGACGCGACCGCGCGGTGGCCGTGGTTCGGCGCGGCCTTGGTCATCGCCCGCCACCCGATGTAGCTGCGGGCCCAGTAGCGCCGCCTGGCCACCGGATCGCCGGTGAACGTCTGGTAGGTCATGGGGGTGTGCCGGTTCAGGGTTCCGCCAGGTCCCCGGTAGTCGGGGATCCCCGACTCCGTCGATATCCCGGCCCCGCTCAGCACCAGGACGCCGCCCCCGGTCAGCAGTCTCGCCAGTGTGCTCGTACCCTCGCTCACCCCTCCATGCTGCCCCATCCGTACGGGTCGGGCGGTCGCGGGGCCCGCCGCGTCTTCCTGGGTGATCTCGTCCAGGCCGGCGAACGCCAGGCGACCGACGGGTACGGGACCGTCTCAAGGTCGCTGCGTCTCAAGGTGGCAGGAAGAAGTCACCACGGGTGTGGTGGTAATGTCGGCGAGATGAATCGGGAACGGCGAGACCGCCTGCGGGACGCGGCCATCGAGGTGCTCGCGGAGACCGGGGGACGCGGCCTCACCCACCGGGCCGTCGACGCCGCCGCGACCACCCCGCCCGGCACCGCGAAAAACTACTTCCCGACCAGAGACTCCCTGCTGCGGGCGATCGCCGAGCGCTGTGTCGAGCTGTACCACCAGGTGCCGGCAGGGGAACCCGTCGATCGGGACGGTCTGGTGGCCATGTTTCGCGGACTTCTGGAGAACGTCGCGGGCCCCGGCCGTTCTCGTCTGCTCGCCTACTTGGAGCTCCAGACGGAGGCGGCGCGCAGGCCGTGGCTGGCGACCATACTCGACGCGATCGCGGCCGCCGACTTCACCGACTTCGAGCGGGCCCAGCGCGCCGCCGGGTTGCCCGTCACCCCGCGTCGCGCCGCCGCCGTCACGCTGGCCCTGCACGCCGCCGTCCCGCACTTGCTGGCGGGCGGCCACGACACCCTGGCCGCCGCCGGGCTGAACGATCTCGATCGGTTCGTCCGGGACCTCCTGGACACGGTCTACGGACGGGATCAGGAGCCGCCGGAGCCGGCGTAGGCGGCGCTGAGGCGCTCGAACGCGCCCGGCCCTTGGTGCGGCTTCGGCGGGGCGCCGAGGTGGCGAACGCGGAGCTCGTCCATGAGCTCCTCGACGAACGCCGGACCCTCGTCGCGCATGAGCTGTTGCCGGCTGCGGAGCTCGGCGCTGCCGGAGGTCCAGTCGAGGCCCCAGTTGCCGAGGGCGTAGATGATCGGCAGGGTCTGGATGCCGGCTTCGGTGAGGCTGAAGCGCGCGCGCTGCCCGCGGCCCGCGGCGCCGCGGGTGAGGATCCCCGCGTCGATGAGCCGCTTGAGGCGGTCGGCGAGGATGTTCGAGGCGATGCCCTCGATCGACCCGGTGAGCAGCGCGCGGAAGTATCGGCGGTCGCCGAAGATGATGTCGCGCAGCACGAGCAACGACCAGCGATCTCCGAGCAGCTCGACGCCGGCGTTGATCGGACACCCGGACCGTGGTTCCACGACTCCTCCTTGACGGTTGTTTCGTTGCCAATATAGTAGTTGCAAAATGCAAGCACTATGGGGAAGGGGAGCTGATGGGTCGCTTCCTTTATTGGATGAACGTGTCCCTCGACCTGCGGATCGAGCAGGTTCCCGGGGACAACGGGGCCGGCGAGTGGCTGCGCATCGGCGAGGAGCTGCACCGCGAGTTCAACGCGCGGGCGCGGGCGCTCGCGATGATGGTCCAGGGCCGGGTCATGTACGAGACGATGGAGGAATTCTGGCCGCGGGCGCGCGAGGACGCGTCGCTGCCGGACTTCCTGCGTGAGTACGGCGAGATCTGGACCGCGGCGCCCAAGGTGCTCGTCTCCCGCACCCGCCACAGCGCCGATCACGACACCCGGATCATCGGTGGAGACGACGCGATCGAGCAGCTCGCCGCTCTCCGTGACCAGACCGACGGCACCATCGGTGTGGGCGGCGCGGCGCTCGCGACGCAGCTGCTCCGGGCAGGGCTGCTCGACGAGTTGCTGCTCTTCACCCATCCCTCGATCCTCGGCTTCGGCAGGCCGCTGTTCGACGACTACGACCTGCCGATCGATCTCGACCTGCTGGAGCAACGATCGTTCGAGCAGGGCGTCACGATGCATCACTACGCCGTCCGGGACGCGAAGGAGACGAGCTCGTGCTGAAGCAGGTCGCGGAGGGTGTGTGGGTCCACGAGAGCGAGTTCGTGCGGACCAACACCGTTGTGGTGCAGGGCCGGGCCGGTGTGCTGCTCATCGACCCCGGCGTGACCGGCTCCGAGCTCGACTGCCTCGCGAACGACCTTCGTGAGCTGGGCCGGCCCGTGGTGGCGGGGTTTTCCACGCATCCGGACTGGGACCACCTGCTCTGGCACGCCCGGCTCGGCGAGGCGCCCCGTTACGGCACGGCACGCTGCGCGGCCACGATCCGAGAGCAGCTGTCGGAGGCAGGCGCGAAGGACCGCATCGCCGACCACCTGCTCGAAACGGAGATCGCCGGGCAGGTGCCGATGGACCTGCTGGGCCTCATCACCGGCCTGCCCGCGGAAACCGCCCGGATCCCCTGGGACGGCCCTGGGGTCCGGATCGTCGAGCACCAGGCGCACGCCCCTGGCCACGCGGCGCTGCTGATCGAGGAACGCGGGGTTCTCGTCGCCGGCGACATGCTTTCCGACGTCCTGGTTCCGATGCTCGACATGGAGGCCACCGCCGACCCGATCGAGGAATACCTCACCGCGCTGGCCCTGATCGAGGACGTGGCGGACGGCGTTGACGTCGTCGTCCCCGGCCACGGGTCCGTCGGCGGATCCGACCAGGTGCAGACACGGATCGACCGGGATCGGGCGTACGTACTCGCGTTGCGAGACGGCCACGTCCCCGCCGACCCACGGGTCGGCCCATCGGCCAAGCCCGGCTGGGAGTGGGTGAGCGACGTGCACGAAGGGCAACTCCAACGCCTCGCCCAACGAAGCGAGCGCGAAGGGACGCCCCGCTAGCGACCGGTGTGCGGCACGACGCCAAGAGGGAGGACCGCGCGTCGGTCGCGCACGTCGCGATCGCAAGCATGATCGGGGCGCGTTCCGGCCACTGCTGCGGATGCAAGCGGACGGCACCCCGGACTCGTGAACAGCGCCGGATGCTGCATTTCTCGCTGTTCTATTAGCGCTACGTATTTAATGGTGCTTTAGGTGGGATAGGTAGATAGGGGATGCTGCTGAGATTGGCGGTGTTATGAAAAATATATTGATTGCCAGGTAGTGGCGAGTAGTCGCCTATACCCTCGCTCGGGAGGCTTTCCGGCTGTCGAAAATTTGAGGAAAGATGGTCTCTCCGCGAGGACACGAACAGAATGCGCCACAAGGGGACTTCGGGGAGGCATGGCTGGAAGTGGTCGCCGCGGGCTGCGGTTTCCTGCATGGGCGACCCGCGACCCTGGACCTGCAGAAGGCGGACGTACAGCTTTTTCAGCGCGGTGTTCAGCATGGTACGTACAACCCGGCTGTTCTCATTCAGGTCAAGACCACGGTAGACCTGCGCCGGGACGGCGGAACATACAACTATGACCTGGACATCGAGACCTATGACGTGTTGAGGCGAGATGATCATGCGATCCGGCGGATACTTGCCGTCATCGGAGTATCAGAAGGCGGTGAGAACGTGCGCCTGCACGCGGACGGAACGCTTCTGGTGGGGCGTGGCGCATGGGTCTCGCTGGAGGGCATGCCGGCATCCGACAACGCCAAGACTCAGGTCGTACGTCTTCCGGCCGCTCACACCCTGGATCGCCGTGGGCTTCACCTGATGTTGAGCACCTATGGGGTCCGCAGGTCGACTCCCGTGCCGGACGTGGACGCATGGGGGACGGCGTGAGCGGGTCGCATGACATCCCGGGGGAGAAGGGGGCGTCGGTTCCCTCGCTGTCCGTTTTCGCTGACTATCTCAGGGGAGCCGGATGGGTCCTCGACGACGATGACGGCCGGACAACGCTGTGGCGGTCCCGCCTGTCCGATACGGAAACGAACGCGCGAGTCGTTCTTCCGGTCAGTCAGGAAGTTCGTGACTACGCCGGTCGTATCAATGAGGCATTGAGGGTGTTGGCCTATGTGGAGCAACGGCTTCCACAGGAAGTGGCCGCGGACATGAGTTTCGGTGGTGCGGACAATGTGTCCGTACGGCTGACCCCGAACGCTCCAGCGGGAGAAGCCCCCTTGCTCGTGGCGCATTCCGCCATATCCGCGCTGCGGAACTACGTGATCGCATCGGCTGCGGCCCTGGACGCAGACTCCCTTGTCCTTCCTCCCCGCCGTCCGCAACGAGCGGAATCCTATGCCGCTCAGGCCCGGATCTCCACGCAGCCCGGAAGCTTCGTTCTTTCCCTGTCCCTTCCGCTGGAAGACGCCTACACGGAGACGGTGTCGCCGCCGACAGTCGGTCAGGAGCAATTGCTGGATGTTCGCCCCCTGCCGTTCGGTCGCAAGGTGACGAGTCGGATGCTCGCCGCGGCCCAGAAGGCTCAACGCCTCGCGAGAGAGGTCGGCGAGGGGGACAAACCGCTGTCGTCTTTCGGGCACCCCGGTCAGGGGGCCGCCAACGCGACCGAACTGGAGGCGTTGAGCTGTCTGGGAGGGCCGGATCATGACGTTTATCAGATCCGCTTCTCGCAGTCACCGCTCGCCGCAGGGTCCCACGAACCCACCCGCCTGAGGATCACGCCTGGTCAGCAAAGAATCCTTGGGGAGGCCGCGGACTTCTTGCGGACGAGACAACCGAGGGCGGGTGTCACGGTTATCGGTCTGGTGGTTCGCCTGTTCCGAGAAGGAAAGTTCGGGAAGGGCGAAGTGGTCATCCAAGGGATCGACGATGACACGGGGAGCGCGAGGAGGTTCCGCGTCGAGTTGGACGAATCCGATTACAGGTTGGCGGTGAGAGCCCACGGGACCGGTCTTCAGGTCACCGCCACCGGTGATCTCGACATTCGCGGAACACGCCGCTCTCTTCGTCGGCTCACCTCTTTCTCGGTGTTGCCGGGAATCGACGACGAATAGCGGGCCGGGGCGCGTCAGCGGAAGGCG
Source organism: Streptosporangium sp. NPDC006930 (assembly GCF_040635605.1). Classification (NCBI taxonomy): domain Bacteria; kingdom Bacillati; phylum Actinomycetota; class Actinomycetes; order Streptosporangiales; family Streptosporangiaceae; genus Streptosporangium; species Streptosporangium sp. NPDC006930. The sequence continues at coordinate 75,767 of NZ_JBEYID010000027.1, read as the reverse complement.
TCGGCGTGGTCGGCGGCCCACTGCCGGAACGGGGTGCCCGGCCTTCCGGTGAGTTCCTCCACCGTGGAGGTGGCCGACTCGGGGAACATCGCCATCCGCGCGTGCCCGTCGATCATTCCCTTCGCCGCCGTGGGCGGCCAGCCCTGGTCGACCAGCTCGCGCAGCGCGTCCTCGGGCGGGAGTTCCTCCCAGCGGACCGCCCGGCCGACGGCCTCGCCGATGGCGGTCACCTGCTCGATCTGGGTGAGGGTCTCGGGACCGCTCAGCACGTACCTCGCCCCGCTGTGGCCCGTGCCGGTGAGCACGCTCACCCCGGCGGCGGCGATGTCCCGCTCGTGGATGAGTGCCCTGGTGGCACCCCCGTGCACCCAGCGGACGGTGCCGGTGTCGCGGATCTGCGAGGCCCACATCAGGGTGTTGGTGGCGAACCCGCCGGGCCGCAGGAACGTCCACTCCGGCCCGGACCGCTCGATCAGCCGCTCGATGAGGGCGTGGGAGCCGAGGATCGAGTTCGGGTCCGGCTCGGGCGTGCCCGGTACGGGGTCGAGGACACCGCGGGCGGAGAGGTAGACGACGTGGCGGGCGTGCTTGGCGATCTTCTCGATGGTCGAGGGCGCCGCGTGGTCGGCCGAAAGGGTGGGCCAGACGAGGAACACCGACTCGACCCCGTCCAGGGCGTCGTCCAGCGTGGCGGGGTCGGCCAGATCACCGCGTACGACCTCGGCGCCCTTCGGGAGGGAGGCGGAGGTGGGGTCGCGGGTGAGCGCGCGCACGGCGACGCCCGCGTCGAGGAGCTGGGACACGGCCTGCCCGCCGACCTTGCCGGTCGCTCCGGTGACCAGAATCATGCGGATCTCCTTCGTGGATGGGATGTCCCGACCAGCTTGCGACCTCATCTTTGGTTGAGGTCAAGCGGGAAGGAGGTGCATGGGCGCGTTGCCGCTTCGGCCGAGGTCGGGCGGAGGGGGCGCATGAGGGTGTCGCGTCTTCGGCTGTGGTCAGGCGGGGAGTCCTTGGCGGTGGTCAGGCGGGAAGTCTTCGCCGAGGTCAGGCGGGGAGGAGGCGCATGAGGGCGTTGCGCGGTCCTGTCAGGTGGTGGTTCGAGAAACGGGCCATATGGCGCGACATCGTCACGAGACGCTGAGCGGGCTTTCTGCGTCTGGCGTCGTACTCGCGCAGCGCGGTCTCGACCTCGTCCGCGGTCCGGAGGCGGTCGGTGAGAGCCACGGCGTCCAGCAGGGCCTGGCACGCGCCCTGCCCGAGAGCCGGTGACATGGCGTGCGCCGCGTCGCCGACCAGGGCGACGTTGCCCGTCACGAAGGATCTCAGGTGCGAGGACAGCTCGTGGATCTCGTGCCGCAGAACGGTCTCCTCGTCGGCTTCTGCGAGGATCCGCGGGATCGGGTCGTGCCAGCCGGTGAAGCGGGCACGCAGTTCGTCAAGGGTTTCCCCGTGGCCCTCCGGTGTCGACACGGCGGCGTACCAGTTGGTGGACCCGGGTTCCTGGGGAGTGATGCCGAACACCTGGCCGGGTCCCCAGGTCTCGCCGCGTAGGTCCGGCTCGAACCCCACGACGCCCCGCCAGGCCACGATCCCGGTGTAGCGCGGCCGGACGGCGGTGCCGAAATACGCCGTGCGGACCGTGCTGCGCAACCCGTCGGCCCCCACCACCAGGTCGTACTCCCCGCGTAGCGCCTCCGGATCGGTGATCTCCGTGCCGGTCGTGATCGAGGCGTCTCCCACGGCGTCGAGCAGCATGTCCATCAGAGAGATCCTGGACAGCATCAGGACGGGCGCGCCGCCCTTGCGCTCGATGCGCTCCAGGGGGAGATCGGCGATCCGGCGGCCACTCGGCGTGCGGATCTGGGCCCGCCGGTAGGGGACCGTACGGCGACGGAGCTCCTCGCCCAGTCCCAGCCGCGCGAGCGCGGCCTGCGCGTCGGGGCGCACCCCTAGGGCCGTGCCCTGTGTGTTGATCTTCGGCCAGCGTTCGAGTACGTGCACCTCCCACCCGATGCCGCGCAGCCCGATGGCGGTCGTCAGGCCGCTGATCCCGGCCCCCACGATGGCGGCTCTTCCCCTCATGTCCCGCTCCCCTCTAATCACCACAGCAGTGGTGCCACATCTGTGGTACCACTGCTGTGGTGCATCGGGCAAGTGGCAACGATGAGGGGCGGCAGGGTGAGGCAGCGGGATCGACGCGGCCGGTTACCGGTTCCCCGGCCGCGGTCGACCTCTCGTCGTGATCACCGCTTTCCCGGCCGTTCCTTTCGTCGTGGTCACCGGCTCTCCGGCCGTGATCATCCGCCCGTCGTGGTCGTCGCTCCGGTCGCGGTCAACCGCTCTTCGTGGTCGTCGCCCCGGTCGCGATCATCCTCTTGTCGTGGCCACCGCCTCCCCGGCGGGCTCGTCGCCTTCGAGGACCACGGCGCCGCTGAACTGCGCCGAGTACAGGCGGTGGTAGGCGCCCCGCGCGGCGAGCAGCTCGTCGTGGGTGCCCTGTTCGACGATGCGACCCGCGTCCATCACCAGGATGAGGTCCGCGTCGCGGATGGTGGACAGCCGGTGGGCGATGACGAAGCTGGTGCGGTCCGAACGGAGCGCGGCCATCGCGTGCTGCACCAGGACCTCGGTGCGGGTGTCGACCGAGCTGGTGGCCTCGTCCAGGATGAGCAGCGACGGGTCGGCGAGGAAGGCGCGGGCGATGGTGATCAGCTGCTTCTCCCCGGCGCTGATGTTGCCCCCCTCGTCGTCGATCACGGTGTCGTAGCCGTCGGGCAGGGCGCGGACGAACCGGTCGACGAACGTGGCCCGCGCGGCGGCCTGGATCTGCTCCTCGGTGGCGAGCGGATTGCCGTAGGCGATGTTCTCGCGAATGGTCCCGCCGAACAGCCAGGTGTCCTGGAGCACCATGCCGATGTGCGAGCGCAGGTCGTCGCGGCGCATCGCGGTGATGTCCACGCCGTCGAGGGTGATCCGTCCGGAGTTCAGCTCGTAGAAGCGCATGACGAGGTTGACCAGGGTGGTCTTGCCCGCGCCGGTCGGGCCGACGATCGCGACCGTGTGCCCGGGTTCGGCCACCAGGGACAGATCCTCGATGAGAGGCTGCTCGGGGTCGTAGCTGAAGGACACGTGCTCGAACTCGACGCGGCCCCGCCTGACGGTGGGAGGCACCGGGGCTGCGGGATCCGGCGCCTGCTCCTCGGCGTCGAGCAACTCGAAGACCCGCTCGGCCGAGGCGATCCCCGACTGCATCAGGTTCGCCATCGAGGCCACCTGGGTCAGCGGCTGGGTGAACTGCCGCGCGTACTGGACGAACGCCTGCACGTCACCCAGGCTCATCGACCCGGTGGCGACCCGCATGCCGCCGACGACGGCGATGACGACGTAGTTGAGGTTCCCGATGAACATCGTCATCGGCATGATGATCCCCGAGACGAACTGGGCGCCGAAGCCGGCCTTGAACAGCTCCTCGTTCCGCTGCCTGAACACCTCCTCGACCTCGGGGCGGCGTCCGAACACCTTCACCAGCTCGTGGCCGGTGAACGTCTCCTCGATGTGGGCGTTCAGGCTGCCGGTGTGGGTCCACTGCGCGACGAAGTGCTTCTGCGAGCGCTTCGCGATCAGCGTGGTGGCGAACATCGTCAGCGGGATGCTGATCAGGGCGATCAGCGCCAGCAGTGGCGAGATCACGAACATCATCGCCAGTACGCCGATCACGGTCAGCAGCGAGACCAGTAGCTGGCTGATCGTCTGCTGCAGGCTCTGGGAGACGTTGTCGATGTCGTTGGTGACCCGGCTGAGCAGCTCGCCGCGCGGCTGGCCGTCGAAGAAGCGCAGCGGGAGCCGGTTCAGCTTGTCCTCGACCTCCTCGCGCAGCCGGAACACGGTGCGCTGCACCACGTCGTTGAGCAGGTAGCCCTGGAGCCAGGAGAAGACCGACGCGGTGAGATAGATCCCCAGGACCCACAGCAGGACCGTGCCCAGCGCGCCGAAGTCGATGCCCAGGCCCGGTACGAAGTCCATTCCCGAGAGCAGGCCGGCGAAGTTGTCGTTGCCCGCGGCGCGGGCGGCGGCGATCGCCTCCTCCCGGGTCGTGCCGGCGGGCAGCTGCCTGCCGATCACCCCGGTGAAGATCAGGTCGGTCGCGCGGCCGAGGATCTTCGGGCCGAGAACGTTCAGCACCACGCTGGTCACGGCGAGGGCGATCACGACCAGCAGCTTCGGGCGGTCGGGGGCCAGGCGCCGTGCCAGTCGGCGTGCCGACGGCCCGAAGGTCATCGATTTCTCCGCGGGTATCCCGGCGGTCCCCCCGAAGGGGCCGCGCCCGAAGGGGCCGCCGGACACCGGGGGACGCGGTCGCGTGGTCGTCATGGGCCGGTTGCTCATGCTGCGGCCTCCGAGGCCAGTTGGGATTCGACGATCTCCAGGTACGTGGGGCAGGACTCGAGCAACTCGTCATGAGTCCCCAGGCCGACGACCACGCCGTCGTCCAGCACGATGATCTGGTCGGCGTCGGCGATGGTGGAGACCCGCTGGCCGACGATGACGACGGCGGCCTCGGCGGTGTGCGGGCGCAGGGCCGCGCGCAGCCGCGCGTCGGTGGCGAGGTCGAGAGCCGAGAACGAGTCGTCGAACAGATAGATCTCGGGCTTGCTGACCAGCGCCCTGGCGATGGCGAGCCGCTGCCGCTGCCCGCCGGACACGTTCGTGCCGCCCTGCGTGATGGGCGCCTCCAGGCCCTCCGGCATCGCCTCGACGAAGTCGCGGGCCTGGGCGACCTCCAGCGCCTCCCACAGTTCCGCGTCGCTCGCGTCCGGGTCGCCGTAGCGCAGGTTGCTCGCGACGGTGCCGCTGAAAAGGTACGGCTTCTGCGGCACCAGGCCGATGCGCGTCCAGAGCGTCTGGGGGTCCAGGTCGCGGATGTCGACGCCGTCGACCGACACCGTGCCGGAGGTGGCGTCGAACAGCCGGGGTATCAGGGAGATCAGCGTCGTCTTGCCGGAGCCCGTACTGCCGATGACGGCGGTGGTCTGTCCCGCGCTCACGCGGAAGGAGACACCGGACAGTACCGGCGCCTCCGCACCCGGATAGCGGAACTCGACGTCACGCATCTCCAGCTCGGCACGCCCGCTCACCTGCCGTACGGGGTCGCTGGGCGGTGTCACCGACGAGTCGGTGTCGAGCACCTCGACGATGCGGTCGGCGCAGACCGAGGCGCGCGGGATCATCATCGAGATGAAGGTCGCCATCATCATCGACATGAGAATCTGGACCAGGTACATGAGGAACGCGGTGAGGGCGCCGACCTGTATCTCCCCGCTGTCCACCCGTGCGGCGCCGAACCACATCACGGCGACGCTGGAGATGTTGAGGATCAGCATGATGGTGGGGAAGATGAGCGCGGTCAGTCGCCCGACGCGCAGCGACGTCTCGGTCAGCGCGGCGTTGGCGTCCGCGAACCTGCGGGTCTCCTCGCGCTCGCGGACGAAGGCGCGCACCACACGGATGCCGGTGAGCTGCTCGCGCAGCACCCGGTTGACCTGGTCGATGCGGTCCTGCATCGCGCGGAACTGAGGGAACATGCGGACGGTGATCAGGCCGATCGACACCAGCAGCACGGGGACGCAGACCAGCATGAGCCAGGACAGGCCGAGGTCCTGGCGCAGGGCCATGACGATGCCACCGATGCCCATGATCGGCGCGGCGACCAGCATCGTGCAGGTCATCAGGACGAGCATCTGGACCTGCTGCACGTCGTTGGTGCCGCGGGTGATCAGCGAGGGGGCTCCGAACCGGGAGACCTCCCTGGCGGAGAACCCGCCGACCTGGTGGAAGACGGCCGAGCGGACGTCCCGCCCGAACCCCGTGGCCGTGAGGGAACCGTAGTAGACCGCCGCGATCGAGCAGGCGACCTGCACGAGGGAGACGAGCAGCATCCAGCCACCGGCGAACAGGATGTAGCCGGTGTCGCCGGTGGCGACGCCCTGGTCGATGATGTCGGCGTTCAGGCTGGGCAGGTACAGCGAGGCGATGGTGCCGACCAGTTGCAGAACCACCACGGCTGTCAGCGCCCACGAGTAGGGGCGCAGGTACGTGCGGAGTAGCCGGATCAACATGAGGGCTCCTCGCGCGGGGTGGCCGGGCGAGGAGCGTCATGCCGGGGATCCGGCCGTCGGCCGGTCGTGCCCGTCGCCCCGGTAACCGGGATCATGGGGATCTCCTTCAAGGGAATGGTGAGGATCAGCCTGCGAGGTGAAGCTCGGTTGAGGTCAAGCCGAGGAGGACGTCGAGGCAGGAGGAAAGAACGGAAGGACGGAAAGTCGGGAGGTCGCGGCCCCGGCTCGTCGGGACCACCAGGGTCGGGATCGCCGAGGTCGGGGGGCTGGGGCCGCCGGAGGCGCCGAGGACGCCGAGGACGATGTCGGGAAAGCGGTTCCGGAGGGTGGGGCAGGAGGTCAGGGGAGCGATTCCGGGGGAGCGGCGGTGAGGCGTATCCCGTCGAGCAACATGGAGACGATCTCCGAGGCGGCCAGCGGATCGCTTTCGACGAGCCGGGGGTGGGTGCACGCGATGACCAGCAACTGCAGTCGGCGGGCGGCCTCGTTCGGTTCGCACCGCAGCCGTTCCCCGGCGGGTTCGATCAGGCCGGTGAGCGCCTCCCTGATCAGGGTGCTCTCCTCGGAGAGATTTCGGTGTTCGTGACCGGCCTCGATGGCCTTCATCCCTATCGCGTCCACCAGACGGAAGATGCGCGCGGTGCGTCGCTGCAGGATCTCGACCGCCGAGACGAGCCGGACGTCCAGAGGGGCCGCACGGTCGATCGTCTTCAGCTCGCCAAGCAGCGAGGAGGAGTCGAAGGCGCTCGCGATCGCCACGCTCACGAGCTCGTCCTTGGTGGCGAAGACCCGGAAGATCGTCCCCTCGGCCACGCCCGCCGCCTGCGCGATCCGCCGGGTGCTCACGTCCGGACCCTCGGCGAGCACGAGCGACAGGGTGGACGCGATGAGCGCCGCGCGCCGCTCGTCGGGGGGGAGGGGTGCGGCGCGCTGGGAGGTCGAGATCACGTCGGCATCCTAGCGAATGAATGAGTGAGTCGCTCACTCATTTAAAGCGGTCCGGCCGTGAGGCTCCGGCGCGACCCGTTCGAGGTGGTCCGGCCGTGGGATTTCGGCGTGCACTCGTTCGAGGTGGCGGGGTTTCGGTGCGGCTCGTTCGGGGTGACGGGGCGTCGGTGCGAAGGGTTCGGTGTGAGGCTTCGGTGCGATGTGGTCGCCCGGGCCTGTGGGGTGCCGGTTCGAGGATACGGGGGTGCGGGATGGGGCCCGTGTGAAAGAAGTGATCTTTTCTGCAGAAGTTGGCTGTATTTTTCCGGCAAATGTAGGAAAAAGCAGCTAGAAAGCCCGTCTTTCACCCGATGCGCTGGTCGTCGTCTGCGTTTTAACGTCGTCTGGCAGACATTCTGACGTCACCGCGACAGCCGTCTGCCTGTCGACCAGGAGAACACCCGATGCCCCGTGCCCTCGCCCACCGCCCGTGGGTGCCCGCCACCACCGAGGATCGCGTCCAGTCCGTCCTGAAGGCCGTGACGGACCAGACGGCCTCCTCGGTCCAGAGTGAGATCGAACGGCTGGTGGCCGAGAACCACCGCATCCACGACGTCGAGTCGATCAACCTCAACCCGGCGACGAACATCATGAACCCGAGGGCCGAGGCCCTGCTCTCGGCCAACCTCGGGTCGCGGGCGTCGCTGGGATACCCGGGCGACAAGTACGAGATGGGCCTGGAGGCGATCGAACAGATCGAGATCGTCGCCGCCGAGCTGGCCGCGGAGGTCTTCGGCGCGGGCTATGCCGAGGTGCGCGTCGGCTCCGGAGCGCTCGCGAACCTCTACACGTTCATGGCTGTCTGCGAACCCGGCGACACGATCATCGCCCCACCCGCGAGCATCGGCGGCCACGTCACCCACCACCAGCCCGGCGCGGCCGGCCTGTACGGGCTGAAGACCGTTCCCGCCCCCGTCACGTCCGACGGCTACACGGTGGACGTCGACGCCCTGCGCGAGCTCGCCGTACGGGTACGGCCGAAGCTGATCACCATCGGCGGCAGCCTCAACCTGTTCCACCACCCCGTGGCGCGCATCCGCGAGATCGCCGACTCGGTCGGTGCCCGCGTGCTCTTCGACGCCGCCCACCTGTGCGGGATGATCGCGGGAAAGACCTGGCCGCAGCCGCTCGAAGAGGGCGCCCACCTGATCACCATGAGCACGTACAAGAGCCTGGGCGGTCCCGCGGGCGGGCTCATCGTGACCGACGACGCCGAGCTGGCCCAGCGGCTCGACGCGATCGCCTACCCCGGGCTCACCGCGAACTTCGACGCGGGAAAGACCGCGGCACTCGCCATGACGATGCTCGACTGGAAGGCCGCGGGCCCCGCCTACGCGCAGGCGATGGTCGCGACCGCGCGAAGGCTCGCCGACGAACTGCTCGCCCTCGGGGTCCCGGTCTTCGCCGCCGAGCGCGGGTGCACCCGCTCCCACCAGTTCGCCGTCCTCGCCCACCGCTACGGCGGCGGCCAGCGGGCCGCCCGGCGGCTGCGCGAGGCGAACCTTCTCGCCTGCGGCATCGGCCTGCCGACGGAGGCGGTCGAGGGGGACGTGAACGGCCTGCGCATCGGTACGCCGGAGATCGTCAGACTCGGGATGACCGAGGCGGACATGCCGGAGCTGGCGTCGTTCATCGCCCGGGGCCTGGACGAGAACGTCGACCCGGGAACCGTGGCACCGGAGGTCACCCAGTGGCGGAGCCGCTTCTCGGGAGTGCACTTCACGGTGGACAACCCCGCCTGAGGAGGGCTTGCCCGGCCGTCCAGGGCTTTCCAGGAACGGCCGGGAACACCGCCGCCCGAGAGGCTCGGCCTACTTGATCATCAGGGCTCTTTTCCCGCCCGTACCCCGGTCCGCGTGTTAACGGGATGGAAGCCGGGGTAGGGCGGGCCGTGCGCCCGTCACCGCGCGCCTCCACCCGTGGGAGGTCCGATCCGCGCCGGTGACCGGTTCGTGTCCGGGGCGTGGCCTTACCGGCCCGGCATGAGAGGAGAGCACGGTGGCCGAAGAGTCGGATCTGATCCTCGACCTGGTGTGGCAGGAGTTCCACGAGGTCGTGAACATGACATCGGAGGAACTGAGGGCCTTCCTGCTCGCGTCGGCCTCGGCGTCGCAGGACGCGGCCGTCGCCGTAAGCCCCGAGGCGGCCATGCCGCCGCTCGGGCGTCAGGTGCTCCAGGTTCTCGGCAAGCGGAAGGCCGACCTGACCACCGACGACATCGAGACGATGCGAAAGGCCGTCGACCGCGTCGAGGACACGCTGGCCGAGGGGACGGTCGACGAGGACGACGACGACCGGCGACGGGCGCTGCTGGAGGTCGGCCACAACCCGCTCAGACCGTCACGACTGGGAGGATGACGAATCGGCAGGAAGCCGGAGGTGCAAAGCAACAGGAAGCCTCTGAACCCTCCCCGATCGAAATGGAGACGCCGTGAACGCGCCGACGACCACCGAGGTGGAGCTGTTCGCCCATCCGGCACTGTTCTACCGGGGCTTCCGGCAGTATCTGGACGGTACGGTGCCCTTCGTCCGCGAGGGCGTCGAGGCCGGAGAGCCGGTCGCGGTCGCCGTGCCGGGACAGAACCTGAAACTCATCCAGGCGGAGCTGGGCGCGGCGGCCGACGAGGTGCACTTCCTCGACATGGAGGAGGTCGGCCGCAACCCCGGGCGCATCATCCCCGCCGTCCTGTGGGCCTTCGCCGACCTCCACCCAGGCCGCAGGGTCCGTATCGTCGGCGAACCTGTCTGGCCGGACCGGCCGCGGTCGGAGCACGACGCGTGCCTGCTGCACGAGGCGCTGATCAACCTCGCCTTTTTGGGACGGGACGCCGTCATCCTGTGCCCGTACGACCTGGACGGGCTGGACGCCGAGATCATCGAGCTCGCCGAGGCGGCCCATCCCGTTCTCACGGACGGCTCGGGGACACGCACCAGCGCCGGTTACGCGCCGGAACGCGTCATCCGTAAGTGCGGCGGGCCGTTGCCCGAACCGAAGGACGCCGACGTTCTCCCCTTCGGCGGCGAGGACCTGTGGCGGGTGCGCGCCTTCGCCGTCCGGTACGCCGAGCGGGCGGGCCTGTCGGGGGTGCGCCTGGAGGACCTGCGGCTGATCGCCAGTGAGCTGGCCGCCAACAGCATCGAACACGGAGGCGGTTCCGGGGTCCTGCGGATCTGGACGGAAGACCGCCGGATCGTGCTCGACGTCAGCGACTCGGGCCACATCGTCGATCCACTCGCGGGACGCCGCCCGGCCGACTCCCGGCAGCGGGGCTCGCGGGGACTGCTCGTGACCAACCTCCTCGGAGACCTGGTCCGCGTCCACACCGAGCAGGGCGGGACCACCGTCCGCGTCTGTTTCGACAACCCCTGAACCGGCGTCCGCGCCTGTTTCGATGTCACTTGAATCGGCGTCCGCGTCTGTTTCGACATGCCTTGAACCGGTGTCCGCGCGTGTTCGGCATTCCCGAAAGCATCGTCCGAGAGCATTCGCCTCTCTGGAACCGGCCTTTCGCGGTCCCGTCGCCCGTCGCTCCCGGAACGTTCAGTGGCCGCCGAACCAGCCGGGGACGTCGAGGCGGAAGACCTCCTCCGGGGTCACGGCGCGCAGGTCGGACTCCAGGGCGCGCAGCCGGTCCTCGCCGATGGTCCTCGCCCAGCTCGCACGCAGGTCCTCGAAGATGCGCGCCGACCGGACGAGGCTGTCGACGCCCCGCTCGGTGAGCCGTACGATCTTGCGGCGGGCGTCGCCGGGGTCGGAGCCGCGCTCGACGTAGCCCAACTGCTCCAGGGTGTCGACCGTCTTGCCCGCCGCCTGCTTGGAGACGCCGAGCCGTCGGCCGAGTTCCACCGCCGTGGTGCCCTCGGGGCCGATCGCCTGCAGAACGAAGCCGTGCATCGGCCGCATGTCGGGATGCCCCTGGCGGGCGAGCTCCGCGTGGAGTTCGTCGATGAGCACCCGGAAGCCGAGAAAGAGCCGGAGGGGGAGCTCGAAGCCCGGAGGGTCGGCCGCCACGTTCGCCTCCCGGCCTCGACGTTCCGACAATGGTGTTGTCGAGCTTAGGGACTGTCGCCGTACCTTGTCATCCTCGGCGGCACGCCGCGGCGGAGGATCGAGAGGACCGGCCTGTCATCGGTGGTGCGGCGGGATTCCCGCAGCCCTGCCCATCCGCAGCCCCGCCCATCCGCGGCCCTGCCCGTTTGTGGCCCCGCTCATCCGCGGCGCGTTCATCTGCGGCGCGTTCATCCGCGATGCGCTCATCCGCAGCGCGGCGGGAGGGCTTTCACGGTGCGCGCCCGTCGGGGCGGCGCCGGTCCTGGAGCCACTTGTCGGTCTGGCGGGTCGCGTTGGGCGCGCTGGGAGTGCCGGGAGAGCGTCGGGTGGCACGGGTCTCGGTCACGGTGAAGTCGGACACCACGTGCCGGTTGTACATCAGGAAGCCGACGACGCCCGCGATCGCCTGCACGCTGTCGCTCGCACGGGCACGGCCGGTCAGGAGGTAGACCAGGGGAGTGGACGGCTGGTCGAGGGCGAAATGGCGGTCGTGATGATGCGCGTCCTGGAGCGTTTTGATCGGGAGCGGCCGTGAGGTGGTGAACCACGCGGCGACCTCCCAGAAGGGATTCGAGGTGTCGGGATCGATGGACTCCTCGTAGCAGGTCGTGCAACCCCGGCGAGCGTCCTGCCCGTGGGGGCACGCCCAGGCGGCGAGGTCATGCGGCATGCTGCGCTCGGACATGAGCCGACCGTACCTTCCCGTACCGATAGACCGACGCTTCCACCGTTCCCACGCGCCGGGACACCATGTTCTCACCGGCGTTTTCACCGGTTCTCGGTGAGGATCATCACTTCCTCTCCGCCGCCGGAAACGGCCGAAGACGTCGCACCGCCCCTACGGGCGGGGCTTCGCGCGGAACACCCTGACCGCCTCCGCCGATCGGTACGGAACCGGCGGCCCCGCCGGGTGCCGCCCGCTCGATCCGCTGCTCGTCTTCGGCGGACCTCCTGGCGGCAGGAGTACCTCAGGGCTACGGAATAGCTGAGTATTTCGCTGTTTCCGCAGCTCATCGGGGGGAAAGAATGATCTTGGCGGCGTTTCGCCGGCTCCGGGTCGGGCAGCGGATCGCTCCGGGTATCGAACGGGGGACGCATGGCGCGTGAGTTCGACGCGTCCGCTCACAACGGGCGGCGCATCGCCGAGGTCCACGACGACGGCATCGCGGTGAAGGATCCACTCCCCGGCAGGGCTCCGGCGCTGCCCGCCGTGCGGGGTCCGATCACCTCCATGCTCTTCGAGCGGCTGGTACGACCACCGCACCGCTTCGGCCTCCTCTCGCTCCCACTCCTGTCGTTCCCCGCCCGGTTCGCGGGCCCCGTCCTCATGGACGAGGACGTGCAACTGGCGCTCTTCGTCTGTTACGAGCTGCACTACCGGGGCTTCGAGGGGGTGGACGACCGGTGGGAGTGGAGCCCTTCCCTCCTGGAAGTGCGGGAGATCCTGGAGGCGCGATTCGAGGAGGGACTGGCGCGGGCGATACCGTACCCACCCGCCTCGCGGCCCGAGCAGGCCCGCCAGGCCCTCGCCGAACTCGTGGTCGCGGCCGTCGACGGGTCCGACCTCGCGGGGTTCCTCCAGGGCCAGGCCGACCTGGAGCAGTTCCGCGAGTTCGTCGCGCACCGGTCGATCCACCACCTCAGGGAGGCCGACCCGCACACCTGGGCGATCCCCCGGCGAGGGAGCCGCCCCAAGGCGGCGCCGATGGAGATCCAGGCGGACGAGTACGGCGGGGGGAGCGCGGGGCGGACGCGCTCGGAGCTGTTTCGGGCCACCATGCGCGGCCTGGGCCTGGACGACTCCTACGGCGCCTACCTCGACCGGGTCCCGGCGATCACGCTGGCGATCTCCAACACCATGTCGCTGTTCGGTCTTCACCGACGTCATCTCGGGGCGCTGCTCGGCCACCTGGCGGCGTTCGAGACGATCTCCTCGATCTCCAACCGTCGCCACTCCACCGGACTGGGCAGGCTGGGAGGCGACGAGGCGGCGAGGCGTTTCTACGACGAGCACGCACGCGCCGGCGCCGTCCACGAACAGGCCGCCGCGCACGACATGTGCGGCGAGTTCGTGACGCGGCACCCCACACGGGTCGGTGACGTCCTGTACGGAGCGGCCTGCGCCCTCACCCTGGATCGGCTCTTCGCCGAGCACGTCATGAGCCGCTGGCGTCGCGGTGCCTCGTCGCTGCGAGAGGTGGGCGCGGCGGCGAAGTTGTGACCGCCCCTGTCGCGAGAGGTGGGCGTGGCGCCGAGGTTGTGACCACTCTCGCCGTGAGAGGCGGGTGCCGCGCCGAGGACGTGAGCACTCCCGTCGCGAAAGGCGGGCGCGGCACCGAGGTTGTGACCGCCCCCGCTCAGCCGCCCGAGCCGCGCATGGCCTGGCGGATCACGTCGCGGGTCCGGTCCACGATCGCGAGAGGCGGCCCGAACAGCAGGTTCATCATCATCGACTCCGTACCGGGATGCGGATGGGTCGGTGCCAGAGCCTCGGCCGCCTTCACCCCGGCCGCCATGGCCCGGCGCTCGGCCACGCTCGTGCGGGCGCGCAGCTGGGCGAACTCGTGGCTCTCCTCGGCGTGGGCGTGGGCGAGCACCGCCGCACGCAACACCTGGAGACGCGCGGAGAACTCGGGGTCCCCGGGACCCAGCTTCTCCAGGTCGACGAGTAACTGCTTCGCCTCCCTCTCCTCCGCGAGGCGCTCGTCGACCACCTCACCCCCGTTCTTGATCTTGAGGCGCGCGTAGGGGTGCACGATCTCCTCTTCGGCGGTCTCGTGCACGGCGAGCATCCGTACGAGACGATGGAAGGCCTCGGCCCGCCGCGCCCCGGCGGGAGCCTCCTCGACCTCGTCGAACAGATTTCTGATCATCGCGTGCTGGCGCACCAGCAGGTCCACGACATCGTTCTCGCTCATCAGCTCGGGCACGGTCCGGCGGTCGTTCATGGGTCCCCCTTCGACTACCAGGTCGATTACCCGCACCCGGGCACCGAAACCCGGGGACCGGCACCGCGAAGGCGGCGGTGGCGCGGACGGGCGTACGCGGGGAACCTCGCCTCGCCACCCAGCGGGTGAGCCTCCGTCAGACGGTGATCCACTCGGTGACGACCGTCGCGTCGCCGAGACGGCAGCGGAGGCTGAACGGCCCGGCGGGAACGTCGTCGTAGATGAACCTGCCCAGGTCGTCGGCCGTCAGCGTGACCGGACGACCTCCAAGGACCTCGACCTCAAGGGGACGCGGCGGCATCAGCTGGCCCACCACCCGGCCGCCGACGGCGGTCACGGTGATCTCCAGGTCGACGGTGAGCCCCGCGCCCTGAAAGGTGAGCATGCGCGGCTGCCGCTCCCCCCGCACCCGCGAGGATCCGCCCAGGGAGTCGAAGACCAGCTCGGCCAGCTCGGCGTCGAGCGTGCGCAGCGTGTAGGCCTCGACCGCGATCTGCAGGAGATGCGAGGGAACGGGGTCGAACAGCTCGATGGCGCGGCGCAGCTCCGCCTCCAGCTCGTCGTCACTCATCGGAAACCCCATCCGCCAGGGAGGTCCACCCGGAAACCCCGCCTGCCGAGGAGGTCCACCCGGAAACTCCGTCCGCCAGGAGATTCACCTGGAAAGCACACCTGAGGAGGTCCGCGCGGAAAGCGCACCCGAGGAGATCCACGCGGAGATCCCGTCCGCCCAGGAGGTTCACCGGAAACCCCTCCTGCCCAGAAGGACGCGCAGCCGTCGCAGGCAGCGCTGCCTGATCGGCCCGACGCTCCCGACGGCGATGCCGAGCGTCGCCGACACCTCCTGGTAGCTGAACGGCGGAGAGGCCGTGAGCAGCCGCAGCAACCGCTGGCAGCTCTCACCGAGCTCCTGGAAGGATTGCCAGGCCGCCCGCGCCCGTTCCCGCTCCCGGGTGGCGTCCTCGGAGTCGATCAATGCCTGCTCCGGCGTACGGTCGTCGGCGACGCGATCGAACGTCTCCTGGTCGTCGCTCGGGGAGACCCGCCGGGCGGCCCTGATCACCTTGACGCACTCGTTGCGCGCCGTGCTGGCCAGCCACGCGCCGACCTTGTCCGGTTCGCGGATCCGGGTGAGATTCTGGGCGAGCCGGAACCAGGTCGTCTGGTAGACCTCCTGCGCGTCCGCGTCCCTCAGTCCGTGAGCGCGCACGACGGACCACACAAGCGGGCTGAGGCCCTCCACCAGGGATTTCCACGCGGCGGCGTCGTCTGAGTCCACCGCGGCGCGGAAGAGGATGCCGATCGAGTCTCGATCCACGGTGACGTCCCCTTGCTTTCTGGACTGTCATCGTACGTCGGAGGACCGATCCGCCCGCACTGGTTTTCAGGGCGTGGCCGGGACACTTTGTACGCTCCGTGGCGTCCAGGTGGCGGGAACGAGGGCCGGGGTGGTGATGCCGGACAGCCTGCCGACGGGGATTTCGTCCAGAAGCCTTCCGGCGGCCTCCCGGGAGCCGACCCCCGGGTTCCGCGCCATGTAATTGGCGATCATGGCGACCACGAGGGGCGCGGAGAAGGAGGTGCCGCTCCACTCCGCCAGGCCGTCGAACTCGACGCGCTCGCGGATGGCCTTCGGCGACGACGCCATCTTCTCGGTGAGCTCGCCCCGGTGCGGGGGAAACTGGCAGGTGCAGTCGTACAGGTGGCCGTACCTGCAGGAGGGGAAGGTGGAGTGCTGGTAGTCGTACGCCGCGGGAGTGGGGTCCACCGCGGTGAAGGCGCTCACCAGACGCTCTCCGGGCGCGTACGTCGTCACCCACGGCCCGTGATTGCTGAAGCAGGCGCGGGCCGCGCCGTCCTTCCTCAGGGCGCCCACCGACACGACGGCACCGGCGTAGTCGGGGTGGTCGGCGTAGGCCGCGGGCCAGAACCTCACGTCGTTGCCGTTGTTGCCCGCGGCCGCCACGAGCAGCGTCTCGGGGTGACCGGTCAGCGTGTCCATGAAGCGTTCGAGCCCCAGGAGCGCTTGCGCGTCGGCGCTCGGCGTCCCCGCCGACAGGTTGACGATGTCGGGCCACCTCCCCTCGGGCAGCATCCCCCCGAGCAGCCTGTCGCCCAGCTCCTTCTCGCTGATCGCGCCCGCGTTGACGAGCGTCGCGTGCACCGTGACGTCGGTGTTGGGTGCGACGGCGCTGACCAGCCCGGCGATGAAGGTGCCGTGCCCGACGTACTGCTTGAGGATGCCCTCGTGGTCGAGCTCGATCTCCTTGCCCTCGCCCACGACGCGGTGCATCCACGGGTGCGACCGGTAGTTCTCCACCAGTCCGGTGTCGACCACCAGGACGGACACCGGCGCGCCCTCCTCGTCGGCGAGTTCGGCCACCGCCGGGTTGGGCGACTCGCACCGGGAGATCGGCACCGGTTCGTCGCCGGGGCAGCAGTTCACCGCGATGGAGACGATGTGGTTCCTGGACACCATGCGGCGCCTGTTCTCGCGCTCCAGGCCCTCGACGGCCTTCAACGCGTCCGACACGTCCCGGTCGCCGAAGCGCTCCCTCCTGTCGGGCTCCCCGACCCGGATCCTGAGCACACCGCCGGGACTCTCCTCCCGCTCCACCCGCACGTCCGCGTCCCGGTCGCCGCGATCCCTGGCGAACGCGTCCCTGACCGTCGAGGCGACCTCGTCGGCGTCCTCCACACGGGCGAGGACGTAGCCCTTCTCGTAGAGGAACATGGGCTGTGACCCCTCGAAACCCGCCGCGAGCACCACCTCTCCCATGGCGTCCTGGATCTGGTCGAACTGCTCCCGGAACCTGTCTGGTGCCATATTCGCCATCCTGTTTCGCAGATGTCCTGACGTCGCCATGGGTTAAGAGCCACCGGATGTCTCACTGATACACCTTCCGAGCGATCCACTCGATACGAACCGGGGGAGTCACCCGGCACGGACGAACGAATTGCCCGATACGGAGGGGGGAGTCCGGAGCCGGACGGGGGGTGTTCTCGGGGAGGGCTCCGCGGCATGGACGCCCTGAACACACCACGTCTAACATCGATCCGTGACCGGGGGAAGCTCGCGGATCCCGCGGCCCGCGGGAGACCCTCTCGATCTGCTGCCCCTGGTGTTCGCCCGTCCGGCGGACGCGCTGGCCGGAGCGCGGGCCGTGCTCTCCGACTCCCCCTCCCCGCACGACGCCTCCGTCGCCCACCAGGTGATCGGCATCTGGCAACGCGACTTCGGCGACCTCACGGCGGCGATCGGCCACCTGAGGAAGGCGCGCGCCCTCGCCGCCAGATCGGGGTCCTCCAACCGTGAGGCGGACGTGCTCGCCACCCTGGGAGCCGCCCTCATCCACGCGGGCCGTACCAGACAGGGGCTGGCGGCGCTGGAGACGGCCGTCGAGAGGGGAAGCGGGATCACCGGCGCCCGCGTGCTGTTCCGCCGGGGCTACGTCTGGTGGGTTCTCGGTGGGCACCGCGAGGCGCTCGACGACCTGCGAAGGGCCATTCCCGCCCTGCGCAGAGCACAGGACACGATCTGGACCGCGCGGGCGCTCACGCTCAGGGCGACCGTCCACCTGGCGATGGGATCCGTCGAGCGGGCCGAGGCCGACTTCGTCGCCGCCGAGCGGCTGTGGGAGACCACCGACCAGGAGCACGACAAGGCCGACGCCGTGGAGAGCCGAGGGCTGGCGGCGTTCAGGTCCGGCGACCTGCCGGCGGCGCTGCGTCTCTTCGACGAGGCCGCGCGCCGCTACGAGGCCCTCGGCACGCCCATGTTCGTCCTGCACATCCGCCGGTGCGGGGTGCTGCTGGCGGCGGGGCTGGCCCGCGAGGCGCTGGAGGAGGCCGACACCGCCACCGAGGAGCTGAACCGGATGGGAGGCCAGACGACCCGCAGCGCCGAACTCCTCCTCGTCGCCGCGCGGGCCGCGATCGCGGCGGGCGAGCCGCACGCGGCGATCGCCCGCGCGAGCGCGGCCATCCGGCTGTTCTCCAGCCAGCGCCGCGACTGGTGGCAGGCCCACGCCCGGCTCGTGCTCGTCCAGGCCAGGTTCGCGGCGGGAAAGGTCTCTGGCCGCTCGGTACGCGACGCCGCCGAGGTCGCCCTGCGGCTGGCGGAGCTGCGTTCCCCCGAGGCGGTCCAGGCCTCGCTGCTCGCCGGACGCACCGCCCTCGCCCTCGGCTGGGAGGCCGACGCCGAACGGCACCTCGCCGCCGCCGCCAAGACCCGAGGGCGCGGGCCCGCCTTCGCCCGGGTGGACGGCTGGGTGGCCCAGGCGCTCAGAGCCGCCGCGGCGGAACGTACGCGCGGTGTGCTGGACGCCTGCCGCCGAGGGCTCGACCTGCTGGACGAACACAGGATGACCCTGGGCGCCTCGGAACTGCGGGCGCGGGCGAGCGCGCAGGGGGCGGAGCTGGCCGTACTCGCGCAGCGGGCGACCCTCGCGCGGGGCGGCCCCCGCCGCTTCCTCGACTGGAGCGAACGCTGGCGCGCCACCGTGCTCGCGGTCCCGCCCACCCGTCCCCCCGACGACCCCGAGCTGCTGCGCGACGTGACGGCCTTCCGCGAGATCAGCAGCCGGATCGACACGGCGAGACCGGGGGGCGTGCCGGCCCCCGCGCTGGAACGCGAACAGCGGAGACTGGAGAAGGAGATCCGCGCCCGGACGCTCCGCACCCGCAGCACGGGCGGCTTCGACGGGCACCGCTTCGACGCGGGTCCGCTGCTCGACGGGCTCGGTGACGGATGGCTGATCGAGATCGTCGCCGTCGACGGCGAGCTGTACGTCCTGCTCTGCGGCCGGGGCCGGGTGCGCAGGTTCGCCGCGGGACGACTCGCCGACGCGGCGATCGACGCCGACCACGCCCGTGCCGGTCTCGGACGGATCGCGTACGGGGGCTCTATCGCGTACGGGGGCTCGCAGGACAGGCTGACCGTCCTCGAAGCGGGCGGGCGCCGCCTCCAGGAGTCGCTGCTCGGCCCCGCCGTACGCCACCTCGGGGACGGCCCCGTGGTCGTCGTACCGCCTGGCAGGCTGCACGGCGTCCCCTGGGCGCTGCTGCCGGCGCTGGGCGAGCGGGTGCTGAGCGTCTCGCCGTCCGCGAGCGCCTGGCTCCGCGCCCGGCGGATCGAGCCGTCGCCGTCCAGGGAGCGGGTCGTGCTGGTGAGGGGGCCGGGGCTCGCGACGGGCGGCGCCGAGGTCCCGCTCCTGGCCGCGCGCTACGGGGAGGCGACCGTGCTGGAGGAGGGCACCGCGCTCGCCCCCGCCGTGCTCACGGCGCTCGACGGCAGCAGGCTCGCCCACATCGCCGCGCACGGCACCTTCCGCTCCGACAGCCCGATGTTCTCCTCCCTGCGGATGGACGACGGCCCGCTCACGGTGCACGACTTCGAACGGCTGCACAGCGCCCCGTACCGGATCGTCCTGTCCAGCTGCGACTCCGGCAGGCTGCAGCCGGTCGGCGCGAACGAGTTGCTCGGCCTCGCCACGGCGCTGCTGCCGCTGGGCACGGCCGGGATCGTGGCGAGCTCGGTGCCCGTCGACGACGAGGCCGTGGTGCCGCTGATGCTCGCCCTGCACGAGGGGTTGCGGCGCGGCCTGAGCATGGCCGAGGCCCTGCGCGACGCGCGGCTCGCGATGCCCGGCGACGCGCTCAACCGGGCGACCGGCTGGTCCTTCTCCGCCATCGGCGCGGCCTGAAGGTCCCGGCCGGGCGGGCTCCGCGTCAGCCAACGGTGAAGAGCCTTCCCAGGTCGGCGCGGTCGCTGCTGCCGAGCCGCGCGTAGGCGTCGCACAGGTGGTTGGCCACCGTACGGATCGACACCGTGAGCTGCTCGGCGATCTGCCGGTTGGTCAGGCCCGCCGCGGCGAGGCTCACGATCTGCCGCTGGCGTGCGGTCAGCTTCGGCAGCGCGAGGTTGACCAGGGCGGAGCTGCGCGCCCCCTGGCACGTTCCCGCCAGCGCGGCGGCCCGGTTCCTGGAGGACTGTGAGGCGCGCCGGTCGTCGTGGACGAGGGCCGCGTGCGCGAACGCCTCCGCCGCGTACAGTGCCAGTCCGAGATCGGCGAGACCCCGCGCCACCTTGTCCAGCGCCTCCCCGTCACGCCCGGCGAGAGCGCGGGCGTGCTGCGCCAGCAGGGGGGCGAGGTCTCCCTCGGCACGGTCGGCGAGGTCCGCGAGCCGGTCGACGACCAGTTCGGGTGTGCCGAGTCGAGCCACGTCGTGCAGGGCGAACATGTCGTCTTCGAGCGGGTCGTCCCCGGCGGCGCGCAGCGCCGACCGCAGGGCACCGTCGAGGTCTCCCTCGGCGGCGAGTGTCCAGGTCCGTGCCCGCTCGGTGGCGAGCCACATACGTGTCCGCACGTATCCGCCGATGCCGGTCCGCACGTCTTCACCCATGCCGGTCCGCGCGTCTCCGCTCATGCGCGTCCGCGCGTCTCCTCGGGGGGCCGGACCGCGCGACAGGGCCTGCCGCGCCGTCGTCAGGTCGCCGATGTAGGCGGAGGCGTGCGCGAGTTCGGCCAGGCAGGCGCGGTGGTGGGGGGAGCGGCGCAGCCCTTCGCGGCTCCAGGCGATGGTCTCGCGGGTCTCCCCGCGAAGGCGGGCGACGCGGGCCCGCCGCGCGCAGAACTCCGGCATCGCGGGCTCGTCCCAGCCGGTGTCGTCCTCGGCCATCCGCTCGCCGGCGCCCCGGGGTATCCCCGAGAGTCTTCCCGAGTACGCGCGTACGGCCAGCTCCTCGCACTCGGCCTCCAGCGTCGTGGCCGAGGTGGGAAGGAGCCGTCGCGCGCCGGACGGGTCGCTTGCCACGCGGCGTTCCGCGGCGGCTCGGAGCACCGGGCCGTGCAGCGGGTGGACGAGCCGTATCGAGAACCGGTCGTTCACGGTGACCAGCCCTCTCGCCCGCAGGCGTTCGAGGACGCCGCAGGTCACCCCGGCGCCGGGTGTGACAAGTTTCAGCGGCCTGCCTGATGCGATGAGCTCAAGTACCTCCCGTTCGTCCCCGCCGACGTCGCGGATGGTCTCCTCCACCAACTCCCTGGCACGCGCCGTCATCGGAGGAACTCCGCGCCAGGTCCACGTGCCCGACACGTGGCTCAGATCCCCTCCGGCGTGGACGGCGACGACCAGTTCGCGCAGAAGTCGCAGGTCGCCACGGCTCGCCCGATGCAGGCGCCTGACGGTGAGGGCGTCCACGTAGCCGCCCACCGCACGGGAGAGCAGTTCCCCGCACTCGCTCTCCCCCAGAAGGGCGAGTGTCATGCGCGGCAGGAGGCCCTCCTCCCAGAGCCGGGAGACGTCCCGCGGTACGGGGACGCCCTCCCTGACCGTGACGAGCAGGCGGGTACGCCCCTTGAGCGCGAGGCGGAGGACGAGCGCGGCCGAGGAGTCGTCGAGGAGGTGGGCGTCGTCCACGACGAGCACGCGCACCCCGTCCAGCGCCTCGACGGGGTCCGGCGGGCAGAGAAGTCCCGCGAGACGCGGGGAGGGTGTGAGGCGCGGCACCGCCTCATGAGAGGCGGAGAACTCCGTGAGAAGCGAGGGGTGGGAAAGGAGAGATGCGAAGGCGGCGAGCGGGGTGTTCCGGGTGTCGTGCGTTCCGGTGATCCGTGCGTGGACAGGAGCGCGAACGGAGGCGTGGGCGTGAACAGGAGGGGGGACGGGGGCGGCCACAGGGATGGTCACAGGGTCGCTCACGGGGTTGCTCACGGGGTTGCTCACAGGGTTGCTCACAGGGGCGGTCACAGCCTCGGGGACGGCCTCGGCGGCGAGGCGGCTTTTGCCGCTCCCCGCCGCGCCGGTCACGACGACCCCCCGGCGGCCGGCCGCCAGGTTTCGCCGTACGAGATCGAGTTCCTCAGTCCTGGCCGTAAACGGCCAGGGGGACCGTGGGTTTCTCACAGCTGTATGAGCCGGGTTCCCCGTCCGTGATACACGTCGAATTGAGTACCCCCTACTCATGCGCGTCAGGGGTTCCGTCTCCAGTCTCGTGGCATGTGGACACGGTTTCCTTGATCTCCTCCTCACGTCCGGGGGCCGGGGCCCGCACGCCGAGGGAACGCCGATGAGGGCGGGCGACGGCGAGCGCGTCCGGCACTGCTCGCTTCCCGCGTACCCCGCCCACGCGCCGCCGGAGGGGCTACAGGGGAGACGACGCGCGGCCCTGCTCTCGGGGCGGCGGGTGTG
Source organism: Streptosporangium sp. NPDC006930 (assembly GCF_040635605.1). Lineage (NCBI taxonomy): Bacteria > Bacillati > Actinomycetota > Actinomycetes > Streptosporangiales > Streptosporangiaceae > Streptosporangium > Streptosporangium sp. NPDC006930. Next base: position 53,469 of record NZ_JBEYID010000027.1, on the reverse strand, counting down.
GCTGAACGGTACGGTCCTGCACTACTGCTTCCTGGACGAAAAGCATGACGGCGGGCACCGTGGCGAGCACCGTGGCGGGCAGGGCGACGCCGGATGGTGTGACGGCGAGCGGGGGGACGACGGGCAGCGTGACGCCGTGCGCCGAGGTTTCCAGGAGTGGAAGGACCTCGGCATCGGATTGAAGTTCACCGAGGTCGCCGACCGTAGCGAGGCGGAGCTGCGCATCGGGTTCCGGTGGGACGCCGGATCGTGGTCGGCCGTGGGACGCGAGGCGCTCCGCGTCGGGACCGCCTCCCGCACGGTGAACTTCGGCTGGGATCTCACCGGGGCGTCGGGCCGGGGCACCGTGCTGCACCAGATCGGCCACGTCATCGGCATGGTCCACGAGCACCAGAGCCCGTACTCGGGCATCCTCTGGGACGAGGAGGCCGTCTACGAGGACTTCGCGGGACCGCCGAACCTCTGGCCCAGGTCGCGGACGTTCCACAACGTCATCCGCAGGCTCGACGAGAGCGAGGCGAACGGCCTGGTATGGGATCCACTGTCCGTGATGGGATACCGGTTCGGCCCGGGGCTCATCCTGGAGCCGCCGTGCTACCGGGCGGGGATCGTGTCACCGGGCACCGTCTCCGCACTCGACGCCGCGTTCGCCCGCCGCTGGTATCCGCCTCCGGGCGCCGAGCCGCCCTCCGAACTGCCGCCGTTCCGCTCCGCCCCGCTCGGTGCCGGGGCGGGGGAACAGCGAGACTTCACGATCATCCCCCGCGCGACCCGTGACTACGCCGTCGGTGTCTTCGGCGAATGCGACACGGTGCTGGTGCTGTTCGAGGAGGTCGGCGGTGACCTGCGCTACCTGGCGGGTGACGACGACGGAGGCCGTCCGCGCAACGCGTCCCTGCGCGTCCACCTGCTCAGGGACCGCCGCTACGTCCTTCGCGTCCGCGTCCACTCCTGCTGGGGCCCCGGTCAGGCGGCCGTCATGTGCTGGTGAGCGCCGGACGCGGAGAGGGCCGGAGTCGCGGGTGCGCGGTCAGCCGCTCATCGTCGCCGCTTCCGGGGATTCGGGCGCGCTCGGGTCGAGCCAGATCGGGCGCCAGTCGCTCAGCTCGTGGAAGCGGCGCAGCTCGGCGAGGCCGCTGAGCCAGCCCATCCACCCGGCGTACGGAGGTTTCTTCTCATTGAAGCTGCTCTGCATGAAGGTGAGGCGCGTCGCGCCGCCCGAGCCCTCCAGCTCCCAGGTGACGAGACCGAGACCCGGCCACTCCAGGGTGAGACCGCGGCCGGGCTCCAGCTCGACGATCTTCGCGGGCTGTCCGTCGGCCTCGAAGCCGCCCATCGCGAACCGCCCGCCGACGTACGGCTCGATGTCGATCTTGTAGCCGAACCACCGGCTGAACTTCTCCGAGTCGACGAGCGAGTCGAACACCGCCTCCGGCGAGTCGCCGACGACGAGCCGCTCCCGCATGACCGGGGAGGTGAAGTCGGCCTTCGGTGTGAGCTCTCGGCCCTCCAGGTGGTCGACCAGGTTCGCGATCGACAGGCACCAGAACGTCTGCACCATCCCCAGGACGCCGCTTTCCGCCAGCGCGGTCTCCCGGTCGAAGTGGGTCTGCGTCAGTGACACGACGGTCGACTCCGCGTTCTCCTCCTCCAGGGTGATCTCGACGGTCGTCTCCTCGCCGCCGAGCAGCCAGGAGAAGCGCAGCGTGTGGTCGTCGACGTGCAGCGGGCGCTGGTGGGGCGCGTCTCCTTCGGGGGTGTGGCGCCCCCAGAACTCGTACCGGTGCGGCAGCTCGACCTCGGCGTGCTCGGCCAGCCAGACGCGCAGCTCGCCCGGGTCGGTCAGGGCGTGGTGGACTTCCTTGAGCGGTGCGGCCACCCGCGCGCTCAGCTTCATCGGCTCACTCATGGGGTTCTCCCTTGGGGTAGCAGGCGACGGCGAGCTTGAAGGCGTCCCCCTCGGCGCCGCCGTAACGGGTGAAAAGGTCTTGCAGTGCCGCCTGGAGGTCGTTCAGGAACTCCTGACGCCGCTCGGGGAGCACGCGGATCTCGCCGGACACGCCGACGGACGGCAGCTCAGGTGCGGTCCTGTCGAGCGCGCCGATATCGGCCTGGACCTCTTCCATGAGGTCCAGCAGGTAGCCCAGGCCCAGCTCGTTCCCGGTCGGGCGCAGGCCGATCCGGCCGACGAGGCGGGGGGAGAGCCAGTAGGAGCGGGCGCTCGCCTGGTAGACGCCCTCGTGGATGCCGCGCACCCTGCGCTCGGTCACCTGGGTCACCAGACCTGCCTCGACCAGGCGTTTGACGTGGTAGTAGACCCGCTGCGGGGTCTGGTCGAGCAGGGCCGCGACCTCGGTGCACGAGCGCGGCTCGGCGAGTTGCCGCAGCACCTCGATGCGCTGCGGCTTGAGCAGGGCCTCGGCCTGCTCGATCTTTTCCAGGTACAGGACGTCTCTCATCGCAAAATCAACCTTGTACGTAAAATTATTTTTTGTCAATGGTTGAGGTGAGAAGCTCGCTCGACGTCGTGCAGGGGCCGGAGCTCCCTCTCACAGGACCGTCGACCGGCGACCGGTCAGGCAAGCGGAGGGAAGGCAAGCGGAGGGAAGGCGGGCGGAGGGAAGGCAGGGCGGTCAGCGAGGCAGGGCGGGCAGGTGGGCGGGAGGTGCGGGGCTCACCTGCCTTCTGGGGGCGATCGCATCGCCCTCAGAAGGGTCGCGAGGGTGACGCGGGCGAATCCGATCCGGGCGTCGCTCGCCCCGTACGGCAACCAGAGGGCGTCCGCGTGCAGCAGACCGCCGCAGGAGTACACGACGTTGGGCACGTACCCCTCGCGCTCGGCGTCACCGGGGGTGAGGAGCGTGCCGGGGAGCTCGGCGATGACGCGGTGCGGCTCGTCCAGGTCGAGCAGCAGCGCGCCGATGGCGTAGCGGCGCATCGGGCCGACGCCGTGGGTCAGGACGAGCCAGCCGGACCCGGTCTCCAGGGGGGATCCGCAGTTGCCGACCTGGATCAGCTCCCAGCCGCCGCGGGGGGAGTGGAGCGGCATCGGCCGCCGCCACCTGCCGTCCTCGCCGAGGGAGGTGAGGCCGAGGGTCTCGCCGTCGGAGCGGCACAGCGCCAGGCGGCGCCCGCTCACCTGACGCGGGAACAGCGCCATCCCCTTGTTGACGGCGGCGGGTCCACGCAGCGGGGTGACCTCGAAGGTGCGCAGGTCGTCGCTGGCGAGCAGGTGCGAGCGGATGTGCCGCCCGTCGTAGGCGGTGTAGGTGGCACGGTACGAAGACGTGCCGTCCTCGCCGATGATCCTCACGAAACGGGCGTCCTCCATCCCGTTGCTCTCGGCCGCGCTGGCGGGCCAGAGCACCCGCCGCTCAAGGGGGACGTCGGCGGGGAAGGTCACGGCGTAGTCGGAGGCAGTCGCCCGGCGCAGCTCCGCCACGGTGCCGTACGTGGTGGTGCGGGTGAGCAGGTCGGTGGGGAGCCGGGTGACCGCCTGCTCGAAGTCGTCGTCGTCGAAGATCTCCGGTAGCGAGCCCAGCACGGTGGCGGAGACCTCGTTGTCCCGGTCCTCGTCGGCGAGCGCCGCGGCCAGCAGGTCGCGCCGGTGGGGGACACCGTGCCGGGGCCCGGTGGTGAGCGGTCCCGAGCGGTCGGCGATGACGAGCTCGTCGCCGGGGCCGAGCACCGCCGTGGCGAAGCCGATGGACGACAGGTGGCCCTCGCCGATCTGCCGCGTGCTGATCACCACGCGCAGCCGTCCGGGGATCAGGCCGGACTGGTCGGGGTGGGCGACCATCGAGGGGTTGCACAGCGCGGCGCCCTCCACCGCGTACTCGTGGCTGAAGTAGGCGCCGACCAGGAGGCGGGCCGCGGGGGGCAGGTCGAGGCGGCTCGGAACCCGGAAGTGGACCAGGTCGTAGTGGTGCAGGAAGGTCGCCGCGAGATCACGGTGCCGGTCGCCGAACCTCCGCAGTGTCTCCTCCAGCAGCGCGGCGGTCTCGTCGTGGCCGAGGAGCGCGATGCGGTCGATCAGGGCGGAGGTCCGGCTGCGCGTCACGGCGGCGTCCTCGCCGGGCACGAACAACTTGATGATCACTCTTCGCGGGTCGGAGGCGAGGGTCTGGTCGAGCCGGGTGGCCAGGTCTCGGATGGTCATGGCACCTCATCCATCGGGCAGAATGCTGGGCCGTGGCGTCTCGCGCACCAGGCGTTCGGCGTGCTGCAGGGTGGAGATGAGCGCGATGGTCGACTCCGCGCCCTGGTTCAGGTTGGGGCCGGCCAGGGTCAGGCCGTCGTACCCCCCTCCGGTCGCGATGTCCCACATGGTCGTCCTCCGGTCGTTGGCACCCTGGAACCACGCCGACGCCTGCCACACGCCCGCCTGCCAGGATGGATCGCCGGTGACGGCGCCCGCCGTGGCGCAGGCGTCGGCGAGCGCGGCGACCTCGATCGGCTGCTGGTCGTAGCGGTCCCGAGGCGCGTGCCGCCGCCAGCCCGCGACGGGCACGACCGACAGCCGCCCCTCCCTGGTCTGGATGTCGAGCAGCCAGGCCAGCATCCGCAGGCCGTCGGCGAGCATCGCGCCGTCGCCGCCGAGGTGGCCCGCCGCGATGAGCACCTCGGCGAGGGCGGCGTTGGCGTACGTCAACCTCGGCTGCGGCCACGGCCAGTCGGGATCGGCAGAGGGGGCGCCGATCGCGAGGGCGGCGTCCGCGAGCAGGGCCGCGGCCGGGGCGTTGCCCGGCAGTACGCGCAGGATCTCCGCCGCGCCGAGCCCGGCGAACGCCATGGCGCGCGGATGCGGGGACCTCCCGACGGCGCCGGCGGTGAAGGAGATCAGGGCCGCGTCGCGGATCCACGGGGCGGGGTTGCGGGCCGCCGCGGTGCCCAGGCCCCACAGCGCCCGCCCCCACCAGTCGCCGAGGCCGGGTTCGTCGGTCCAGCGCCGGTCGTGGGAGAGGCGGTTGTGGAACGCGCCGGAGCCGTCCTGCGCGTGCGTGAGGAAGGCCAGATAGCACTCCGCCAGCCGTCGTATCCGGGGGGGCGGCGCCGGTTCGCGGCTGGTCACGACGAGCCCGCGGGCGACGTCGTCGGTGCAGTAGCCGTGCTGGCGGCGGACGACGGCGTGCCTGGCGTGTTCGAACAGCCCGGTGTCGTCGCTCAGCCGCGCCAGGTGCCTGAAGCCGGGCAGGGCGGGGGCGTCGAGGGGTATGGGGGTTGCGGGGGTCACGGCAGGGCCGCCGCCACCGCTGCCGGGCGTCCGGCGAGGAGGCCCCGGGCGAGTTCCTCGTAGCGCGCCGCGACGGCGGGCCACAGCAGGGTCGGGACCAGGGAGTGGGTACGGTTCCTGAGATCGTCGGCCAGGCCGGGCTCGGTGAGGATCCGGCGTACGGCCGCGGCGAGCGCCTCGGGGTCCTCGTGAGGTACGAGCAGGCCGGGTCCGTCGGTGAGCAGTTCCACGGCGTGCGGGAAGGACGTGGCGACGACCGGGACCCCGGCCGCCACCGCCTCGATCAGGACGCCGGAGGTGACCTGCTCGTGCGAGTCGTACGGCAGCACGACCACGTCGGCCGAGCGGATCAGCCGGATCAGCGAGGCCTGGTCGCGGTAGACGGGGTCGTACCGCACGGAGGCGGACACGCCGAGCCGCGTCCCCATCCGCTGCAGCCGGGTGCGGTAGGCCTCCCCGCAGTGTTCGAGCACCTTGGGGTGGGTCCTGCCCGCGATCGTGTACGTCGGCGAGGGAGAGAGGTCCCCGAGCAGGGCGAGCGCCCGCAACGCCCACTCGATGCCCTTGCCGGGGCCGATCAGCCCCCAGGTGAGCAGGTGCGGCCGCAGGCGGCGCTGGGCGGGGACACGCATGTGGTCGGCGGTACCGTGCGGGATGACGGACACCTTGGCCGAGGCGACGTGGTAGCCGGCGAGCAGCCGGTCGCGGGCGGTACCGGTCATGGTGACCACCGCGCCGGCGGCGTCCACGATCTGTTCGAGCAGCCGCCGTTGCCGGGGGGTCGGCCGGGTCAGCACGGTGTGCAGGACCACGATGCTGGGCACCGTGAGATGCCGCAGCAGCGGCAGGATGTCCTGCCCGTCCGTGCCGGGATAGATGCCGTACTCGTGCTGGACCACCGCGACGTCGAACCGCTCCAGGGCGGAGGTGGCCGCCTTCCAGCTCTCGTGCCCACCGGGTGCCCAGGTGTGCACGACCCCGGGTACGGGGCGTTTGTCGTCGACGTCCGTGGTGACGCGGACGATCCCGCCGAGGGCACCGCCCTCGGTGAGGTGGGCGGCCAGGGCGGAGTTGAAGGTGGCCAGCCCGCACTGTGTGGGCGGGTGGGTGCTGAGAAATCCGTATGTACAGGCCAACTGCCAAGCCTTCCGGTCATCGGCCGCTCCGGCTCACGGATGCGGACCTCACGCGGTGAAGACGTCCATCGGCCAGCGTGGTGACGGATGGAGCTGAAGCCTGGCGCCGGGTGCCGTCCTCATCGGGGCCCGGCTGCCGCGACCCCGCAACGGATCGCGGGGGCTACGTCACCCTGACAGTATCAGGGGCTTACGCTCCGTCCGCTATATGGCGGTAGATGGGTAAATAATTGGTCACCACTCTGTCCACGTCGAATCTGCGTTCGGCCCGGGCACGGCACCCCGCGCCCGGCCGATCGCGCCGACGCGCGAAATCGCGGGGACTCCGGGCCGCTTCCGACCGAGTCGCCTCCGTCGAGGTCACCTCAGCCTGGAGGCCACCTTCACAGGTCACCGGATCCGGCGCGGACCCGTTTCCAGCCCTCCCGCGACCTCACCGATTCACCCCTCTACCGGACTGATAACGACAGATCCAGGCAAAAACCACGCTGCTGAAATTCACCAGCATGGTGTGAGGTGTCCGCCCGGCCGTTTCTGTGACCTTGAGCCTGATCACCGCCCCGTCTCGCATCCAGCCCGCCAGCTCGTCCTCGGTGGGCTCGGGGCCGTGCAGACGCAGCATCAGGTCGTGGGGCTGCCCGAAGATTCGCAGGTGCAGCTCGCATGTGGGTTCGGTATCCGCCATGTTTCGCCATCCAGATATCCATATGGAGTAGACCCGGCGAAGTTGTCGGCCTCCTCTTGAGCGTACTCCTCGCGCCGGAAGCCGCCCGCCCAAGCCCTGCCCCTCACCCTCCGAACCAGAACAATTGCCCCCGAACCAGAACAAGAACGTCAGCAGGGCAGGTCAACTACCGGCGCATTGCGTTCATGTACGCGTTCCCGCGATCGAGAGATGAACCCCGGAATCGGATTTCGTGCGCCACGATGACTTCTCCATGTCATGACAGGCCGATCGCCATCCAATTCGGTGCGATTCGCGCGCCGGGGGAATGACGCGCGCCGTTGTCATACGGGCGCGTGCCACCCGGCCGGATCCGCCTCGGACGTGACGGTTGCGGACGTGACCGGACATCCGTGCGCGTACGCGTCCGGGGTGTGAGCGCTCCATGGCCCGTACCGGCCGGGCCTGATCCTGGTGCGCGTCCGGGGCGTGAGCCGTCCGTGCGGCGACGTCCCCGGCGTCCGCGCACGCATGCTTTGAAGTGTCTTGCCCTGATCGCCGACTCAGTGACTGAAAATGCATGACAAATGGCTTGTTCTGCCCTGTCATTGAGCGGCCAATGAGCATTGAATTGTTGATTCTCGTGGAAATTTTCCGTCAACCGCGGTCTCATATTCCAGCCAGTTCTTTCGGGATCATTTCTGGAAAGAGGAGAGTCATATGACCAATTCGCGAAGAATCACGGCACTCGCGGCCGCGCTCGCGACGGCGGTCAGCCTCGGGGCCGTCGGCGCGCAGGCGTCGGCGGCGGTCGCGCACCCCTCGACAGCGGCCGCACAGCCCGCGGTGGAGGTCGCCGCTCCGCCGCAAGGGCTCCGGATCACCCGCTTCCTCGGCGAGCAGCGCCTGCCGCACAAGATGCGCTTCCGTGGAACCACCGTCGGCGGCCTCTCCGGTCTTGACCGTGACCCGCGCACCGGCACCTGGTACTTCGTCTCCGACGACCGGTGGCGCTACAACCCGGCGCGCTTCTACACCGGCCGTCTTGACATCCACCCGGTCACCGGAGCGTTCACCGGGGTGAACCTCACCGGGGTCACCACCCTGCGGCGCCCCGGTGGGAGCCCCTACCCGGCCTACGGCCGGCCCAGGTCCGCCGATCCCGAGGCGATCCGTTACGACCGGTGGAGCCGCAAGCTGCTGTGGGCCAACGAGGGCGACCGGCCCGACGCGGAGAATCCCAACATCCCGGTGTCCGATATGTCCGTCCGCTGGAGCGGCGCCGACGGCCGCTACCTCGGGGAGCTGGCGGTTCCCCGCAACCTGAAGATGACCTCCACCGAGAAGGGCCCCCGGCGCAACTTCGGGTTCGAGGGGCTCACCTTCACGGAGCGGAGCATCGCGGCCATCACGGAGGGGCCGAGGTACGAGGACGGCCCGCTGCCGACCGTCGACAAGGGCGCCACGGCCCGCATCACCGTGTGGGGCCGTGACGGCCGGCCGCGCGGGCAGTACGCCTACCCGGTCGACAAGCTGCCGGCGGCACCGGTCCCGGCGAACGGCAAGTCGGACAGCGGGGTCTCGGAGATCCTGGCGATCGACGAGAACCGCTACCTCGCCCTTGAGCGCTCCTGGATCGAGGGTGCCAACTACAGGGCCAAGCTGTACGAGATCGACCTGCGCGGTGCCACGAACGTGCTGACCCGCGACAGCCTGGTCGGCGGACAGCCGTACCGCCCCGTTTCGAAGCGTCTCGTCTCCGACCTCAGCACGGTGCGGCCGCCGGTGCAGAACCTGGAGAGCCTCGCCTGGGGGCCGCGCCTGCGCAACGGCGAGTGCACGCTGGTGATCGGTTCCGACGACAACTTCGACAGCAACGAGGTCACCAAGTTCCTCGCCTTCGCGGCCCGAGGTTGCTGAAAGCGCCACCTTGAAGCCGCCTGGAAAGTGCGGCACTGAAACGGCTCAGCCCGTCGATACCACGTGCAAACGGTGGTGCCGGCGGGCTGAACTCGTGAAACGACGAGGTGGCCGAGCACGGTTTCGGACTCGGCGCGGATGCGTACGCCGTCCGATACCACCGCCGTGTGGGTGGCGGAAGCCTGTACGGCATTACGCCGGTCCCAAACTTCGAAAAATGCCCGCATCAAACCTCGCGACGATTCGCGGGGATTTACAAGATCGTGCTTTCTTGAGCCTTCTGACCAGGGCGTGTTCCGGCTTCGGGGTCCCGGGACCCCGGCCCCCCTGCCGCCGCCTCCGGTGGCCAAAAATATGTAAATTCTTGGATTCGTCCGTTCCTCCGATACATCCCTTGACGTAACTGGAGGTTGTCGGCCATCTGTCCGTTTCTTTAGTTTTTGCCGAGCCGATCCATGTCGGGTGCTAGAACCTTGTTCACATAATGACAAATTTAACGATTTACCTATACGATCGCCGTTCGTGGTTGGAGTGGATCTTTCAGGAACCCGATTGGGCAACGACCTGTTCTTTGTCATGCATGACAACGCGACCGGCCGGATGCGGCTTCATGCCCGCCTGACCGATTTAGGACTGGCCGCAGCCATTCTGGGAGAACTGATGCTCGCCGGACGGATAACCGTGGGACTGGTGGCGGGACAGATACAACTCGTCGTTCTCGACGAGGCGCCGCCCGGAGACCGGGTCGCCGGGACCGCCCTGGAGCACATCGTCGCCGAACCCTCGCATCGCTTCCGTACCTGGTTGCACTTCCTCGCCCGTACGGCACTCACCGACGTGGCGGCCAGGATGGTCGACGACGGACTGCTGCGCCCGCCCGGCAGACGCCCGTCACGGAGGCGGGTGCCGGTCGACGTGAACGTCGCGGCGTGGCCGGCGGGACGCGTCAACCTCGCGATCCAACGCCGTGAGCCACTCAACGTCCAGGACAGCGTCCTGCTGGGACTGCTTGTCGCGACCGGCGGCAACCGGCTCGTCCTGTGGGAGCAGAACCCCGGCTACCTCTCCGACGCGATCGCCGCCCTCCCGGCGCCGCTCCAGGAACTGATCGCCCAGACCGAGGCTGCCGTAGGTGACGCCGTCATCAGCCGCCGCTGAACCCCCCTCACCTCAAGGAATCCCCCCATGTCCGTGACAGAACGCAGGGTGAGCGCCGTTTCCGAGGCGCTCGCCCAGGACCGCCTCGGCGTACCCTCCGTGGTGTTCTTCGTCATCTCGGCGGCGGCGCCGCTGACCGTCATCGGCGGCTCGGTGACCGCCGCGTACGCCGCGACCGGCGTGATCGGCGTCCCGCTCGCCTTCATCCTGCTCGGAGCCATCCTGGGCCTGTTCGCCGTCGGGTACGTGACGATGGCCCGCTACGTCGTCAACGCCGGGGCGTTCTACGCGTACACCGCGAAAGGCCTCGGCCGGCCGCTGGGAGTGGCGACCGCCTGGGTCGCGCTGCTCGCCTACAACGCGCTCCAGGTCGGCCTCTACGGCATGATCGGCGCGGCGGGTGAGCCGCTGATCGCCGACTGGTTCGGAAGCTCCCCGCCCTGGTGGGTCATCGGACTGGTCGCCTGGGTGCTGACCGGGGTGCTCGGGCTGATGCGGGTCGACGTGAACGGAAAGGTCCTCTCGGTCCTGCTGCTGACGGAGATAGCCATCGTCGTGCTGTTCGACATCGCCGACCTGATCAACCCGGCCGCCTCGGGTTACAGCCTCGACGTCTTCAACCCGGCGAACCTCTTCGTTCCCGGCATCGGAGCGGTGGTCGCGATCTGCATCGCCTCCTTCGCGGGCTTCGAGTCTTCGGTGGTGTTCTCCGAGGAGACCAAGGACCCGAAGCGCACGGTGCCGATCGCGACCTACGTCGCACTCGCCGTCATCTCCGGCCTCTACGCCCTGTCCTCCTGGGCGATGACCGTGCCGGTCGGATCGGACAAGATTGTCGAGGCCACGCGCGAGCAGAGTTCGAACCTCCTGTTCAACCTGGCCGGACAGCACCTCGGGGCGACCATCGCCACCCTCGGCGCCCTCCTGTTCGTGACGAGCCTCTTCGCCGCGCTGATCGCCTTCCACAACACGATCTCCCGCTACATCTTCGCCCTCGGCAGGGAGCGGGTCCTGCCCGCGGCCTTCGGCCGCACCTCCCCGCGGACCGGTGCCCCGGTCAACGGCTCGGTGGCGCAGAGCGTCATCGGGCTGGCCACGATCGTCATCTACGCGTTCTTCGGTCTGGACCCGGTCATCCAGCTGTTCTTCACCGTCGGATCGTTCGGCGGCCTGGGACTGCTCATGATGCTGGCGGCCACCTCGATCTCGGTGCTCGCCTTCTTCGCCAGGAATCCCGCCCCGGAGAACGCCTGGCGGACCCGGATCGCCCCGGCCATCTCCTCCGTCCTGCTGTTCGTCGTCATCGTGCTCGTCATGCTCAACTTCGACACCGTGCTCGGCGTGGCCCCCGACTCCCCGCTCCGCTGGATCATGCCCGCCATCTACTTCGTCGCCGCGGGATTCGGCGTCATGTGGGGACTCGCGCTGCGGTCCAGCAAACCGGACGTGTACGCCAACATCGGGCTCGGTGCCCAGGCGGCCGTGAAGGGAAGCGAATGACCGAGATCATTCGTGTCCCGAACGCGCCGGGAGCCGCGGATACCATCGGTGCGATCATCGCCACCTCCTTCCACGAGCAGGAGATCTCCGCCTGGATGATCCCGTCGGACGACGACCGCCGCCGGGTGATGCCCCCCTTCTTCTCCATGACCAGCGAGAGCGCCCTCGTCCACGGCGAGGTCCTCGCGACGGCGGACATGTCCGCCGTCGCCGTGTGGTTCCACAAGGGGGTCGAGCCGCTTCCCGAGATCCCCGACCGGACCGCCCGGGTCGAGTCGTTCGCCGGTCCCCACGCCGAGCGCATCGAACTGATGGGGGAGGAGATGGACAAGCGCCACCCCCACGACCCGCACCACTATCTGGCGTTCCTCGCCGTGCTCCCGGGACACCAGAGGCGGAAGACGGGGACCCGGCTGCTTGAGGAGTACCACCGAGGGCTCGACGAGGAGGGGATACCCGCGTACCTGGAGGCGAGCAGCGTCGACAGCCGCAGGCTCTATCTGCGCCACGGCTATCAGGACCTCGGCGACCCGATCTTCATGCCCGGCGGCCCGCCGATGTATCCGATGTGGCGCCCGCCGAACCCCTGACCGCGGGACCCCCGTGAGTTTTGAATCCGTGCTGGAGGGTAGCGCCGTTCTCGATCGGGTATCGCGGGGGTCCACCAACGGTACGGGGTTCGGGAGGGCTGAGTGGATCACCGCGGTCAGGCGCTGTGGGTACGGGCGAACCATCGGGGGCACTGCAGCGTGCTGGAGTTCGGCGGGCACCTGGACTTCGTCACCGCGTCCACGCTCGCCCAACACGTCGACGAGGTCTGGGAGATGAGCGACGGCCCCCGCCTCGTGCTGGAGCTGTCACAGCTGGCCTTCTACGATTCCACCGCCCTGGGTGTCCTGGCTCAGACCCGGCAGCGCGTCCAGGACACCGCCACCGGCCGGCTCGTTCTCGTGGGCGTCCCCGACGGGCTGGCGCACCTGCTGCTGCGCACCGGCCTGCTGTCCCACTTCGAGGTGCGCGACGACATCGAACAGGCCGTCGCCAGCCTGCTCCCCCCGGAGTGAGGCACTCTCCACGCTCCCAAGGTTCGAAGATCCGCGCCGGTACGTGGCGCGGAGGCAGGGCCCGTGAAGGACAGAGGTCTCCACGGGGGGTCACCCCGCACAGGTACGTGGCGCGGAGGCAACGCCCGTGAAGGACAAGGGGTCTCCCACGGGCGGTCACCGTGAACACCCGTGTCCTTCACGGGCATGTGGCGCAGGGTGTGCGGGGTCAGGGGCCGGTGAGGCGGCGATCTCCACGGGTGGTCACCACGAACACCTGCCAGTTGTAGTAGGCGTAGTAGTTTCTGATGTCCTGCTTGATCTGGCGCGCGTGCAGCAACACCGCGTTGACGTACGCCTGGGAGTGGTTGTAGGCGTACAGCGCGCGCCGGTAGTCGCGCGGCGCCCCCGACGCGCGAAGATAGTTCGCCGCGGCGAGCAGGGAGTCGCGGGTGTCCTGGATGTCACCGCCCATCCCGTAGGCGTCCCACGTTCTCGGCATGAACTGCATGGGGCCCTTGGCGCCCGTGTGGCTCGGTGACCGTACGCGGCCGAACTTGGTCTCGACGAACATCACCGCCGCCAGCACCTCCCACTCCACGCCGAACCGCCGCTCGGCGTACCGGAAGTGGCCGAGCAGGAAGTCGGCGGGCTTGGGCGGCTGGACACGGAATTTCACCGCCCCGCTGATGGGCCGGACGAGGGAGCGCAGATCCCGGCCGGCCGTCACGTTGTCCTTCGCCTGCCCGGCCAGGGCCTTCGGCAGCTTGGCGTAGGTGCGGTCGGCGACCTTCGGGTTGAGGACGAGGTAACGGTAGATCCGCTGCTGGTGCAGGGCGAGCAGCACCACCGACTCGGGGGGTTCTCCCTTGCCGGGATCGCCGTCGCGCCTCCAGGCGTCGATGGCGCGTCGGAGCTCCGCGGTGGTCGTGGCCAGGGAACGGGCCAGTTGCGCAGGATCGGTGGGGATCGCCGCTTTCGGGGAGGGCGGGGTGGGCACCTGACCTGCGGGCGGCGTCTGCTGCGAGGACTCCTCCGCCGGTGACGCCGTCTCCTGGCCGGGAGCAGCCGGTGGGGCGGTGCTCCGCGAGGGAGCGCCCTGGGAGGCGGAGTCCTGTGCGGTGTCCTGTGAGGGGGAGCCCTGGGAGGTGCTGTCCTGCGAGGCGGTGTTCGGGGAGGTGTCCTGGGAGGTGGAGCCCTGTGCGGCGGCATCCTGTGAGGCGGCGCTCTGCGAGGTGGCGCAGCCGGAGATCGCGACGACCAGGCCGAGGAGAGTGGCGATCACCGGCCTCCCGCGCGACCGGCCCACGCGCGAACCCGGCGACCCGCCCTCCGGGGCGTCCGGACCTCCTGAGGCATCCGTTCTCTTCGAGGTGTTCGGCATCCTGGAGGCGTTCGCCTTCTCTGGAGTGTTCGGCCTCCCGGAGGCATTCCGCCCCTGTGAGGGGCCTGGACCCTCCGAGGCATCCGGCCGTGCGGGCATCGTCCGTCTGTTCGACCGGTGGTCACGCTCCGGCCGTGAAACCTCCGCGCGCTGATCGTTCATCGGGCCCAACGTACCCGAGCGACGACCTCCCGGCCTACCGGCGCAGCCCGCGACGGCCGGCGGACGCGGCCCTCGCGTCACGATCACCTTTCTGACACGCGCCGAAGGACTTTGGTCCTGATCCGGTAAGTCGAACAGCCCTATTTTCATGAACCATGTCCGAATAATCCTGATATGTGAGGGAAGCAGCACATCTGGCTTGTTGGGGGAGACGTGAGGCCGGTGCTGGGAGGAATCTTGTTCGGATCGGTTCTAGCGATCATGACATTGGTGGGCGTCGTCGCGGCAACCGTGATTGAAGATCGACTTTTGCCGCCCGAATCGATCAAGCTGATCAAGCCGTCCGAGTCATCCGAGTCACCGGAGTTGCCCGAGCCGATCAAGCCGACCGAGCAATCCGACGCTCCGGCTACTCCGGACAACACCGACCGGTAAGGCGACGAACCGCGCGTCTCGTCAGGTCGTTCCGCACGGCGACCCCGACCCCTCCCCGTCCCGCCGAAGCCGGATGAAGCGAGAACCGATCCGCGAAATCGAACGATCACCACTTGAATACGCATTCGGTTAGATCGGGGTTCTTTCCTGGCGTTATCCCTAGATGTGGGTGATCATTGGACCCACCTGGCACCGTGCCCCCTGTCCGTACCGTCTCCGCGGGAGTGGGCGCGGTCACCTTCCCCGATCTCCCGTGACATCGCGGACGCCGCGCAGGCGTCGCCCGCGATGACCGGCTCCTTCCACGCCGACTTCGCCCCACCCCGAGGAGACGTCCAAGGAAATCCGCGGAAAAAGAGGAAAGAGGACCACCCCCCATGGCCCTTGCCGGTGTCTTCCTGCCCATCGCCCTCGCGATCATCATGTTCGGTCTCGGTCTGAGCCTCACGATCGCCGACTTCCGCCGCGTCGCCGCCTATCCCAAGGCCACCGTGGTCGCGCTCGCCTGTCAGGTTCTGCTGCTGCCCGTGATCTGCTTCGGTCTGGTGCTCGCCTTCGGCCTGCCGCCCGCGCTCGCCGTGGGCATGATGCTCCTGGCCGCCTCTCCCGGCGGGACCACGGCGAATCTCTACAGTCACCTGTTCGGCGGCGACGTCGCGCTCAACGTCACGCTCACCGCGATCAACTCCGTGCTCGCCGTCGTCACGCTGCCGCTGGTCACCAACCTGTCGCTGAACTACTTCGCCGCCGACTCCGCCGCGCTGGGCCTGCAGTTCGACAAGACCGTCCAGGTGGTCGCGATCGTGCTCGTCCCCGTCGCGATCGGCATGGCGGTCCGGGCGTGGGTGCCGCGCTTCGCCGAGCGGATGAACACCCCCGTGAAGATCGCCTCCGCCGTCATCCTGGTCCTGGTGATCATCGGCGCCCTGCTGCAGGAGCTGGACAACCTCGGCGGCTACATCCGCTCGGTCGGCCTGATCACACTGCTGTTCAGCGTGATCAGCCTGGCCATCGGCTACTGGGGGCCGCGCCTGGCCAGGATCGAGCGCAGCCAGGCCGTCGCCTCCTGCATGGAGATCGGCATCCACAACGCCACGCTGTCCATCGCGGTCGCGCTCACGCTGCTGAACAACACCCAGATGGCGATCCCCGCCGCGACCTACGGGGTGCTGATGTTCTTCACCGCCGCCGCGGCCGGATTCCTTCTCAGGTCGTCCCGTACCACCCAGGTCCCTTATGACGAGGCTCGCCCCTGACGCGGCTCGGTGAGTCCGGTGCGTCACCGGGGCGCCGGGGCGTAGAAGTGGTGACACGATCTGGTGGGAGTCGATCCCGCAGGTCGTGGGGGAGGACCCCGCCGGCCTGGACGCCACGTCCGACATCCTTGACGGGGCCGAATCCGGCACGGTAAAACCATCTGGTTATAGAACCGAAAGGCGATAAAAGTGTCTGCCGACGTTCTCGACGCGACGTTCGCCGCGCTGGCCGACCCGACCCGGCGCGCGATCCTGGCCCGGCTGATGGAGGGCGAGGCGACGGTGACCGAGCTGGCCGAGCCGTTCGCGATGAGCCAGCCGGGCATCTCCAAGCACCTGCGGGTGCTGGAGCGCGCCGGGCTGATCTCTCGCGGACGCGACGCCCAGCGCAGGCCCCGCAGGCTGGAGGCCGGCCCGCTCAGGGACGCCATGGGCTGGCTGGAGAACTATCGCTCCTACTGGGAGGAGAGCTACCAGAAGCTGGACGACCTGCTGGGCGAGCTCGAACCCGGCGGAGCGAACGCCGCCGAACGGAAAAGCCCGTGATGCCACGGCATGAGCGGACCGAAGGCCTGACGGTGCGGGCGGTGTCCGACACCGACCTCCTGCTCACCAGGGCGTTCGCCGCTCCCCGGCGGCTCGTCTTCGACGCGTTCACCCGGCCCGAGCTGCTCCGGCGATGGCACGGCGCGCGCGGCTGGCACCTCGTGGTCTGCGAGATCGACCTGCGTCCGGGCGGTGCCTGGCGCTTCGTGTCGCGTGGGCCGGGAGGTGCCGAGCTGGGCCACGGCGGGGTGTTCCACGAGGTCGACGCGCCCGCTCGGCTGGTCCAGAGCGAGGTCCACGACGGCTGGGCCGTGGGGGAGGCCCTCATCACCACCGTTTTCGACGAGCGCGACGGCCGGACCACGATGACCACCACGGTGCGCTACTCCTCGCGGGAGATCCGCGACAGCGTTCTCCGCACGCCCATGGAACGCGGCGCGGGCGAGGCGTACGACCGTCTCGACGAGATGCTGGGCGAGACGACCGTGAACGTCGGGCGGTGATCCCCTCGACGATCCTTGGCCGGTTCGCGACGGTGCCCGGTGGCCCTCGACGGTCCTTGGCCGACTCCCGACGCAGTCCTTGACCGGTCCGCGACGGCTCTCGGCATGCCGGTCGCGGCGCGCCGTACGGCCCGTACCTGGTGCTGAGCGGCATCGAGACCGGCCGCCTTACTTCCCCCGTCGCCGTGGGGTCAAGCTTGAGTAAACACCGTGGGCGCTGTTAGCTTCACTCCGGTGGATGACATGCCTGCACGGGTGAAGGCGATCGAGGGCTTCGCGACGGCTCTGCGAGAACTTCGCAAGTCTGTCGGCAACCCACCTTTTCGGGAGATGTCTGGTCGGTCGGGGGTGATCTCGCACACGACACTGCACGAAGCCACGAAAGGCAACCGGCTCCCGAGCTGGGAGACCACCGTCGAGTTCGTCAGGGCGTGCGGCGCGGACCCGGCCGCGTACCGCGAACGCTGGGAGAGGGCGAACCTGGCGGTCAGGTCGGCGAGCGCCGGGGATCCTGCGAACCGCGTCGGCACCCCGGTGGCCGGTCCGCCCGGTGGGCTCGCGGTCCCCGCCCCGCAGGTCGAGGAAGCCGCGGCGGCCCCGGAAGCCGCGGCGGCCCCGGAAGCCGCGGCGGCCCCGGAAGCCGCGGCAGCCGCGGAAGATCGCTCCATGCGCATCGCCGTCGGGTCGTACGTTCCACCGGCGGCCGGTGCGACCCCGGCACCCGTGCCCACGACGCCGCCGCCACCGCCCGGCGAGATCGTGGGCGACGCCCGGCAGGTCTCCCACACTCCCCGAGGCCGAGGGCGATTCCGGTTGCCCCGCCCGGCAGCGGCGGCGCTCGCGACAGCGGCCGTCGGCGTGGGGACGGCGGTCCTCATCGCGGTGGCCGTCAACCGCGACTCCGGGAACGACGATCGCGGCCCGGCCCCGTCAGGCAGCCCGTCGAAGGCATTACTGGCGGCGACCGACTGCCCGGTGGTCCCGACCAACCCGCCGTACGATCCGCCCGCGAACGAGGGCGATTCCGCGGTGTTCATCGGAGACATCACGCTCCCCGACTGCACGAGCGTCGGCCCCGGCCGGACCAGGACCAAGGTGTGGCGGATCAAGAACGCCGGGACCGTGCCATGGAAGGGATACTCGCTGCGCCGCCTCGACCTTCCGCAGCAACCCGATCAATGCCAGACCATCTCCGACGTACCGATCAAGGACACCCGACCCGGAGAGATCGTCGACATCCGGACCGAGATCACCACGCCGAGAAACCCGGGCCTGTGCTACGTGCGGTTCAAGATGATGGACGGTTCTGGACGGGTCGCGTTTCCCGGAGGCCGACCGCTCAACTTCCAGGTCATCGTCGACTGACGGAGACGATGCAGGTGAGCACCTCCCACCGGGGTTGCCCCGTCGACCGACCGGCTTCCAAGCTCGCCGGCCGCATCGGGAGGACGCCTTCGGTGCTCAGCACCGAACGCCCGTTCCCCGCCGTGCGACGCACGGCGGGGAACGCGGGGAGGTCTTCGAAAGAGATCAGGAACCGAGAACGATCCCCTTGTAGTAGGACTTGAGGATCCTGGAGTGGCTCCAGCCCGCCTTGCTCTTGTCGCGGGAGCCGGTCTGCGACATCCAGTCACCGGTGACCCAGTGGCCGCACGCCGTCGTCGTCGCGCAGTACTGGGCCCTGAAGATTTTCCCGTTGCGCGTCAACCGGGTGCCCCACGTCGCGTCCACCGCCGCGTTCGTCGCCGCCGTCGCGGAGCCCGGCCTGTACACCTGGCTGGACGTGTGGTCGGAGACGTCGTAGCACTCGCCGCTCGGCGTCCTGCTCGCCGAGTTCAGCGCCCAGTACCAGCCGAAGTTCTTGACGGCGATCGCCCCGGCCCTGAGAGACTCCTTCGGCCAGTACGACGGCCACTCGTTGGGCAGGACGTTCTTGATGTAGGTCTTGAACGGTACCCGGTCCACGCGGTTGAGGGACTTGCGGTAGACGAGGATCGTCGTGGGCATCCTGCTGTGCGTGCCGTCGGTCTTGCAGTGGGTCGGCGACGAGGAGCCCATCAGTTGGTGCGAGGCGTTCTGGTTCTTGAGACCGGGCTTGAGGTTGCCCTTGGCGCCGGGCTTGAAGTCCTGGTAGGTGCTACCGGCGTGGTTGCTGTTGAAATGGACCCGGACGGTTTTGGCGGTGCGGTTCCAGACGGAGGCGGCGGCGTTCTTGATGCACTTGCCCTTGCCGTTGCCTGATCCCTTGTAGTCGAAGCAGGAGGGCTGCTTGGTGCCGTAGTCGTTGACGGATCCGGTGAAGTCGGAGACCGATCCCTGGTTGTTGCTGTTGAAGTAGTAGCAGAACTCGCCGCTCTCGCAGACACCGTTACGGCCGGCGGCCGAAGCGGGCGGGGCGACGGCGAGCACCGTTCCGCCGAGCACCATCGCGGAGGCCACGGCGGCGAGTCGCGATATCGGCCGTGCGGTTCGTGGGGACACGGTCGCCTTCCTCTTCTTCATCGTCGTCTTCATCGAAAATCGAAAGCCGCGCTGCGCTCAGCGGAGGTTGTAGCCCTGGGAGACCCAGAACGAGGTCGGGTTCGGGTTGCTCAGGACCGGGTCGCCGACGCTCTTGGCGGCGAGCTTCTGCCGTCCGGGACGCACCTCGACGTGGGTGTGCGCGGCCCCGCTGGACGACACCCCGCGCCACGCCTCGTTGGCGATGAGCTGGCCGCGCGTGACCTGCTGACCCACGCGCAGGGAGGAGCGCGGAGCGGAGTGCAGGTAGATGACCGTCCTGTTCGACGAGGCGTTGTAGATGGAGATCGTGGAGAGCCCCGAGCCGCCGTTGGCCCCACGCGCGAGGTGGATGACCTGACCGCTCACCAGGGAGTGGACATTCGTGCCGATGCCGCGGTAGAAGTCGATGCCCTCATGCCGGCCGGGGGTGTTGGTGTAACCGTCGAAGGCGCAGCTGATGTATCCGCCGCTGGTCTTGTACAGCGCGGACGACAGGTTGACGCGCCCCGGTGACGACGACGACGGGCTGAACTGGTGCGAGGCGTTCTCGTTCTTGAGGCCGGGCTTGAGGTTGCCCTTCGCGCCGGGCTTGAAGTCCTGGTAGACGCTGCCGCCGTAATTGCTGTTGAAATGGACCCGGACGGTTTTGGCGGTGCGGTTCCAGACGGAGGCGGCGGCGTTCTTGATGCACTTGCCCTTGCCGTTGCCTGGCCCCTTGTAGTCGAAGCAGGAGGGCTGCTTGGTGCCGTAGTCGTTGACGGATCCGGTGAAGTCGGAGACCGATCCCTGGTTGTTGCTGTTGAAGTAGTAGCAGAACTCGCCGCTCTCGCAGACGCCGTTGCGGTCGGCGGCCGAGGCGGGCGGGGCGGTGGCGAGGGCCGTTCCGCCGAGCACCATCGCGGAGGCCACGGCGGCGAGGATCCTGTTACGCGTTCTCATGATGTTCTTTCTCCTTGTATCTGTGGCCTGGGGTGTCCTGTACGGCCTGGTGTGTGGGCCCGAGGTGCAGGGCGGCCCAGGAGTGCGGCCTCGAGGTGTGTACGGGGTGGAATGCGTGCGGCCTGGAGCGCGTACGAGGTGGAATGCGTACGGCTCAGGGCGCCTGGGGTGCGTGCGGTCCGGGTGTCCGCGCGGTCGGGGCTTCGAATGGTCAGCGACGCCGGTACTCCTCCCAGGTGCGGATGGCCACCTTCGGGCCGTCGTCGGGACCACGGCCGGAGAGCCCGTTCAGACCGAGGTAGTAGTCGCCGATCTGGTTCTGGGCCTGGCCGGAGAGGTCGGTGTCGTTGATGGCGACGGCGTGGATGTGCCACGGCCAGTCGGCCTGATCGGGACTGCGCAGCCATGCCGCGAAGCCGACGCGTCGCAACGCGCGGACGGCCGCGGTACGGGTGGCGGAGCTCATCCCCTTGACCGAGATGTCCACGGCGCCCCCGCCGTCGTGGGTACCCGCGGACGTGGGGTCCCCGCCCCGGTTGTACGACCCCTGCAACAGCACGAGATCGCGGCCGAGCAGCCGATTCGCCTCGACCAGCATGCTCCGCGTGCGGGCGTTGACGACGCCCCCGCCGAACGACACCCGGGCCCCCGGCCCGATGACGTGGGTGACCTTGAAGCGGCCGGCCCCGAGCTTGGTGAGCGACGCCTTGCCCGGCAGGCCGTTGGCGGCGAGACCGGTGAAGCCGAGCGACCGCTGGAACTTCGCGAAGGCGGTGACCGTCGTGCTGCCGAAGTAACCGTCCACCCATTTGGAATCGAGCAGGCGCCGGTCGCGCAGCGCCCGCTCGACGAGGAGCACGCTCGCCTTCGCCCCCGGGGTCAGTGTGTCGTCAGGCCGTCGCGGGTCGATCTGGGCCGCCTTGAGGGTGGCTTCCATGTTCACGCTCGGAAGGGCTCCCGCGTCGGCCGCCTGTGCCGCCGACACCCCGGACGCTCCCGTCAAGGGGGCGAACAGGGCGGCCGCCACGAGGGCGGCGGCGTATGAGGGCAGCTTCATGGGTTCTCCTGGTTTCGGACACTGAGCGGGATTTCTGCGGCGGGATCCACAGTTTCGGATCGCTCGTGCTGTCCACAACGAGATCGTGTTGTCAGCCTGTTCGAAGGGCTTCCTTACAGGCCTGACAGGCGATCCGACGCGTGACCCGCGACCGCGCGGGGCAGTATTCGAGCAGGACAACGTGGCCGTACAGCGGTCGCGCAGGGCAGTGACCAGGCAGGACAACATGGCCGTACAGCGGCCACGCGCTCGCCTCCCGTAAGGAACGCCATGACCGAAGTCCTCGTCACCGATGCCGGTGACCGCTACCACGCCTCCGACTGCTGGGGTCTGCGAGCCGGCCAGCAGGGCGGTGAAGTCCTGGGTTTCGAGATTCGCCGCATCAGGAGCGTGAGCGTCGCGGACGCCGAGGCGGAAGGAAAGACACCGTGCAAGGTGTGCGTCACACGGTGAGATCGCACGGTGTCCGGCATCGCTAGCGGCACTCGAACGCGGCGATGGGAGAGGCCCGGGTAGCGACCACCGGGCCGGTCCGCGACGGGCCGGGGACGCGTACGAGACCGATACAGCGGACGATCACCTGCCGCCGCCGCGAAGACGGAGGCCGTCACCGGTTCCACACCGGATTCCACTGAAAGCGGCGCCTACGCGTTGGTGCGTCGGCGGACCATCTCCATGTCCTTCTCCGGCAGTGCGTCGGCGACGAGCAGCCGCGGCAGCAGTTTCGGCTCCAGGGTCATCGCACGGAAGGCGAGCGCGACGGTCACGTCGTGGTCGGGACGGTGCACGACCTCGACCGGGTCATCGACGCGGATCTCGCCGGGCTCGATCACGCGCAGGTACGCGCCCGGCCGGACGGCCTGTGTGAACCGCTTGATCCAGCCTTCCCGCTCCAGCCACCCCTGGAACGTCGCGCACGGGATGCGCGGGCACGACACCTCCAGGACGACGTCCGGCCCGATCCGCCAGCGCTCACCGATCAGGGCGCCGTTGACGTCCAGCCCCTGGGTCGTGAGGTTCTCCCCGAAGACCCCGTTCGAGAGCGACCTGCCCAGCTCGGACTCCCACTCGTCGAAATCCTCGCGGGCGTAGGCGTAGACGGCCTGGTCGGAACCACCGTGGTACTTCACGTCGTAGACCCGGTCACCGGCGAGGCCGACCGCGCCGGTGCCCTTGGGGCCGGGGGCGGTGACGGCGACCGGTCCGTCGACGGGCCGCTTGTCGATGCCCGTCGATTCCAGCCCTTTCCACGGGTTGGGGCGAGGCCGGCCGATATTGACGGAGAGCAGCTTCATGATGGCGATTTTTCCAGACGTTCGACACGAATGGGATTACCGCGTACGAGCTCGTCGTGGATGCGCCAACGGCCGGTGACGGCGGCGCGCTCCGTAGCCTCGTCGCCGTCCTCGACGCGCTGCCGCAGCAGCCGCATGGCGATGCGGCGGTTGAGGCTGAACTGCCGCTCGGTGTCGACCACGACGACGATCCCCGAAGGCCGGTGGGTCGCCCGCACCGCCGTGCTCGCCTTGTTGCGATGTTGACCGCCGGGACCGCCGGTGCGGCAGGCGACGACGTCGACGTCCGCTTCCGTGAACGTCGTGCGCGGGATGTCGACCTGGCACGGTTGTGCGATGACGTACCAGTTCTTCCGGCTCGTGGTGGTCCGGTACGGGCTGGGGGCCTGCCAGCACAGCGTCCCGGTCCACGAGGCGGCGAACGCCTCGGCGCAGGCTCCCGAGATGTGGATCAGGACCGATCGGTAGGTGTCCGGCCGCTCACCGGGAACGCTCTCGACCCGACGGGTCTCCACGTCCTGCCGGGTGGCGTCGGCCTCCAGGCGGCGCAGCAGCCGGGCCAGCGCCCAGGCGCACTCCTGCGGGCCACGCCCGGCCGACAGGAGCAGGTGGACGCTCATCGCCGCCCCCGCTCACGGCGCCGGTCCCGCTGGGAGGCGGACCCGAGGTCGGGTGTCTTGTAGGTGACGAGAGGAACCGTGGTGGCCACGGGCGTGGCCAGGTCATGGTGAACGAGGTCGGCGATCACCTGCTCGATGCGCTTGTAGGCTGTCGGCGCCTCCTCGAAGAGCAGCTGGCGGTCTCCGCACACCACCAGCGACCCCACCCGCGTACGGCGCAGCTCCTCGACCGTGTGCTTGGCCCGTCCTCGGCGCAGGGCGTCCGCCCGCGACATCTTGCGACCCGCGCCGTGCGCGACGGAATGACCGGCGTCCGGCCCGGCGTGGGCGGCCACGAGGTAGGAGGGGGTGCCCCGCGTACCGGCGATGAGCACGTCGCGGCCGTCACCCCGTGCCGCTCCCTTGCGGTGCAGGTAGACCCCGTCACGAACCTCGACCAGGTTGTGGCACTCGTCGACGAGCGGCTCGGTGGGCTCGGCCCCCAGGGCGTGGGCGACCCGGGCGGCCATCAACCGCCGGTTGAGCGACCCCCAGCGTACGGCGTCGTCGTGCATCGCCAGATAGGCGCCGGGATCGGGGGCGGGACCCGCGCCATGAGCCTCGGTGTGCGCCCGCAGGATGCGCTCGCCCAACCCTCGGGAACCGCTGTGCACGATGAGAACCAGGTCGCCGGCCGCGAGCCCGAGCCGGCTCGCGTGGTCCGGCTCGAAGACGGTCTCGATCCGTGCGAGCTCGACGAAGTGATTGCCCCGGCCGACCGTCCCGAGCCCCTCGACGTGACCGGCGGGAATCTCACCCTTCACCATGGCCCAGGCCGGGTCGTCGGCATCCCGCTCGGGATCCAGCGCACGATCGAGATCGGGGAACCGGGCGGCGAGCTTCTCGGGCACGGCCCGCCTGAGCTTCATGGGGAACACGGCGATGCCGCACCCGATGTCGGAGCCCACCAGGAACGGATACAGCACGGTCGACGCCATGGCGGCCCCGATGGGCGCGCCCTTGCCGGGGTGCAGGTCGGGCATGGCGGCGACGTGCGTCATGCCGTCGAGGGCGGCCACCTGGTGACACTGCGCGAGTGCGTCGGACTCGATCCAGCTCGCAGGGGAGGCGAACACGGCGACGGTGGCCGACCCCGTGGTCTTGGTGTTCACGGTGTCCCCGGTATTCGTGGTGTCCGTCGTGTCCGTGGCGGACGGCGGCGGGGAGTCTCGCCGGGAGTGCTGCTGAGACAAAGAGGCTCGCTTCCCTCGGGAGGGGGCTGGCAGGATCACGGCGCGAGGGAGCGCCGTGGCATCTCGGATACGCGGGGGCGCTGTCCCTCAGAGCGTCATGAACACCACGTTCCCGGACCCCCACCACACGAGGCAAACGATTTTCGATCGCCCCTCTTTGGCCACCCTGTTTCGGGCACCCCTCTTTGGCTGGCTCGGAGTGAGATCCGGCTCGTGGTTCCTACTTCCAGAGCAAGCGGACCCCGTCCGGACGCGGTCCATAGATCGCGGAGCATCTCACCGCTCGGGTCGGCCTTCGCGGCGACCGGATGCTCGGCACTCGGCTTTCGGTTTCCCGGAGATGACCCGGCCGAGCGACGTCACGGAGAGTCGCCGGCGTACGACCCTCCGGGGGTACTTCGCCCCGCGCATGGGGCACGCTTTGCGTTCGGCCCGGATGCTTCACCTGGTTTTGCCAGAGTGACCGTTACCGACCACCCGCTCCAGGTAAACCCTCCCCTGATGGCAGGAGACAGCCGCACCAAGCGGGAGGTTGAAATGATCACCTCGTTCGCGCGCGCATTCGTCACCGGCGCGTTCACCATCGCACTGAGCGTGCCCGTCGGCGGCGCGCTCGCCGCTTCCGCCTCACCGGTGGACCCACCGAGCCCGCAAACCCAGAAGGACCTCGCACAGGCGCTGCGCGGTGAGGCGTTCGCCAACGCCTCCTACCGCCTGTACGCGGCCCAGGCCCAGCGGGAGAAGCTACCGTCGGTGGCGCGCCTGTTCGAGCGCACCGCCGACGTCGAACTGGGCGAACACTTCAAGGAGGAGGCCCAGCTGAGCGGCCTGGTCGGCAGCGACGCCGAGAACCTGCGTACCACGGTGGCCGGGGAGATCTACGAGTCCCGGCAGATGTATCCCGGCTTCGCGCGGCAGGCCAAGGCCGGCGGCGACAGCCGGGCGGCCGCCCGCTTCTCGGAGATCGCCCGTGACGAAGGCGGGCACGCGCGGGCGTTCGGTGCCGCGCTACGCGCCGTCGAGTCCGGCGAGGGCACGGTGCCGAAGCCGCCGAAGGCCGACAAGGTTCAGGTCCCGCAGGGGCCGCCCGAGGTCCGCGCACAACAGACCAAGGCCGATCTGGACGCGGCCCTGCACGGTGAGGCGCTCGCGTACGCCAAGTACCACCAGTACGCCGAGCACGCCAAGGACCCGGCCGTGGCGAAACTGTTCCGCGGCACCTCCGAGGTGGAGCTGCACGAGCACTTCGCCAGTGAGGCGAAGCTGGCCGGGCTGGTCGGCAGCACGCACGCCAACCTGACCAAGGTCATCGCCGGCGAACAGTACGAGTCCCGGACCATGTACCCGGCCTTCGCCAAGCGTGCCGAGGCGGCGGGCGACAGCCAGGCGGCCGAACGCTTCTCGAACAACGCCGAGGACGAGGCCGGACACGCCCGCGCCTTCCAGCGTGCGCTGGATCGGCTTCCCGAGCAGCCCGAGCAGCCTCCGGCGGCGGACTCACCGTGAGGAGATGACGGGCTCCGGCCGCTCGACACCGGAGGCCACGAAGGCCATGGCCGTCGGCACCGCCCGCGGCCATCGGCGCTTCTCAGAGGCCATGGCCGTCGGCATCGCCCGCGGCCATCGGCGCTTCCCACCGGTCGCGATCCGGTGTCCGGCGTCGCGCGAGATCAGGAGACGGACATGTTCTTCGGCCTGCCGTTGCACCCGCTGGTCGTGCACGCCGCCGTCGTGTGCCTGCCGCTCGCGGCGCTCGGCACCATCTTGATGGCGTTCTGGCCCGCGGCGGCGCGCCGGCTGTGGCCGGCGGTGCTGTTCGTCGCCACCGTCGCGCTGATCGCCGTGCCGCTGTCGGTCAGCAGCGGCGAGACGTTGGCGGACACGGTCGGGGAGAACGCGCTCATCGAGGCCCACGAGGAGCAGGGCGAGCAGGTGCTGCCGTTCGCCATCGTGCTCTGGCTGGCCGCGCTGGGCCTCTCCCTGGCGACCCGGTTCATGGGACACGGCAGGCACTCGCCCCGCGAAGGCGTCGGCACGCGACCGCGGTGGTACACCGGCGCGATGATCGTCCTGGTGATCCTCGCCCTGGTCGGCGGTGTGGGAGGCACCGTCGCCATGGTCCGGGCGGGCCATAGCGGAGCCGAGAGCGTCTGGAGCAAGTGAGTCCCGCACCCGCACCGAGATTTCCCGGTAGTCCGGACACCGAGGGTTCCCCGGTAGTCCGGACTACCGGGGAACCCTCGGTCGCTCGTCCGCCACATCGACTTCCGGTGCTACGGCATCACTCCGGACGAAAGAGGGGGCGTTCTTGCCGAGAGCCCGGCCGCACAGTCCGGTTTTCGCCGGAGACGAGGACGCTCAACCCCGGCTGTTCAGGGTCGCCAGGTCCAGGACGTGGTAGCCGTCCGCCGTCTTCCACTGGAGGTACCGGGCATTGGAGATGCTCACCTTGTCCGTCTTCCGGCCCGGCAGGCGCACCGCGGTCCGTGTCCGTGCGTCGAGAAGCCATCCGGCCCCGCCCTCACGCCACGCCGCGAAGCGCCCGTACAGCGAGATGCCGACGTTCTTGGCACCCGCGCTCAGGCCGATGACGGTGCCGTCGTTGTACTCCAGGCTGTTCCAGTCCCTGCCCACCCGGGCGATGTACGAGGTCGGATCGGGAGCGTCGCGCCTGGCCCCGTCCGGGCCGTAACGGGCCGGCGGTGAGCCGGTGAACTCCCCCGGATCCGACGAATCCGCCACGACAGGGGACCTCGCGAGGAAGGTGTCGCCCTCCCAGGCGATGTCGTACAGTCCGCGCAGCCACAGCCGGGGAGTCCTGTCGCCGGGCCCCATGCGGTAGACGCCCACGTCTCCGGTGGCGCCGGTGACGCATCTGGAGAAGTAGAGCTCACCCCGATGGAACTGCAGGTCGACGGGGTATCGCCAGCCGGTCCCGCAGTGTCCCCCGGGAACGCCCCAGGTGTTCAGCATCTGCCGGGTCAGGCCGGTGCGCATGTCGGTGACCTCGAGAATCCATCCGCCGGGCTCGTCGTTTCCGAGGACCTTCACCACGCGGGTGCCGTGCGCCGCCGCGGCTGCGGTGTACGACTCCCTGTTCTTGCGGTGCAACAGCGTGCTGCGGCCGGTGGCGGGGTCGAGGATGTCGACGTGGTCGAGGTACGGGAGGTAGCGGGAGAACCTGCGGACGATGAACCGCCCGTCGGGCAGGGCACCGATGACGGAACGGGACATCGTGTCCCTGGCAGGGATCCACAGGATCCTGGCCCGGGGATAGGCCCGTGCGAAAGGCGTTTCGGCCTTCCGAACGGGAGGGGGCACGGGTGGGGGCGTCTCCGGCCGGCCGATTCCGGAAGGGAGGATCGGAGCCTGTTCCTCGGTGGCCGACGGCGGTACGGCGGGTCCGCAGGCGCAGACTCCCATCAGCACTACAGCCGCCATCATGCGGAAACGGCGCTTCACCCGCGTCCGTCCCCCTCTCTGCCAGGCCGGTGCGACATACGACGACAAAAGGCCTTAGAGAAACGAGTTAGGAAATTCCATCGATACTACTGAAACCCCGTTAGTGAGTTCCCGAACTTCTGTCCTCCTCGCGCCCACGGTCCTTGTCGCCGAGCCGAAGCCTGTCCGATGTGGTGAAATATGCCGAATGGAGCGCGCGAGGCAGTTGGTGGGCGAGATGCTGGTCTACTGTTTTGTGGCCGTTCTGCTGAGCGGGGGATTCCTGGCCTTCTTCTACGTGCCCAGCGGCCAGACGGTGATCTACAGCGGCCCCTACGAGCCCCTGTGGGGAACTCCCATGAGCGCCGCCTACAACTCGCTCCTGAACCTCGGCTTCGACGTGCGCGGTGGCCTGTTCATCCGGCAACTGCACCACACTTCCTCCATTCTTCTCGTCCTGGGAACAATCCTCTGGGTCCTGCTCGGCCGGTTCCGGCACGCCTTCGCGGCACTGGGCCTGGCCCTGCTCGCCGGGCTCTTCGGTTACGGAGCCGCTGACGATCTGCTGTACGGCACAATCCTCGGGAAACCGCCCATCCCCATCTGGTACGGCCTGCACCTGCTGGTCGCGGCGGCCGTGGGCGCCGTGCTGGTGATCTCCTCACGGAAGGAGGCCGCCCGGCAGCCCAGAACGCCGGGCTTCATAGCCCTGAGCATCTGCCTCACCGCTCTGGTGATCCTCTATCTCTAGAGGGGTGGGAACGCACGACGGCGGTGCCCGACGGTCCGGCGAACCTGGCCTCGTACCGACGAACCGAAGGACACGTCGCCTCAGGAAGTCGCCCGGGGCGTCCGCGAAAGGACTCGCGGTCGAGGGGATGCCGAGGGGATGGGGTTTCCGGTCCTTATCGATGTGTGGGCATCGAGCTCATGAAAGTACGGGCGAGGCGGTCGATCTCGTCGTCCTTGGAAGCCTCGTCCACGCGCTGGTCTCGGTCGATCCGGCCGCGTTCGGCTTTCAGCCGGCGCTCTTCCTCGCGCAGTTTGATCTCGTACTCGCCGGTCCTCTGCCGGGTGGTGAAGTTCAGTTCGGCCTCGTGGCAGGCCGAGCCCGCGCGCAGCTCCTGAGTGAGAAGGCGGTCGTACTCGGTCTTGCCGTTCAGCATCTTCGAGATGATCGGCATGCAGTCGAGCAGCACGAAGATGACGCGCAGCAACCAGTGGGCGAAGTTGACCATGCCGCTCTGCCCTGCGACCGTGCCCAATGCCTCCCATCGTTCAAGCAGGCCGATGTGGGTGTAGGCCCGTTTCTTCTCCTCGACGCGCTCGGTGATCTTCTTGCTGAGCGCCGTCGCGCGTTCCGTTTCCGCACTGGCGCGATCGGCCGCGAGAGAGCCGAGCTCCGCCTTGAGTCTCGCCACCTCCGCCCGCTGCCGGGGGATGTCATGGTTGGCGACGAAGGTGTCGAACTCGTTCTTTCTGACCTTGCACTCGGGTCCGTTGCCGAACACGCCCGTGGTCTGGCCCAGGACCTTGAGGCCATAGCATTCCCGGTCGCGGCGTCCCTTCAGCTTCTCCTCCTCCTGTGTGTCCGCTGCCAGCCGGTCTTCCGCGGCCTTGAGGACGCTCTGCCTCTGCGTCATGTTGCCTTCGACGGCGAGTGCCCGGTCGCCGCCGTCGAGGATGAAATCGGCGCAGTCGACACCTCCGGGAGCCGGTCCCTTGAGGGGGTTGCACTGCTTGTACCGGCTCTCCGTCAGGCTGATCACCTGGTCGCGTTCTGCCATGATCTGCCGGTCGAGCCGTTCCTGAAAGAGCTTGAGGGTCAGCGGCTCGGCGATGAAGACGCCGATGACGACAGCGAGGGCGAGCCGGACCAGCAGGTTGCCCCAGCGGGACCAGCCGTCGCTGTCACCGGCGAGGCTGGTGATCAGAAAACGGTCGATGTTGGCGATGTTCAGGCCCCACAGCGCCGCCACCGGCAACAGATACAGCGGAGACGCCGAAAAAATCAGGGTCAGCGCGCCCAGCAGGGAGGCGCCCGCGATGAGCGCGGTGCTGGCCACGATTCCGCCGAGGCTGGTGTAGCGGGAGCGTTCCTGAGGAACGCTCGCGAGGATTTTCTCGTCGACTCCGGTGAACCGCCGGAAGAACCTTCCAAGATCGGGCCTCTCCCGGCGCCGGGGGTGCCGTCTGTGCTGCTGGGCCGCCTTGGGGCCGTGGAGGATGTCAACCACGGACGTCCTCCTCCATGAAGAAGTCGTCGTCGTTGTCGCCTGCCGTCACCTCGGCCTGGGCCTCGTAAGCGGGCCTTTCGAGGTCTCTCACCTCCGCTTCCGGCTCGACGTCGTCGAAGGTGGCGAGCAGTTCCTTGCCGGTCGTCTCGTTGAACAGGCCCTGGGCGATCGCCGCCCGGACGACATCGGCCCGGGCACGGGCCTGAACGACCTGCAACTCGTGTTCCCGCTGGATTCCGCGCTGGGTGGCGCTGTACTCCCGGTCGCCCAGGGCGGCGTAACGTTCGGCGATCTGCTGTTCGCTGAGGCCGCGGACGGTGACGTACAGGCCGTCGGCGGCGCCGGGACCGCTGTTGAGGAGGTCCCTGATCTTCTTGGCCTCGGTGATCTGCTGATCCCGGTCGAGGGCCGCCTCCTGCCGGGTGAAGTCGTTCGCGCTGTGGCCCTTGGCGTGCAGGTAATCCTGCTCGTCGAGTTCGTAGTCACGATCGAGCTTGCGTTTGACGTCGCGGAGGCCGTGTTCGCCCTGGATGTTGTGCAGGCTGGTCTCGTAGTGTCGCCGCTTCTGGGCGATCTCGTCGGGGGCGTGCACGTTGAGGCCGGAGAACTCGGCCGTCATGCCGGGCAGCACACAGGGCACCACGGTCGTGTACGCCTTCACCTGGGCGTGCACGAGTGTCCACAACTCGTGGACCTCGTGCAACCCGTGGCCACGGCCGAGTTCGAAGAGCTTGTGGTAGGCCTGGATGTAGGTGAACAGGTGCTCGGTGACGTCGGTCAGACCGGCGCGCACCACCTCGATCGGTTCGTCGACCGTGCAGCGGAAGTGGATCATGACGATGAAGTCGTGGGCGCCGGAGGAGTTGATCGGCACCCGGATCATGGTGGGGTGATCCTTGGTCACGTCCACGACGCTGACGCTGGCGGCGTGCAGCACGTGCGGTTCGTCGCCGCGCAGCAGCCGGTCGCCCAGCACGAACGTGCCGTCGTACTCGAAGACGAGCCGCTGGTGCGGGAGCTGGCGGGGGAGGCTGGTGATCGGCCGCCGGGGTTTGCTCAGGAACCCTTGCCTGGCGACAGGATCAAGGGAGACCTGGCTGATCACGGGGTAAGTCATGGACGCTTTCCGATGGTGTCGAGGGACAGAACAGCCGGGCTCAGGAAGACCCGGAGCAGCGACAGGAGAATCTCCAGCCGGTTCTCGTCGGTGTCGCGGGAGATGGCATAACGCCGCAGGTCATGGGCGAGCAGTGGTCGTTCCTTCTCTGGGAGCGCCTCCACGAGTGCCGCGAACAGGGCGTGAACACGGTCGCGGTCATCGCCGTCGCGGTCATCGAAGGCGCAGACGGCGTCGTACAGGGCGGCCAGCGCGTCCTTGCGGTGAGGGCGCTTGACGAGAACCGCGGACCAGAGTCTGGCGAGAGGCACGGCCGAACCGGGGCAACTGCGCAGATGAGCGGTGACCGTGGGAGTCCCGACGCCGTCCGCGCGAGCCGACAGGACACTCAAGATCGCTCGAATCAGCGGATCGACGGCACGGCCGATCCGCCTGTCGTTGCCGATCTGACGCGCCAGCCAGTCGAGCATCGGCAGAGCGTTGCCGGTGGCCTCGGTCAACGCCGTGAACAGACGGGCGAGCGCGATCTCCGCGTGCCGGACGGGCTTCTCACTGCCCCTGATCTGTATCCAGAGCATCCGGACCGCCTCCAGCGGGAACCGGATGCCCAGCTCACCGGACCAGGCGAGGGTGGCGGTGAATTTGGGTCTGGCGGCGGACGCCCTCGTCCACGAGCTGACGGTACGCAGCACCTCCGGACGGGTCGTCTCGTCCAGGCACAACCATGAGATGGCCATCGCGGCGGTGGCCTGGCTGCGCATCACGCCTCTTCCACGGGCCCACGGGGTGAGAAAAGTGCTCTCGACGTACGAGTAGTCCGAGACGGAGGCGAGAACCGCCACCCCCCTGGCGATCTCCGCCTGCGCGCTCGGGTCGCGGAGAGCCGCGCACTCATGGAGCCATTCGGTGACCGGCTCCCACAACCGCATGCCGTGTCGCCGGTACAGCTCCCGCATCACGTGCGTTCGATGACTCGGGACCCTGAACTCCAGCCTGCGCCCCGGCGACAGGCTGAAAAGGGAGCCCTCCGCCACCCGAAGCAGGCGGCGGCTCGGCATCGGATCGTCCGCGGAAACGGTGACCGCACCCTCGGCACCGATACCGGCGATCGACTCCAGCCGGGCGAGCAACGACTCGAAGCCGGCTTCCGGAAGGCCGGCGGTGAAGGCCATGGCGGCCATCTCGAAAAGTTCCCCCCGAGTACGCGAGCCGTCGAACCAGGCGACCACATCGCGCCGCCCGGCGGACTCCAGCCTGTCGAGCGCGTCGTCCAGTGAAATCCCCGAGGCCAGATCGCGCGCGAGTGTCACCACGTCGGCCATGGCATGGTCGGCGGTGATCTGTGCGGCCGCCTCGTCGGCGACCTCGGGCGCCACCCGGTGAGCCAGCAGGACGTCGCGGGCCGGCGGCGGTCGCCAGGCGATCCGGTCTCTTTCCGGCAGCGAGGTCTCCGTCGTCGTGATCACCAGGTAGGCCCCGGCATCGCGCACCCGGCGCCTGATCTCCCGTACGTGGAAGTCGGCGATGCTTCCGTCGACGTCGTCCTTGGGCCAGTCGCACAGCAAATAGCCGTGGGCCTTCCGGTATTCGCGGGCGGCCAGCTTCTCCAGCGTGTAGGCCGGGCTGAGTTCCACCACCTCGCGCCGTTCCGCGACGAAGTCCTGAAGCAGGTTGAGCGCCGCCGTCCGGCGGCCGGTGCCGGCAGTGCCGATCAGGGCCACCACGTTGCATCTGCCCAGCTGTTCGGCGGCGGCCTCGTAGGTGGCGTGGCGCACGTGGCGGGTGCGGGCCTCCGCCATCTCGTCGGCGGACACGGGTCCCGAGGTGCGGCGGGATCTGGGGCGGGAACCCGAGATGCCGAAAGAGGCGTCTCCCACGTTGCCGTGGATGTGGTTGATGACGGTCTGGACCTGGGAGACCTGCGCGAAACCTTCGTCCGTCGCCTCGGCCTGATCGGTCAGATCCACCGGCGTGGCCGCCTCGCCGATCAGGACGCCATCGGGCGGCGAATCAGTTTCGGATACCAAAGTTGATCTCCTCCCCGGAGATGGGAGCGGTGATCATGTTTACGGTCATCTGCTCGGCGTTGAACTGCTGCGCGAACTGCTTCGCGGTAGGGTCGGCCCGCACCAGCTTCTCCAGGGACTCCAGCAGGTCGTCACGCGACTCCGGGGCGGCCGGCTGGCCCTGCTCGGACCGGAATTTCTTGATCTTCGCGAGCAGTCTGCGTGCTCCACCCAGGCCGGTCTCGGTGCCGTAGGCGCCGAGACGCTCGATGGCACCCCCGGCGATGAGAGCCCACAGGGTGTCGGCGACCTCGGGCAGGTTGTCCATGTCGAGAGTTCCTCTCTGAGCCAGGTCTTCGGAAGGAATCCACATCCAGGCGATCTCGGTGCGTTCCTTGGTCGGTACTTCCAACCGGGTGAACGCCTCCGGTCGGTAGGAGGTGTGGAGCTGTCGGACGACGTCCTCGTAGAGCCGATCGGTGAGGATCAGCACCAGGTCGGCGCGCGGGTTCACCTTCAGGGCGGTACGGGCGGCCTCCGCGTCGAGCAGTCGGACGGTGGTCACCACGACCTGGCCGACGAAACCCATCGCACCGCGTTTCACGACGCCGTGGCCGATCGCGACGCGGATCCGCAGGCGGGCGTCGTCTCGGCGTTCACGGTTGTGGTCGTGGAGCGCCTTGCGCACGCGGTGGACCAGGTCGTCGACGACCCGAAGCTCGCCCTCCCTTTCCGGGATGAC
Organism: Streptosporangium sp. NPDC006930; assembly: GCF_040635605.1. Taxonomy (NCBI): domain Bacteria; kingdom Bacillati; phylum Actinomycetota; class Actinomycetes; order Streptosporangiales; family Streptosporangiaceae; genus Streptosporangium; species Streptosporangium sp. NPDC006930. The sequence goes on along the minus strand of NZ_JBEYID010000027.1, from coordinate 19,341 downwards.
GATGACCTCGCCGTCGCCGGCCTCCTGGCGGGCCCAGGTCTCGCGGCGCAGGCCGGCCTCTCGTGCGCCACGGTCCATGATCTGGGCCAGGCCCGACTGGATCGAGTCGTGCCGTAGGTCGTCGCCGCGGCCGTATCCCTCCGCGTCGACCGCCATGACCAGGCGGCGGCTGAAATCAGAATCGAACATCACGTCACCTTGTGGTTGCGAGAAAGATCCACCAGAGCGGTGGGGAGATCGCCGGGGATGAGTCTGGCGAAGGTCGCATCGCCTCAAGACGTACCAGTACGTTTTACCGATAATTGGACAGACCGATTGGGTCGATGACGATCTTCCGGCGATGACCGGGGGCGATCAGTTCAAGCTCCTTGAAACGTCGGATGGCCTTGAAGACGGCGTCCTTCCCGGCCCCGACGAGATTGGCGATCTCCTCATGGGTGAGATCGACTCCCAGTTCCCGTTTGCCGTCCGTCCGGTCGACCCCATGCCGGCCGGAGAGTTCCACGAGCACGTTCGCGACCCGTACGGGCACGCTGAACTGGGCGAAGTCGGTTCTTCTGCGGTTGGCCCAGTCGAGCCGGTCGGCGATCATCCTGGCGAATGCGTTCCACGCCGCCGGATGACGGTCGAGGAAGTCGGTGAACACCTCCGCGCGGATGACGTGCACCCACATCGGACTGCACGCGGTGACCGCAGCCGATCTGGGCTCCCTGCGCAGAGCCGCCAGCTCGCCGACCACATCGCCGCTGACCCGGATGCCCAATATGGCCGATGCGCCCGATTCCAGGTAGGCCGTCACCTTCACGCACGCGGTGATCCGCTGGCCCGGGACGGACCTCAGGAGATAGACCTCGGACCTCTCTGGGTCTCCGTGATAGATGAGTGATTCGCCGGCCTGCCGCGGGGACGGCGGCGCGAGACTCAGAAGTTCCTTCCGCTCCTCCGGGCTGATTCTGTCCATGAGGGTGCCGACGGGCCACCTGGCGGGGATTTGATCATTTATCACGGATTAAGCGCCTTGAGTCATCGATGTGAAGCTGCTGGAAGCTACACCCTGGAATATATGGTGGCCAGGTTGGATGGCTATCGGTGTGGATATTGGAGATATTGTCCGGCTTGCCGCGAAGGATGGGCCGGAATTTTCAGGGGTGGAACAGCACTCCGGTGATCGGCCTGACCTGGCGGAACGTCGGCAGCGGTTCGCGGCCTATGTGCCTTTAGGGCTGTTGTTGGGGCTTTTGCGATATGCGCGGTTATCCCGCACTGGATCGATCTCGTTGATCAGCAGGCCCTTCCTTTTCTCTGGCCGGCAGGCGGCGGAACGTCAGGCGTCTCCTCCGGCATGGCGCTGTCGTTCAGGACGCTTCGTTTTCGCGTACGGGGAGCCATGGGCACGTCAGGGTCCTCGTGAAGGCTCGGCTGGTGGTCGCGATGGAAGGCCGCGCGAGACGCACCCGTAGGGCGAGTCCGTCGCGGGGATTCCTTGTCGGGCTGGGCGTGCGTCACAAGTAAAGCGCATCGTGAACTCAGTGCACAATAGATTTTCTTGTGTCGATCCAGAAGTGGTCCGCGGCCGGGCTGGATCGGATGGGCGGCCCTGCGTGACAGCGTCTCCCGGTCACCGCGCACCTCTGACGATCGCCTTGGAAGCGAGACGATCATGGGTGAAGCACAACCGGTAGGCGTCGGCCGAGGCCGTTCTCGTGCCGTAGTACACGCACTCCTCACCCCTGGGCGTGGGCGGGGCGCCGTCCGGCGGGCCGTCCCTGGTGAACGCGGGTAGCCGAGACCACACCTCGTCGCGCGTGTCGCCCACCTCCAGCCGCTCGTACCGGTCCCGATCCAGGACCGAGAGGGAGGAGCTGACGAAGCTGATGGGGATCATGAGCAGGAAGATCCCGGCCAGCACCGCGAGAGGCACCACGATGGTCTGCAACAGCCGACGCCGCACCTGCTGCCGAGCACGGGCCAGCTCTCCGGCGGAGACGGTGGGCCGGATCGCGGTGCGCGGGGTCGTACTACCGGTGACCGGCGGTTCGGCGACGACCTCGAAGCCGCCTTCGGGGGTCGAATCGGTGCGCGTGGCCGGTAGTTCGGCGACGACCTCGAAGCCGCCCTGGGGGGTCGGACCGGTGCGCAGCGTGCCGCCCGCGAGACGTACCCGCTCGTCGAGTCCCACCAGTCCGGAGCCGCCCGAGGCCACGCCCGGCAGCGGGGCCACCGTGGCCGGGTCGTTGACCACGCTGAGGCCGAGCGTCGCCCCGTCCCTGACGAGCCGGACGTGTACGGTGGCACCCGGTGTGTGTTTGGCGGCGTTCGTCAGGGCCTCCTGGACCACGCGGTGGACGGCGAGACCGACCATGGGCGGCAGGTCGCCCGTGTCGCCCAGGCGTTCCAGCGTGACCGTGACCCCGGAGTTCCGCACGCGTTCGACCAGAACCTCGACGCTCTCCGCGGGCGGGACCCTGGGCGGTTGCTCGTCGTCCGCGCGCAGCACGCCGATGATCTCCCTGAGGCGTTCGGTCGCGGCCCCTGCGGCCTCCCGCAACTCGCCGACGGCTGCCTGCTGCCGGGCGTCCAGCCGGGGATCGAGCTCCAGGGCACCGGCCCGCACCGCGATCAGCGTCAGGTCGTGGCCGAGGGAGTCGTGCATGTCGCCCGCGATGCGGGCCCGTTCCCGGATACGGGCACGGTCGGCGACGGCCCGCTGCTCGCGCTCCAGCCGATCGGCGAGCCGCCAGCCCGTACCGACGAGCTCGGCGTACTGGCGGCGGTAGCGGCCGAGCAACCACGGCACCCCCACCGTGAGCAGCAGGGTGAGCAGTTGCATGGGCCAGGCCCACAGGTCCCGCAGGACGAGCGCACACAGTGGCAGCCCGGCGGTGGCGACGGCACCGAAGAACCACAGCGCCGGACGGGCACTCGCCATCCGCTGCCCGGCCAGGTAGCCGAAGAGCACCAGCGCCGTCCAGTACAGGGGACTCGACATCCGCGCGTCCAGGGCGAGGCTCAACGCCACCGGTACGGCCAGCGCCGCCAGCGGCCATCTCCGGCTCAGTGTCACCGCGGCCCCCAGCAGCGGGACGCCCACGGCGGCCGTCATCACGTCCCGTCCCTGCAGGGAGACGGCCGCCGTGACCGGCGGCACGCACACCGTCAGCCACAGTCCGAGGTCGAAGAGAAGGGAAAGCCGACCGGGCACGCCGCGCATGGGCTCAGGACCGCCGATGCCCGCGCGCCGGCGCCTCTGAGGTTTCCTGCTCGGGAACGAGACCCGCCTCGTACGCGAGGATCGCGGCCTGCACCCGGTTCCTGAGGTCGAGACGGGCGAGGATCTGGCTGACGTACCCCTTGACCGTGCCTTCGACGACGTGCAGGCGCCGGGCGATCTCGGCGTTGGACAGACCGGCCCCGACCAGGGCGAGGACCTCGCGCTCGCGGGCGCTCAGCTCCCGTACGTGGGCGTGGGCGATCGCCTGCCTGTCGAACCGCCGCGTACCGAGGTGGGTGATGACCCGCCGTGCGACGGTGGGGGAGAGATAGGCGCCGCCCTCGGCGACGGCCTGGACGCCGGCGATCAGCTCGCGCGGGTCGCCCGACTTGAGGAGGAAGCCGGCCGCGCCGGAGCCGAGCGCGCTCGCGATGTACTCGTCCTCGGAGAAGGTCGTGAGCATCACGACGGCGGCCTCGGGGAGGACCCGGCGCAGTTCGGCCGCGGCCTGGAGCCCGTCGAGCCGAGGCATCCGGATGTCGAGCAGGCAGACGTCCGGACGGTGTCCCAGCGCGAGGTCGACGGCCTGGTGCCCGTCGGCCGCCTCGGCGACGACTTCGATGCCGTCGGCCGTGCTGAGGATCGCCCGGATGCCGGCCCGGATCATCGCCTCGTCGTCCGCGAGCAGCACTCGGATCATCGGCCCCCGCCTTCGTTCTTCCGTACACCGCCAGGCCACTTTCCGCATACCGCCAGGCCACGCAGGCACGCTACCCGACGGGGGGAGGGGCGGAGACGCCCGCGCGGCGGGCGAGAACGGTGTGGACGAGACGGGAGGCGACGACGGCGACGGCGGCGAGCGCGCCGGTGCCGGCCCAGACGTACAGCGCGAGCCAGACGTAGGTGATCTGATCCAGCGTGCCCACCCGATTCATCACGAAGCCCATCAGATCGGCGAGGCCGACGAAGAGCGCGATCGGCACCGCGTAGGGGACCAGCCGTACGACCAGGCGCCACGCGGGGCGGCCCGCACGGCGGCGGGCCCAGGTGCGGGCGCGGTGAACCCCCACGAGGCCGAGCCCGAGGTTGAGCAGCGCCAGGCCGCCCAGCCAGGGGTCCGCGGTCATGCTGAAGGGTACGGTGCCCGCGTCTGGGCGGCCCTCGACGATGTCGACCAGGCCGTCGGTGAGGATGACCGCGTCGTCACCGGAGATCATCCCGGTGTTGGTGACGACGGCGATGCCGTATCCGCTCGCGGGCAGGAGGGTCTGCGCGGAGTTGTGGGTGAGCAGCCAGCCGGTGTGCCGGAGCCGGGGCGCTCCCCCCGCGGTCCTCCCGGTGTCCCATCCCATGCCGTAGCCGCTGCCGCCCACGCCGGACGCGGTCTGGGCGATCTTGATGGTCTCCCTGGGGAAGACCTGGCCTGCGCCGTTCTGCGTGATCAGCCACTTGGCCATGTCGTCGGCGGTACTCACGACGCCGTAGGCGCCGTTGACGAACCACTTCGGATGAGAACGCCTGACGACCTGGCCGTAGGCGCGGACGTAACCCTCGCCCGCGCCGGGGAGGTCCACGGTGGTGTTCACCGTCCTGGTGGACGTCATGCCGAGCGGGTCGAAGACGACGGTGGTCATGTGGTCGCCGAACGGCACCCCGGCCACCACCTCGACGAGCCGCGCCGCGAGAGAGTAGTTGGGGTTGTGGTAGATCTTCCTGGTACCCGGGTCGGCGGCGAGCGGGGCGGTCCGCAGCATCGCGACGGCGTCTTCGAGAGTGTCCGGCGCGGTGAGCGTCAGCTCGGGGAAGGTACGGTCGCTCATCCCCGAGGTCTGCTGGAGCAGCTCCCGCACGGTGATCCTCCCGGCGCGTGGATCGGCCATGGCGAACTCGGGCAGATGCTTGCGGACGGGGTCGTCCAGGCCGATCCTGCCCTCGTCGGCGAGGTGCAGCACCGCCAGGGCCGTGAACGACTTGGAGAGCGAGGCGAGCGGCATCGGCGTGTCCTTCGTGATCGCCTCGCCGCCGGCCGTGTGGCCGTAACCCGCGGCGTACACGACCCGGTCGTCCTTGGTGACCGCGATCATGGCGCCGGGCAGCCGGGTCCGCTCGATGTAGTCGCGCATGTGCCGGTCGATCGCGGTCGCGCTCAGCCCGCCGCTCTCCGGCGCCCGCGCGAAGGCACTCGTCACCGTCACCCCCATCGCGAGCACCACACCGATGATCGCCGCGACTTTTCCTATCGTCACCGAGAGCCCTTGAGAGGTCTTCGTCCACATGGGACGAACGCTAGGAGCCGGGCGGAGGGCCACACAGCGTACGATCGACCGGACCTCACCTGACTTTCGTTATAAATAGGGCAGGACGATCGAGACAGTGTCGCCGCGGCGCGTCATCGCCTGAGCCGTCCGGCGTTCTACTGGAGGGGCTGCGTCAGGTTGACCTTGTTTCCGTCAGGGTCGTGGATATGGGCCACACGTTCTCCCCACGGCATGTCGTTGGACGGGCCGAGCACTCGTCCGCCGACCGACTCGACCCGGTCCAGCAGGCCGTTGACGTCGTCGACCTTCACACTCAGCAGGATCCGCTGCGGGGCGGACAGGTCGGTCGCCGCCTCGCTGACCAGTCCGAGTTCCGAGTCACCCAACTTCAGGTTCACGAAGAACGCGGGTCCGTCGTCGGGGAAGCGGCTCACCTCCGTCGCCCCGAACAGGCGCTCGTAGAAGGCTCGCAGTCGACCCAGGTCGGATGTGACGATGATGGGCTGGACAGTCGCCATGGTTGTTCCTCCGGTTCGCGGTGAGTAGCCGTCCATGGAGATACGCCGTGGCGTCACGAAACTCATCGGTGTGCGGGAAACAATCGCGATGGCGGGAAAGACACCGCCGGAGCGCCAAAAAGCGGTATCAGCCGGTCGGTGTCCAGGTATGTGGTGATGCCGCTGATCAGACCCTCGGACACGTCCAGAAGAACCAGCCCGAAGGGCACGTGAACGCCATCGGGACCGGGTCTGGTCTGCCAGAACGCCGGCGAGCCGTTCGCCGCGGCCGGGACGAGGCGCGCGCCCGCGCAGGACGCGTTCGGGTCCAGCAGCGCCCGCTCGATCAGGTCACGGCCGCGAAGCCACCAGGTGAAGGGAGGCATCGACATCGTCGCGTCCTCGTGCAGCAGGGCGACGAGCGCGGTGATGTCGTGACGCTCGAACGCGCTGCAGTAGCGGGCGAGCAGCTCGCGCTGGCCCGGGTCGGACGGCCGGAACGGCTCACCGGGCATGGCGTCGACCGTCCTGAGCGTCGACCTCGCCCGTTGCAGCGCGCTGGTCACCGACGCGACGGTGGTCTCCAGGAGATCCGCGACCTCCCCGGCCTTCCACCGCAACACGTCGCGCAGGATCAGCACCGCCCTCTGCCGAGGTGGCAGGTGCTGCAGCGCGGCGACGAACGCCAGCCGGATCGTCTCCCGCCGCACGGCCAGCTCTTCAGGATCGCCGTCCATCGGCAGCACGAGACCATCCGGAACCGGCTGGACCCAGACCCGCTCCGACACCGGCTCGCCGATGCTCGGTCCGCCGTCCGCGGCCCGGCTGAGATCCGTGGCCAAGGCCCGGCGTTGCGTGCTGCGCAGCATGTCGAGGCAGATGTTGGTGGCGATGCTGTAAAGCCAGGTACGCAGTGACGCCCGTCGCTCGTCGTAGCGGTCGAACGCTCGCCAGGCACGCAGCAGCGTTTCCTGCACCGCGTCCTCGGCTTCGAAACCGGAGCCGAGCAGCCGGTAGCAGTAACCGGTCAGTTCGCCCCGGAACGGCTCCAGCCGGGAGCCTTCACCGGTCAGCGTCTCAGCCATTCCCCGACCATATGCGCCGCCACCGACACATCACGGGGGGAGACCGATGACTTTGTTGTTCGGTCGGGTAGGCCGGAAGCTTGGGATACTCCAGCGGGTGAGACGCCGTCGGCCGAACGGTCCGGCATGTCATCGCCCGAGCCGGGTAGCGCGCGTTCCCGACGACGTTCGTACGCCCGCTCACCGCCGCTCACCGCCGCTCACCGTCAGAGGAGCCGGATGATCCACCCTCATGTCGACTTATGATCTTTTCGTCTGATATTTGCACCATTGCCGGAAGAGCCGCCATGAACCACCCCCTCAGTCGACGGTCCGCCCTGCTCGGCGCCGCGACGGTGGCCGGTCTCGCCCTGTGGGACAGACCGGTCGAGGCGGCTGCCGGCACCGCCGCGTTCGACGACGCGCGTGAGCGGTGGGTGAGCCTGATGGCCGGTGGGGCGGACGACTCCGCTCACACCGACAGCACCTATATCGACAGGGCGCGGGCGCTCGAAGGCTCGGCCAACGCGGTGCTGCGCAAGCTGAAACCCGCTCCCGGTCGCCCCAGCCTGTGGCCCGACCTGCCGCTCTCGGACCCCCGGACCGGCAATTTCAACCGCTCCTACAACCGCATGCGCACCCTCGCGCTCGCCTGGGCCACACCCGGCACCGCGATGCACCACGACGGCCAGGTCGCCCAGACCGCCGTCCAAGCATTGGACTTCCTGTACGAGCACGCGTACCACGAAGGGCTCGACCGGCGGGGCAGCAACTGGTACTGGTGGGAGATCGGCGTCCCCCGCGCGCTCACCGACACCTGCGCCCTGCTGTACGACGGCCTGCCCGCAGGTCGCCTCGATCGCTGGCTACGCCCCCTGCACCGCTGGTGCCCCGACCCTGAGCGCCGCGTCAGCCACCCCGGCGTCGTCGAGACCGGCGCCAACCGCGCGGGCAAGGCGATGGCGGTGGCGATGCGCGGAGTGCTCACCCACGACGCCCGCCTCGTCAGACGGGCGGGAAAGGCGGTCTCCGATCTGCTGCGGCCGACCAGGGGGCCGGGCGACGGCTTCTACCGCGACGGATCGTTCATCCAGCACGACGTGTACCCCTACACAGGCAGCTACGGCGTGGACTACCTGGAGAGCGTGGCCAAGCTGATCGCCATGCTCTCCAGATCGCCGTGGGAGATCACCGGAATCGACAACATTTACGACCTCGTGAACCGCACGTTCGTGCCGTTCGTCTTCGACGGGCTGATGATGGACTGCGTACGCGGCCGGCAGATCTCGGTGCAGGGCCACCGCGACCACCACTCGGGACACAAGGCGGTCGAGGCCGTCCTCACCCTGCTGGAAACGGCACCCGAACGCCACGCCCGCCGCTGGCGACCGCTCGTCAAAGGCTGGCTCACCCGCAACCAGGCCATCCCCTACGGCACGTACGCACCCCCGGCGAGCATCGCCAGAGCCACGGCCCTGCTCACCGACCCCGCGGTGCCGGTCGGTGAGCGCACGACGGGAACGTACGTCTTCGCCGACATGGACCGGGTCGTACACCGCCGCCCCACCTGGGCGTACGCGATCTCGATGAGCTCGCAGCGCATCGGCGCAGCCGAGGCCATCAACCGGGAGAACCTGCACGGCTGGTACACCGGCGACGGCATGACCTACCTCTACACCGGCGACCTCACCCACTGGAACGACGACCTGTGGCCCACGATCGACCCGTACCGGCTACCGGGAACGACGGTCGACACCCGCAGACGCGCCGACCTCCCGCACGACCACCGCCGTCTGCCCCCCACCCCGTGGGCGGGCGGCGTGGCCCTCGACGGCGAGTACGGCGTGGCCGCGATGAAACTGATCGCCGGAGGCTCCTCGCTACGAGCCAAGAAAGCGTGGTTCATGCTCGACGACGCGGTGATCGCCCTCGGCACCGGCATCACCGCCTCCGACGGCCGTCGCATCGAGACCATCGTGGAGAACCGCAACACCCACGACCGGCACCCAACACTGACCCGGGGCGACGGCTGGATCCACCTGCCCGGCGTGGCCGGTTACGCGCTCCTCGACGGCGCCGACGCGAAGGTGATCCGCAAGAAACGCACCGGCCGCTGGCGCGACATCGACAAGGGCGCCACCACCGGAGGCGACACCACCCCTGTCACCAGGCACTACACGACGATCGTCATCGACCACGGCGTCAACCCCCGCAAGGCGCGCTACGCCTACGCCGTGCTGCCCGACGCCTCCATCACGCAGATGGAGGCATATGCGGGGCGGGTCGAGATCCTCGCCAACTCTGGAGCGGTGCAGGCCATCTCGCGTGATGGCGTGATCGCGGCCGTCTTCTGGCGCGCGGGGACCGTCGAGACTCAGGACGGGCCGCTCAGCGTGGACGGCCCCTGCACGCTGTTGGTGCGGCGGGTGGGGGAGCGGGTACGGCTCGCGGTGTCCGACCCGTCCAGGACCGTTGACGAGGTGAAGGTGACGTTGCCCTGGCGGGTGAAATCGGTGAGGGAGAGCGACCGTAGTGTGCGGAAGGCCAGGGGTGCACTGAAGGTGGAGGTGGGGGGGAGTCGCGGGCATGCGCATACTGCGGAGGTGCGCGTCTGACTTTGAGGTGCTCGGAGTCGATGGGGGACGAGACCGATGAGCGGATCGCGTACGGCATCACGACAAAGAGCACCTTGATCCAGCTTGTGGTTCTTGCCCCCAGAGCGGCCGGCACCCTGTCTGGGCATCATGTCGGGAAAAAGCAGAGCGCCCCAGCCTTCCTCAAGGCGAGCACAGATCTGGTGACGAGCCTACGAGGTCATACCTTCTTGACGACGATCGTGTCCGGGACGAGCTTCTCCAGGTCATCTACGTCCGAAGTAAAGACGGTGACCTGCCCCTTCTGCTGCCGTGCGATAACGGCGAGGACCGCGTCGATCGCGTACTTGTGGCCGTGCAGCTTGGCGTCGGCCAGAAGTCGGCGGGCCTGACGGGCCTCGTCCTTCCCGATATTGGGGATGTTGAGCCGGGAGAGCACCCAATCCCAGCGTTGCTCGGTGATTCTGCCGTCGTAGGCCTCAACCACCGTCATCGGAGACGTCACCACTTCCGCCTGCCCCCGGGCCGCGAGGTCGAGCCAGGCGATCATCTTCTTGTCGCCACGCACGGCCAGGGACAATGCCTGACAGTCGAGCACGAAGATCCGTAGCGGCGGCTGCCCGCGGTCACCGCTTCGCTGGCTCACGCAGCTTCTCCTGCGTTGCGCTTTCCGCTCGCACGGCGACGCTTGTGCTCAGCGTCGAGGTCTTCCAGCTCCTCGAGTGCCGCCGCGCGCTCGTCATCGGTGACCGACCCGTATTCTTCCTCCAGCCAGTTCACCAGCTCCAGCAATCGATCCCGATCACGCTTGAAGCGCAAAGCCTCGGCGACGTACGCCGATAGGCCTCGCTCGGCCGCATCCGCGCGGATCTCGTCAAGGAGCTCCTCGGGGATCGTCACCGTTACCTTCTTCGTTGCCATACTTAAGACCATACTTCAGGTGTCGACCTTCTTACCAGCTAATCCATTCCGGCGGGTGCCGGGCAGTGGGTCGGGCAGGGTGTCGATCGCCAGGCTGGTCCGCATCAAGCAGGGAATGCGCACGAGGCTGATCTATCGGACGATCACCTACCATCGCCGCAAAGGGGAGGCGAAGGGGTTCGGGCCGGGGGATTTCACCGCTCTGCTGAGCGCGGCGCACCAGCGGTCGGGCGGGCCGATCATGGTCGTCTGGGACAGGTTGCCCGCGCATGTCTACGCCGCGACGCGGACATTCATCGACGCGCACACCGACTGGCTGCTGGTCTACCGGTTTTCCGCTTACGCACCTGAGCTCAACCCGGCCGAGGGGGTCTGGGCCTGCCTGCGCGACAAGCTGCTCAACCTCGCCGTCGACGGTATCGACCAGCTCACCCTGGTCATCCGCAGCAAACTGAAACAGATGCAGTACCAGCCGACGCTACTGGACGGCTTCGTCACCGAGACCGGGCTGTCCCTCCAACCGCCATAACGCCCAGCCTTCATCCTCAGTAGACGTGAGCACCTCGCCAACAATCGCCGTCCTTATCCGATATCTGTCTCGGAACGCCTCTCAATCCGCCCATTCAAGCGAACCGCGCGTCTCACGCATCTCTCCCCGGATCGTCCCTTGATCGTGCCAATAAACCTGTGTAAATGGAGAGGGTGGTCAACATCGGTAGACGACTCCAAGGGCTCGGTGGCGCTTTATCTGCAGAGGCATGGGACACGCTGATCAGAGTCGGCGCAGCTCGGTCCTACGCCGTCGGGGAAGTCCTGATGCGGCAAGGAGAAGCGGGCACGTATGTCCTGTGCCTCACTTCAGGCAGGGTCAAGGTGACACGCAGTGAGTCTGATGGATCAGAACTGCTTCTCGCTGTGCGCGGGCCAGGCGAAGTGGTGGGCGCGATCGCAGTCATCGATGGAGGCCCGCGGTCGGCGACAGTGATAGCTCTTCAACGCTGCGTCGCATACGCACTTCCCGCCGCGCGCTTCCGTTCAATCGTGGACAGCTATCGACTCACCGATCGACTCATCCGTCACGTCGTCGAACGTCTCAGGGAAGGCGAAGATCTCCGCAGCGAGCTGGCGCAGCTCTCCGCCAAGCGTCGCGTAGTAGCTGCGCTTCTCCGCTTCTCCGCTTGCGATGGGTCGGCAACGCAGGTGGTTGAGATCAGCCAAGACGAGTTGGCAGGCGCCGTTGGCCTGTCACGAGCTGCCGTGGCCGCTGAACTGTCAGAGTTGCGTCAAGCCGGACTGGTCGCCACTGGCCGTCGTCGCCTAGAAGTTCTGGACGCGATCGCGCTTCGACGAATCCTCGTGGACCGCTAACGGAAACATCCAGCCTGTGTCTGATTCTGGATAGTTAGCTCGCTCAACCTCCGTGATCGTGGACGAGAACACAAGGAGAGCGAGGGAGCATGGAGCAAAACAGCTCGACGCGGTTGTTGCCGCCCTACAGAGCGCTTCTGGCCGTGGATATCGTCAAATTCAGTCGCGCTCAGGGAATCTACCTCGGAGATATGCGCCAGCTGATTCCCCAAGTCCTAGAACGTGCCATGAGCCTGTCTGGCCTCCAAGAGATATGGGGTTCACGCCGCTTCCCTGATAGCGCGGGAGACGACTACGTATTTGGTACCGATCCGAAATGGTTGCCGCTCCTGATCTCTCCACTTATGGGAAGTCTTCAAATCGTACTCGAAGAAGTGGATCACGAGCTGGCCGCACGCGATCGGGACCTACGCCTGCGTTTGCGAGCCGCGCTCCACGTCGGCCCCGTCCTCGATTCTGGCGATCCATGGCGCGACCGCATCGGCGAACCGACCGTCACAACCTTCCGCCTGCTCAGTTCGACCGTGATTAACAACGCACTGAAGCACTCCCATCCCAGTGTGACCCAGACTGCGGTCATCATTTCGCAGCGAGTGTTCGAAGATGTCATCCGGCCGGGGTACACGACGCTACATCCGAGCGAGTTCACGCCGGTGACGGCTGAGGTTCCCGGGAAGGATTTCGTCGAGCCCGCATGGCTATATGTCCCGCGTCCCTCACGAAGCGCGAGCAGCGAAAACGACACTTCCGCGACAGTGGCCTCCGACAAGGATGAAGTAGATCGGCGGAGCATGGGGGACACTCCGATAGCGGTTTTCCATGGACCTGTCGGTCAGAGCAACAACGCACACGAAATGCACGTAAGTCAAACGCTGCCATCTGATTTTTTCGGCCGAGAGTCCGAAGGGGATCGCGGTGAGTGAGAACCCAGCCGCCTCTGCATTCTATGCTCCCGTAGCACAGGCAAACATCGCGGAACGCATCTATCTGAACAGTTCAACGATTCAATCCCACGCGCTTGACGAGAAAGAGATCAAGCGGCAGCGAGCACTGTTCGTGAGGACGGCTGTTATGGACGGCCTCGCCGACCGTCTCAAGATGCACGGCGCAATCGCATTGGTGGGCGCGAAAGGCAGCGGCCGGCGGATCACAGCGATCAATCTGCTGGCTGAAATTGGGCTCCAGCCGCGTGAGGTCCCCCTCGATGAAGATGACGCGGGTGAACTTCTCGGACCACCGAACATGGGATACATCGTCTACGCCGACGATCTGGCAAGTAGGCCTAAGCCTTTGCGCGCCTGTATAGGATCGGCGCGTGAGCGCGGTCTACCGATCGTCATACGCGTCACTCCGGATGTCTGGCGTCGTATCTATATTGATGGGGTGCCAGAGATTGCCGTGGTTCCCGCGCGAGCTCTTGACATCTTCAATCGGCACCTGGCGCTATCTCTCGGAGATATGGCGGCTCGCGAATGGACCGTCATCCCAGGCATCATCGAGTGTTTGAGATCTGCTGGTCCCCGTGACGCCGTACGGCTTACTGACCTCGTCGAGGAGGCTATGGCGAAAGCTCACGGTCTCACGGAACGGCCAGTTAACGAGGTGCTCCAGGCCTACAGCAACTGGGAAGAAGAGCTTGAGCGCGTATTCTCCGTGGGGACGCACGATGACGAGCATAAGGAAGGCAGGAGTCGAGCTCTGCGTCTTTCCGCGGCAATACTGGAAGGGAGCGGGCCGACGTCGGTGTTCGTAGCAGCCAGGGAGCTTTCCGATGTCCTCGACCTCTCTCCAGAAACGGGACACGGATTGGTCGGCCCGAGCACCAGAAAGCGCCTGGAGGATATCTCCGCCCACTACGATGACGGTCGTGTCGTGTTCTCGCGCACGGCATTCGCGTCCTCGACTCTCGACTTCGTCTGGACTCATTGGCCGCAGCTGCACGACGATCTCCGACAGTGGTTCCGCCGACTCGCTCAGAAGCTGCCGAACGACGGATCACTGATCGCGGACAGGGTGGCCGATCTCGCCATCCGACAGCGACATTTCGGCTTGTTGAACTCACTGGCAACCGGTTACCTGGACGACCCAGGAACGTTTGATCTCGGAGTCGCGCTCCTGACTCGCGCAGCCACGAGCGACGAGCTTGGCCGAGCTGCTCGTCGCATGCTGTACGACTGGTCCCGTAACACCCCGACCCGACATTCCGCCGTAGTAGCGGCCTGCTCCAGCCAGCTCGCCGAAGCGTTCCCCCGTGTGGCACTCACCCGGCTCAAGCACGTGGCCATCAACAATGATGTCAACATCCAAAAGCAGTTAGTGGCTGCCCTGATACACCTGGCCAGCAAGCCGCAACTACGTCGCGACGTCCTCGACGAACTCGTGCGCTGGCTGAATCCAAGCGCGCCAGAACAGCGTCGCACTGCGGCCGCTGAGGCTCTGCTGAATATCCTGCAGCTCCGCGACCTGGACGACGGCCATCTTTTGATGCTCGTGGACACCGATCCCAGATGGAGGCAAGTGCTGTCGGATGCGTGGAGATCACTGCTGAAGAGTCCTGTATCGGAAGAGGCAGTACTGGCAGGCATGTGCCAGTGGTTGGAGGCGGCAGCTCAAGCAGAGGCATCCCTCTCTACGGTCGTCGCTGTGCTGGGCTCGGTTCCTCGCAGCGCTATCAATGAGAGCGTGCTCTTCCGTGCCATCTACGGATGGATTCGCGAGACGTCGGGGGAGGCAGTGGTCTCGCGAGAAACGATCTTCCATCAGGTCATCGACGGTATCGTGGCTGTGAGCAGATCCGCGACCAGAGAATCCATGTCCCTCGCGCTTCTGATGAAGAACGAGGAACAGGAAGAGCAAGCCGATGAATAACGGATTCTGGCGGCAGTTTTCCGGATGGACAGGAAGGTACTCGAACGAGTACATCTATAGAACTCGGCTTCCTAGCGAACTCCAGCACGCCAACTTTGATGCGACCATCGAGGTCTTAGGCTTGCTTGACCGCGATCAAGCGACGCAAGAGGCACAGGTGCACAGAAGGCTGGAGGAGCGAGCGTCCGCTATCAGCGCCACGTTTTCAGTACTCGATTTGGACGGG
The DNA here is from genome assembly GCF_040635605.1 of Streptosporangium sp. NPDC006930. Taxonomy (NCBI): domain Bacteria; kingdom Bacillati; phylum Actinomycetota; class Actinomycetes; order Streptosporangiales; family Streptosporangiaceae; genus Streptosporangium; species Streptosporangium sp. NPDC006930. Next base: position 4,334 of record NZ_JBEYID010000027.1, on the reverse strand, counting down.
GCCGCCGCTGCCATCACCATCGAACTGAACCGTGAACAGGTCGCCTCAATGCCGGATCTTAATGTACGGCTCGACGGTGTCCGGATTCGACTTTCCGCTGGCTTGGGAGCGGTCGAAGCAGCACGGTCGCGCGAGGCAGCTATCCAGGAGACGGCGCTTGCTGAGATGCGAGCCCGGGAGCAGGCCCGACGGCTCGGCTTCATGCGCGAACACATTTTGGCGAGCTCCTCGATGGCCCGGCTTTGGTGGTTGAACGACGACCCTGGTCGCCTGGTCGAACTGGCCAAGATTTCAAACGGCGACGAAAAGGACCCTTTCGAAATCGCAGTTAGGCTACTCAGCGGCACACCGGAAGAAGCGCCAGAGCGAAATGAGGCGGCATCTATCCTCGAGACCTTCGTCCGTGAGCTCACACCAGAAGCGAGGAAGTACCTCATCTCCCAACTCGCTCAAATGCTCGGCAATTACGAGCGTCCAGACCTGGCCGAACAAATGCTGGCTACTAGGCAATTCAACGGGGCGTTATGACTAACAATATTCCCCCGCAAGCGGCTGCTGTCCTCGAATATACGAGAGAAGAGCTGGGGCGTGCTGACTCCAAAGCTGGAATTCTTTTAGCAGTGAACGGAATCGGTGTCGGCGCCATACTGAATAAAGCCTCATCTAGTGGTGCTCTTCCTTATCACCTAAATCCCTTTATCGCGATCTCCTGGTGGTTGGCGGTCATGGCTGTTACTGTTAGCTCAGGCTTTCTGGTCGCAGCGATCAAGCCGCGAATCAACCGTGACTACGCATCAAGCGCCGGACGAATCGCTTATTTTGGCGACGTTCGACGGCTATCGAGTCCCGGTGATCTCGTCAAAATACTGCGCCAGAGCCAGAACGACTGGCTTGAGGCACTCGCTGATCAGATCTGGCACGTCAGTCACTTGTGTCAAATCAAATACCAATACATCAACAGAGGCCTGTGGTTAATGGCGTCCGGCTGGGCCATTTTCGTATGTGTTACTTTCGTGGACCTTGCGACGCAACATTAGCGCCGATCTTTCGATATCTTCGTATGGTCGGACGAGGTGTTCGCCTTCAGGTATCAAGATTGTCGTGGCACCAGGCGTGGAGGCATCACACGCGACGGCTTGGCATAGCGTGCATGTGCGCGTTCCACTTCACGTTCCCATACCAGGTGAAGTGCTCGATCTGTTTGAGGAACCTGGAATCCAAGCCCTTTCAGCACGCGGCGAAACGCCGGATCCACACTGCCGTCAGGCAATGTGATGAGCGCCGACAGCATCGGGAGAACGTCAGCGGCCCACAAGTCCATGGTAACGAGTACCGTAACCCACTCAGTTCGGTTTATGAAAATAGACCCAGCCACTTGATCTGTGACATGCTCCCAACCGATAGTTGACTGGTCCTGTGCGACACCAATTAAGAGACGGCGTACATCGTTCACCAAAGCCAGTTTCTTTGCCGGCGTAAATGGCTCCCTCTCAAGCCTTCCAGGTTTTTGTTTTACTGATTTTGGCGTGGGGGATTCATCTACGAAAAGCGCCGTTCGGCTTTTTTTGGGTGCGGGCGGGCTGGCCTCTCTTAACGCTGCCAACCTAGTAGTCAACCATCGGGCGCTGTCTGCGATCTGTTTCCGTTCGTGAGGGAAAGACGACTTTGGAGACTTGGCGAGGATGCGTGTCGCCTCGTACAGCAAGGGCTGTGCGCCATCACTTTTCTCAGATAACTGCGCCTCCTGGAGCTGGTCGATGATGGTACGCAACCGCTGCTTAACATTTGCATGAGACGCCATCTGGGAATTGGTGTTGGTGAAAGGGGGGACGGCTGTCGCGGGCCTGATGGTGCGTTCATTCAAGGCAGGGTAGGTTTCCAGCCATTTTTCATAACTTGCGATCTGCTTTCGCTCACTCTTAAACTTCTGGGTCGGGGCAGCAGTCATCAAATTTTTCGCCCTGACGATCAGATCGGTCATCAGAACGGTGTTCTTCCGCTTCTTCGCGCTCCTCATCTGGCTTAGCAGGTTGTACATCTGATCACGGATTTCCCACTGCTGCTCATGATGGCTTGCCTGGCGAAACTGGATGGTTCGCGGCCTTTTAGTCGAAGACTCAGTGCTCGCGATCATTCCTTGGTCAGTAGGCGTTTTGCGTGTTGTCGTTTGAGGGACTTTCGCCTGCGAGGCCCTATGAGCCGACAGCCACCGCTTGAACTCCATGAGCTCTTCACGTGTGCGTCGGAATCTCGGCAGCACCAGCAATGTCGCTCTGTTGCCTACCGATAAGAGGTTGTCTATCTTGGCGAGTAATTGGGCCACAACCTCAGTGTCCCGAGTTTTCTGTGCTCTGCGAAGCTGGCTGGTCAGCGAGATTAGGTTGGCGCGGACCCATTCCTCATCCTGTGGAAGCATCCGATCATTGACGATGCGAGCCGTTGAGGTCGCGTCGGCAGATGGCTGGACGGCGGCAGCCTTTGTCTGTGTCTCCTCCTCGGCAAGTGGGATGAGGCCTTGCGCGTAGATGGTCCAGATAATTTTAGATTTTTCCTCCTGCCATACCGCGTTGGCCACGGCTGGACCGACCAATTCGTAAGGGGTTCCAGGCAGAAGGGGCAAAGCGTCAGGAAGCATGACACGGGCCGCCATGATCCTTCCAGTGGATTCAGAGATGGCGTCCACTGCCACCGCGTGCGAGCCTGGCAGAATTCCAGGGCCACCGACCGGCTTCATGACACCCATCTTGGGAAGGATCGTCAATGCCTCGGTGAGCAGAGGGAAACCCTCAGGTCCAGTGGTTTGCTCGCGAGATTCGATGAGACGGAGTCGCTGGGCATCCCGGAGGACGGGGGTGACGATTCCTCGTTCGGAGATATTGCACTCGCTTAGATCGTTCCAGATGAGATCGCCGTCGCGAGTTTCGGTTCCCACTTTGACGATGCGAACCCCATTCTCCGTCTCGCATCGGACCCAAAGGGCGTATCCATCCCGATTGATGAGGTATCGCGCAGTGAGACCCGCTTTCGGTCCGACTATCCAGTCGACTCTACGAGCGCCCCGGCGGAGTTTCCGGTCCGCCTCGTCCCATCTGTCCTGGGAAATATTGGTGAGCTGCACCTGGATCAGAGAGCTGTTTCCTGGAACTCTTACAACCAGATCCGTGCACTGCCCGTCAGTCATACGTCCTTGGAACCGCTGTGGTCGAGTTGATCCGAACGCGTTACTAAGTCCTCGGTGGATGTAGAGGTGGTCAGCGCTGTCGGCTCCGATATGCCTACGCTTGCACTCGGGGGCTCTGCCGTCCAGGTCGGGGAAGTGTGCGAAGTGGCACACCCTGTCCTTGTAGACCTTGCTCATGAGCCGCCAGCCACATCCGCCGAGCAACTCGCCGCACCAGAATGTCTGTCCCTCATACTTCATGAGATAGGGCTTGGCGTTCCAATGATCTTCCGGAAGGGAAAAAGGGTGATCGGATTGAGGGTCAGCGAGGACCGCTGTCTGGACTTTTCGGTTGTCTGGCGCCATGGGGCCTCTTGGAGATCGTTGGGGATGGCGGTAGCGTATTAGATCCTAAAATTTGCAGATCTTGCGGCAGATCGCCGAATCCTAACGCCGCAACGGCCTGCCGTACAGGGAAGCAGGACCTTCAGGAGGCCAGCGGGACGGAGTGAGTACTCCCGTGGCGAAACTGTGTACGATCGCGGCCACTGTGATGTGATAGGGCATGCAGAGTTCTCGGAGCTCGGCCTCGAACGTGAAGATCTTTAGGAAGGTTCCACCGTATTGCCTTCGCTTCTCTGTGGAGTCGCTTCAAGATCCATCTTGCGTATATCCCACGGGCTCTGACATGCAGCTGCCTACAGTGGCACACGGCTGCGCGGGCGGGTGGAGGTCAAACAAACACGCCCAGCTCAAGGGCGTGATCGCTGGTCAGAAGAGTGCCCCCGGCATGATTCGAACATGCGACACCCGCCTTACTGAGGATGAAGGCTGGGCGTTATGGCAGTTGGAGGGACAGCCCGGTCTCGGTGACGAAGCCGTCCAGTAGTGTCGGCTGGTATTGCAGCCGTTTCAGTTTGCTGCGGATGACGAGGGTGAGCTGGTCGATGCCGTCGACGGCGAGGTTGAGCAGCTTGTCGCGCAGGCAGGCGCGCACCTCCTCGGCCAGGTTGAGTTCGGGTGCGTGAGCGGGAAACCGGTAGACCAGCAGCCAGCTGGTGTGCGCGTCGATGAACGCTCCGGAACCTGTCAAACCTGCTGAGACATCAGGCTACTTGTGGCGTTTGTGCTGAGGTCTCGATCTGGAGGGGCGTGGATGGTTTGTTGATCCATA
>NZ_JBEYID010000026.1:0-136066 GCF_040635605.1 Streptosporangium sp. NPDC006930 | reverse complement strand
GTGTCGCCGTTGGTGGGGTGGGCGGGGTCGGGGGTGGAGTTGTTGCGGGAGTCGGTGGTGTGGCCGCGGGGGGGTGGGGTGCGGCGGGCGGGGGTTTCGTCGTTCGGGATCAGTGGGACCAACGCGCATGTCATCCTCGAACAGGCACCCGACGACCCGGAACCTGAGGAGGTCCCGGACGACGGGGGCCCGGTGCCGCTCGTCCTGTCGGCGAAGACCGGGACGGCGCTGCGTGCGCAGGCCGCGGCACTGCACGACGTCCTCACCTCGGGCACGGCGCCCGGCCTGCGCGACGTCGGCCTCACCCTCGCCAGGCGCCCCAGGTTCGAGCACCGGGCCGTCGTCGACGCCGACGAGGAGAACGCGGCGGCCGCGCTGGCGGCGCTCCGCGACGGCGAACGCCATCCCCGAGTCGAGGCCGGACGCGCACTTCCCGACCAGCGCCTCGCGTTTCTCTTCTCCGGGCAGGGCACCCAGCGGACCGGGATGGGCGCGGAACTGCTGGAGACATCCGCACCCTACGCGAAGGCGTTCGACGAGATCTCCGCGTCGATGGAGCCGCACCTGCATGTCGGCCTGCGGGAACTGGTCACCGGCGACGCGGACCGGCTGCGGCAGACCCGGTACGCACAGCCTGTGCTGTTCGCCCTGGAAGTCGCCCTGTACCGGTTGGCCGAGTCCCATGGGCTGCGGCCGGACTTCCTGATCGGCCACTCCGTCGGCGAGCTCGCCGCGGCCCACGTCGCGGGCGTCCTGGACCTGGACGACGCCTGCGCGCTGGTCACCGCGCGGGGCAGGCTCATGCAGTCCGGCGGGGAGGGCGGGGCGATGGCCGCCTTCGCCGCCACCGAGGCCGAGGCGGCGGAGCTGGCCGCCACCTCCGGCGGCAGGGTGGAGATCGCCGCGGTCAACGGCCCCGCGGCGGTGGTACTTTCCGGCGACGCGGACGAGATCGACCGCCTGGTCGGGCGATGGAAGGAGGCCGGGCACAAGGCCGCGCGGCTGAGGGTCGACCACGCCTTCCACTCCGCGCACATGGACGGAGTCCTCGACGAGTTCCGCCGGGTGGTGTCCGGACTCTCCTTCCACACCCCCCGCCTCCCCGTCATCTCGACGGTGACCGGAACGCTCGCCGGCGAAGGGGAGATGTCGGCGCCGGACTACTGGGTCGCCCAGCTTCGCGGAGCGGTGCGGTTCGCCGACGCGGTGCGCGCCGCACACCGGTCAGGGGTGACCCGGTTCGCCGAGCTGGGGCCGGACGGATCGCTCGCCGCGATGGCGCGGGAGAGCGCCGACGGGGTGCTCGCCGTACCCCTGCTACGGCCAGGCCGGCCGGAGGCGGCCACCTTCGGGACCGCGCTGGGCGCGTTGCACGCGGCGGGGGTTCCGGTCGACTTCGGTCCGCTGCTGGCCGGTGGCCGGCTGGTGGACCTGCCCACCTACCCGTTCGAGACACGGCACTACTGGCTCCTGCCGACCGAGGACGACGGGCGGCCCGCCAGCTATGGGCTGGACGCCTCCCCGCACCCGCTGCTCACGGCCTCGACCGAGCTGCCGGACGGGGCACGGCTCTTCACCGGCGCGCTGTCCGCGCGCAGACAACCGTGGCTGGCCGAGCACCGCGTCGACGGACGGATGCTCGTCCCGGCCGCGGCACTGGCCGAGCTGGCTCTGGCGATCGGCGCGAGCATCGGCCGCCCCGCGCTGGGCGATTTCGTGATGCGCACGCCGCTGGAGCTGGACGGCGCCGCGGAGACCCAGCTCCAGGTGAGCGTGTCCCCGGCAGGGGAGCTCACCGTGCGCGGCCGCGCGGCGGGCACGGAATGGACTTCCCACGTCACCGCGGTGCTCGCCGACGCGGAGATCACCCCCGGCCGCGCGGCAACGCCCTTCGAGTCCGGTGCCCGCCTCGACGAGGGCGGCCTTGAGGCGACCTATCGGCTGCTGGCCGAGCACGGCTACGAGTACGGGCCGGCGTTCCAGGGACTGGGCGCGGCCTGGCTGAACGGAGCGGACCTCTACGCCGAGGCGGAGCTTCCCGCGCCGATCCGGGGCGAGGCCACCCGGTACGGTCTGCACCCGGCTCTCCTCGACGCCGTCCTGCACACGATCTCGCTGCATGGGATCGACGGGCCGCGGCGCGTCCCCTACGCCCTGGACGGGGTACGGCTGCACGCCGCGCACGCGACCAGGGTGCGGGCCCATCTGACCCCGGTGGACCCGGACACCTACCGGATCGACCTGACCGGCGACGACGGGCAGCCCGTGCTGACCGTGGAACGGCTGCGGCTGCGCCCGCTGCCGTCCGCGGCGGGGCTGTATCGCCTCCGCTGGGAGGCCGTGGCGCCGCCGGTGCCCGCGGCCGGTGACCTCACGGTGAACAGATCTCTCCCCAAGCGGCTCACCGGCACCGTGCTGCTCGCCCTCACCGACGACGGCGACGATCCGTACGCCGAGGTGGAGGTGGCACGCCAGGCCATCCGGCGTTGGCTGGCCGAGGCGGAGGACGGACTGCTGGTCTTCCTCACCCGAGGTCTCGCCGTCGACGACGGTGAGCCGGCGCGCCCCTCGGCCGCCGCGTTGTGGGGCCTGGTACGGGCGGCGCGGGCCGAGCACCCCGGCAGGTTCGCACTGCTGGACATCGGCGACGACGAGATCGCCGACCCCGCGCTGCTCGCGGCGATCGGCACCGAACTGCCCGAGGCCGCGCTCCGTGACGGCGTACCGCGGGTCCCCAGACTGTCGCCCGAACCCGAACCCGAACCCGAGGCCGGAGCCGAGCTCGACTCCGAGCTCAGGACCAGGACCAGGGCCGAGTCCGGGTCCGGGCCCGGGTCCGAGTTCGGGTCCGAGTTCGGGTCCGCGGCGGACGGCGCGGCCTGGCCGCGCAGCGCCGCGGGTGGCACCGTGCTGATCACCGGAGGCCTCGGCGCGCTCGGCCGCCGGATCGCGCGCCATCTCGTCACACGGCACGGCGTGAGAAACCTCCTGCTGGTCAGCCGTCGCGGCGAGGAACACCCCGACGCCGCCCACGTCGAGGCCGAACTGGCCGCACTCGGCGCCCGCGTCGCCATCCGGGCCTGCGACCCGTCCGACCGGGACGCCCTCGCCGACTTGCTGACCGCGCCGGACACCCCGCTGACCGGTGTGGTGCACGCCGCGGGCGTCGTCGAGGACGCGGCCGTCGAACGGCTTCCCGCCGACGCGCTCCGCCGGATGATCGAGGCCAAGGCCGTGGCCGCCGGCAACCTGGACGAGGCCACGCGCGGCACAGAACTCGACGCGTTCGTACTGTTCGGATCGGTCGCCGGCGTCGTCGGCACCGCGGGGCAGGGCGGTTACTGCGCGGCCAACGCGGCGCTGGAGGCGATCACCCATCGCAGGCGGCTGGCCGGCGGGCACGGGGTGACCGTCCACTGGGGGCTGTGGGACATCGGCACCGGCATGGGCGCCGGGCTCACCGAGCGCGACGTCGCCCGCCTCGGCAGGGCGGGCATCAAGCCCATGGGCGAGGCCGAGGGGATCGCGCTGTTCGACCGTGCCCTGCGGCTGGACACCGCCGCGGTGGTCGCGGCGCACCTCGACCCTCGGGCGGTGGAACGGCACCGCGGCCCCGTCGCCGTCCGGCGAGCGCCGGACGCAGCGAACACGACGGACGCGTCGGCCACGCCGGCGCAGGACACCTCCCACCTGGTGCTCGACGCGGTCGCGGCGGTGCTCGGGCACGCCGGCGGCGCGGAGGTCGACCCGGAGCGCTCCTTCAGCGACCTCGGTTTCGACTCCCTGACGGCGGTGGAACTGCGCGACCGGCTCAGCGGTGACCTCGGTGTCCGCCTGCCGGGAACGATCGTCTTCGACCACCCGAACCCGGTCGCCCTGATCCGTTTCCTCGACGAGGTGACGGGCGCCGGAACAAGGGACGAGCCGAAGGACCCGGCCGTGCCGCTCGGTGCCGCCGACGACGCGATCGCGATCGTCGGCATGGCGTGCCGGTTCCCCGGCGGGGTGCGTACCCCGGCAGAGCTGTGGGAGTTGCTCGTCTCGGGAGGTGACGCCATCTCGGAGTTCCCCGCCGACCGTGGCTGGGACCCGGATCTGTTCGATCCCGATCCCGAGCGTCCGGGGACCTCCTCCACCCGGCACGGCGGTTTTCTGCGCGACGCCGCCGAGTTCGATCCCGGGTTCTTCGGGATCAGCCCGCGCGAGGCACTCGCCGTCGACCCGCAGCAGCGCCTGCTGCTGCAGACCGCGTGGGAGGCGGTGGAGGACGCGGGGATCGACCCGGCCGCCCTGCGCGGCACGCAGAGCGGTGTCTTCGTCGGCGTCATGTACTCCGACTACGGCGCGCGGGTGCACCAGCGCCGCGGTACCGCCGGGGATCTGGAGGGATATCTGGTGAGCGGCAGCGCGGGCAGCGTCGCCTCCGGCCGCATCTCCTTCACCCTCGGCATGGAGGGGCCGGCGGTGACCGTGGACACCGCCTGCTCCTCGTCGCTGGTCGCGGTCCACCAGGCGGCTCAGGCGCTCAGGTTGGGCGAGTGCACGCTCGCCCTGGCCGGCGGCGTGACCGTCATGGCGAGCCCGGCCACGTTCATCGAGTTCAGCCGGCAGCGCGGCCTGGCACCTGACGGCCGCTGCAAGCCGTTCTCGGCCGATGCGGACGGCACCGCGTGGGGTGAGGGTGTCGGGCTGCTCGTCCTGGAGCGGCTCTCGGACGCCCGCCGCAACGGGCATCGGGTGCTGGCCGTCGTCCGCGGTTCCGCGGTCAACCAGGACGGCGCCAGCAACGGCCTCACGGCGCCGAACGGACCCTCCCAGGAGCGGGTCATCCGCAGTGCCCTGCGCAGCGCGGGACTGCGGCCCGCGGACGTGGACGTGCTGGAGGCGCACGGCACGGGGACCAGGCTCGGCGACCCGATCGAGGCCGGCGCGGTGCTCAACACCTACGGTCGCGACCGCGAGGACCGGAGCCCGCTGCTCATGGGCTCGGTGAAGTCGAACATCGGGCACACGCAGGCCGCCGCGGGGGTCGCCGGGATCATCAAGATGGTGCTCGCCATGCGGCACGGGCAGGTCCCGGCCACCCTGCACCGGGGAAGGCTCACCGAGCACGTCGACTGGTCGGGCGGCACCGTGTCCGTGCCCGCCGAGCCGGTCGCCTGGCCGGACACACCGGGGCCGCGCAGGGCGGCAGTCTCGTCGTTCGGGATCAGCGGCACCAACGCCCACGTCGTCCTCGAGTCGGGTGAGGAGACGCCCGTGGTGGCGGGCGACGGCGCCGTCGACGGCGCCGTCGACGGAGCGGCGGGAACGGCCGGAGCGGTGGTGCCGTGGGTGCTCAGCGCTCGTGACGCGGCCGGGCTGCGGGAGCAGGCGGTCCGTCTCAAGCGGCACGTGCTCGCCACCCCCGCTCTGCGGGCCAGTGATGTCGCCCTGTCCCTGGCGACGACGCGGACCGCGTTCGAACGGCGGGCCGTGGTGCTCGGCCGCGACCGGAGCGAGCTGCTCATCGGCCTCGACCACCTCATCGACGGCACCGCGCCGCAGCCCGGGGCATTCCCGGCGGTGCTCACGGGCACACCGGCGCGCGGCGGGACCGCCGTGCTGTTCACCGGCCAGGGCAGCCAGCGCGTCGGCATGGGAGCCGGGCTGTACGGCTCGTTCCCGGCGTACGCGCGGGCCTTCGACGAGGTCTGCGCCGAGTTTCGCAGGATGGACGGCACGGACGTGGCCGGAGTGGTGTCCGGCCACGACGCGGCGGGGCCGATCGACCAGACCCGGTACACCCAGGCCGCGCTGTTCGCGGTGGAGGTCGCGCTGTTCCGGCTGCTGGAGTCGTGGGGGTTGCCCGCCGACCTCCTCGCCGGGCACTCCGTCGGTGAGATCACCGCCGCGCATGTCGGCGGGACGTTGAGCCTGCCCGACGCGGTGGCGCTCGTCGCGACCCGCGGGCGCCTGATGCAGGAACTCCCCGCAGGAGGCGCGATGACCGCGGTCCAGGCCGACCTGCCGACCGTGGAACGGCTCATCGCCGAGACAGGGGCGCGCGTTGACGTCGCGGCGGTGAACGCGCCCGGCTCCGTGGTGCTCTCGGGCGACACCGGAGCCGTCGAGGAACTGGTGGGCCTCCTGGCGGTGAACGGGCACCGCACCAGGTCGCTCACCGTCAGCCACGCGTTCCACTCCGCGCACATGGAGCCGATGCTCGCGGCCTTCCGCGAGGAGATCGGCGACCTGCGCGCCGTGCCGGGGACCCGCACCGTGGTGTCCACGCTGACCGCGCGAGAGAGCGGGGCGGACACGCTCGGGTCGGCCGCGCACTGGGCCGCCCAGGTACGCGGGACCGTGCGGTTCGCCGACGCGGTCGGCCGGATGCGGGAGCTGGGCGCGGCGCGCTTCCTGGAGGTCGGGCCGGACGCCGCGCTGACCGCGATGGTCCGGCAGCACGATCTGGGAGAGGACGTCGTGGCGATCTCCGTGCTCGACCGCAGGCACGACGACGGGTTCGCGCTCTGGTCGTTCGTGGCGCGGGCCTTCATCGCGGGTGTCGCCTGGAACTGGCGGGCGCTGCTCGGCGGAAACGGCGAGAACGACAGGAACAGCGAGAACAACGAAAACAGCGGAAACGGCAGGAACGCCGGAAACGGCGGAAATGCCGTCATCGTTCCGCTGCCCACCTACCCCTTCAAACGGGAGCGCCTGTGGCTCCTGCCGCCGGCCGAGGACGGGACCGCCGCCGGAATCGGCGCCGAGGATCCGGGCCACCCGCTGCTCACCGCCTCGATCGCCGTGCCGGACGGAGCACAGACCCTCTACACGGGAGTGCTCTCCCAGCGGCGGCAGCCGTGGCTGGCGGACCACGCGCTGGCGGGTACGCCGGTCCTCCCGGCCACCGCCCTCGTGGATCTGCTGGGACGGCTGGCGGATCGGCACGGCATGGCGACGGTGCGGGAGCTCACGCTGCACGCCCCCGTCACGGTCGGCGCGGAGGAGGAGGTGCACCTGCGGGTCACGGTGACGGACGCCACGGTGCGGGTGCACGCGCGCTCCGGCGGGGAACCGGCCGACGGCGAGTGGACCCTGCACGCCGAGGCCGTGCTGGACGGTGACGGCCCCGCACCCGGCTGGTCGGGTCACCGCCCGCCCGAGGCACGCGCGGTGGACGTCACGGGGATCTACGAGGTCTTCGCCGAGCGCGGGTACGACTACGGCCCGGCGTTCCAGGGCCTGCGCGCGCTGTGGGCGACCGGGGACGAGCTCTACGCCGAGGTGGACACCGGCGGTGACCTCGTCCCGGGGCTGCTCGACGCCGCCCTGCACGCGTGGATCGCCGACGCGGGCGAGGCGGTGGAGGGAGGCGTCCAGGTACCGCACACCTGGCGGGAGGTGCGCGTGCACGGCCTGCCGCGCGGGCCGCTGCGGGTCAGGATCCGGCACACCGGTGAAGGGACGTTCGCCCTCGACGTGATCAACGCGGCGGACGCGGCCGACAGGGACGGCGCCGCGGCGCGTCCGGTGCTGTCGGCCGGTGAGGTACGGGTACGCAGGGTCGAGGAGAGTGCCCTGGCACGCGGCGGGGTCGCGGCCCGGCCGTACGAGCTTTCCTGGATCCCCGCGCAGCTGGCCGCCACGGCGCCGGCGGGCGAGGAGGGCGGCGGGCACGGCGAGGACACGATCGTGCTGACCTCCGGCGGGCACGGCCTGGACCTGCCGTTCGCCACGGTCTCCTACGAGGCGGAGTGGGACGACCCGGCCACCGCCGTCCGCGCCTGCCTTCTGGCGGTCCGCGAGAGCATCCTCACGCTGCCCGAGCAGGCACATCTGGTGGTGGTGACGCGCGGGGCGGTCGCGGTGGACGGTGACGACCGGCTGCCGGGGCTGGCGGAGGCCTCGCTGTGGGGCCTGGTCCGCGCCGCACGCAGGGAGTACCCCGGACGGATCAGTATCGTCGACGCCGACGGGCACGAGGAGTCGTCCGCGCTGCTGCCGCGCGCGGTGGCGGCCAGGCCCGGTGAGCTCGCCATCCGCCGGGGAGAGGCGTTCCGGCCGCGCCTGCGCGCGGTGACGGGCTCACCCGGGACCCCGCCGGAGCTCGGGACGGGCACCGTGCTGGTGAGCGGCGCCGGCGGTGCGCTCGGTGCCGCGGTCGTCCGCCACCTCGTCGCCGAGTACGGCGCCCGGCACCTCCTGCTGGTCAGCAGGCGCGGCGACGCCGATCCGGCGCTGCGCGCCCTCGCCGGGGAACTCGGCGACCGGGCGCGGGTCCGGACGGCCGCGTGCGACCTCGCGGACACGGCGGCCACCGAGGCACTGCTCGCCGGTGTCGACCCGGGCAGGCCGCTCGGTGCCGTGTTCCACATAGCCGGCACGCTCGACGACGCGGTGCTGGAGAACACGACCGGCGAGCGGCTGGAACGGGTCCTGCGCCCCAAGGTGGACGCGGCCTGGAACCTGCACCGCCTCACCGGGGATCTGCCGCTGACGGCGTTCGTGCTGTTCTCCTCGGTCGCGGGCGTGCTGGGCAACGCCGGGCAGACGGGGTACGCGGCGGCGAACGCCTTCCTGGACGCGCTCGCCCACCACAGGCGGGCGGCGGGCCTGCCGGGCGCGTCCCTCGCCTGGGGGCTGTGGGAGACCGGATCGGACACCGGGATGGCGGCCGGGCTCGACGGAGCGGCGCGGACCAGGCTCGACAGGCTGGGCATCCGCGCGCTGCCCGTCGGCGCGGGGCTGGATCTGCTCGACAGGTCGCTGGCGAGCGGCCTGGCCGTGGTGGTACCCGCCTGGTTCGATCGGGTGGCGCTCGCCCGCAGACAGGACGATCTTCCCGACGTGCTCGGTGGCCTGGTCCCCGCCCGGCCCGCCGTGGCGGCCGTGCCGCTCGCCCGGCGCCTGTACGGCATGGACGAGACCGTGTCGCGCGCCGTGGTGCGCGACACGGTCGCCGGCAGGGTCGCGGAGGTGCTCGGTCTCGCGGGACCGGCGCAGGTTCCCGACGACCGGGGACTGTTCGACCTGGGTCTCGACTCGCTGACGGCGATCGAGCTGCGCGACCGGCTGGGCACCGAAGTCGGTGAGCGGCTTCCCGCGACCGTGCTGTTCGACCACCCGACCGTACGGGCACTGACCGAGCACCTGCTGGAGCACCTGCTGGAGCGCAGCGCCCTCGCCCGGCCCGCGTTCGACACGACGGCGCTGGACACCTGGGTCTCCTCGGCCTCGGACCTGGACCCCGGCCACCGGCGTCGCGTCGACCTGGTCCGGGCGCTGCGGGCCGCGCTGAACGCGCTGGACGCCGGCGAGGCCGCCGTGAACGGCGCGGGAGAGCCGCTCTTTGGTGTGGATTCAGCGTCCGATGATGAGCTGTTCGGGCTGCTGGACCGAGAACTGAGCGACTGATCCGACGTCTCGGGCACTTTCGAGGACGACCACGGGGAGCGGTTCACCGATGGCGAACGAAGACAGGTTCCGCGAGTACCTCCGGCGCACCACGGCCGACCTGATGCGCACCCGCGCGGCACTGGAACGACTGGAGCAGGCCGCCCGCGAGCCGCTGGCGATCGTCTCCATGGCCTGCAGGTACCCCGGCGGCGTCCGGTCGCCGGAGGACCTGTGGCGACTGGTGGAGGCACGGACCGACGCGATCGGCCCGTTCCCGCGTGACCGCGGCTGGCCGCTGGAGGAGCTGATCGACCCCGACCCGGACAGGGAGGGCACCAGCTACGCCGCCGAGGGCGGCTTCCTGTACTCCGCCGCCGACTTCGACCCCGAACTGTTCGGCGTCAGCCCTCGCGAGGCGCTGACGATCGACCCGCAGCAGCGGCTGCTCCTGCAGACCGCCTGGGAGGTGTTCGAGCGCGCCGGGATGGACCCGCGCTCCCTGTCGGGGGAGCGGATCGGGGTGTTCGCCGGCGTCATGTACTCCGACTACGGTTCCCGCCACGTCCGCGCGCCCGAGGGTTTCGAGGGGTTCGTCGGCACGGGAAGCGCGGGAAGCATCGCCTCGGGCCGCGTCGCCTACACCTTCGGGTTGCAGGGACCCGCGGTCACCGTGGACACCGCGTGCTCGTCCTCGCTGGTGGCGCTGCACTACGCGGCGCAGGCGGTGCGCCGGGGAGACTGCGAGATGGCCGTCGCGGGCGGGAGCACGGTCATGGCCACCCCGGCGACGTTCGTCGAGTTCAGCCGCCAGCGCGGATTGTCGCCCGACGGCCGCTGCAAGGCGTACGCCGCCTCGGCCGACGGCACCGGCTGGGCGGAAGGGGTCGGTCTGGTGCTCGTCGAGCGCCTCTCGGAGGCCCGGCGCAGGGGACACCCGATCGTCGCGGTGCTGCGCGGCAGCGCGGTCAACTCCGACGGCGCGAGCAGCCGGCTGTCGGCGCCCAACGGGGTGGCGCAGCGGCGGGTGATCCTCGCCGCGCTGGCCGACGCCGGTCTCGACCCCGCCGAGGTGGACGCCGTCGAGGGGCACGGCACCGGCACCGGCCTGGGCGACCCGATCGAGGCGGGCGCCCTCATGGAGACCTACGGCCGGGCACGTCCGGTGACGGATCCGGTGTGGCTGGGCTCGCTCAAGTCCAACATCGGGCACACCCAGGCCGCGGCGGGCATCGGCGGCGTGATGAAGATGGCGATGGCGATGCGGCACGGGGTGCTTCCGGCGAGCCTGCACATCGACGAGCCGTCACCGCACGTCGACTGGGACGCCGGAGGGCTCGCCCCGCTCACCGGGGAGAGGGCGTGGCCGAAGCGGGACCGTCCGCGCCGGGCCGGGGTCTCCTCGTTCGGGATCAGCGGCACGAACGCGCACGTCGTCATCGAGGAGCCCGCGGAGGAGCCCCCGCAGAAGTCACCGGAGGAGTCGCCCGAGGAGCGGTCCGGGGCGCCGGAGTCCTCGCGGACGGGCGGCACCGTGGCCCCGGCGCCGGTGGTGTGGACGGTGTCCGGGCACACCGAGCAGGCGCTGCGTGACCAGATCGGCCGGTTGCGGGCACACGTGGCGGAGAATCCGGGCCTGTCCCCGGCCGACGTCGCCCACAGCCTCCGCACCGGGCGCGCCGACCTGTCCCACCGCGCGGTCGCCGTCGGTACCGACCTCGACCGGCTCGCCGGGGAACTGGCGCTGGTGGAACAGGGACTTCCCTCCCGGCGCGCGGTGCGGGGTGAGGCGACGGTGAACGGGCGGCCGGTCTTCGTGTTCCCCGGCCAGGGGTCGCAGTGGGCCGGGATGGCCCGCGATCTCCTCGCCGCCTCAGAACCGTTCGGCGACGAGATGCGGCGGTGCGCCGAGGCACTGGCGCCGCACGTCGGCTGGGACCTGCTGGAGGTGGTGTCCTCCGGTGAGGAGACCCTGCTCGGCCGGGTCGACGTGGTGCAGCCCGCCCTGTTCTCGATGATGGTCTCGCTCGCCGCGGTGTGGCGTTCCCTCGGGGTGGAACCGGCCGCGGTGGTGGGACATTCGCAGGGGGAGATCGCCGCCGCCCATGTCGCGGGAGCCCTGGACCTGGCCGACGCGGCGGCGCTGGTGGCCCGGCGCAGCGCCGCTCTCTCGGACATCGCGGGGAGCGGGGCGATGGCGTCGATCGGCCTGCCCGCCGGAGAAGTACGCCGCCGGCTCGGCGGCCGTGACGAGATCGTCGTCGCCGCCGTCAACGGTCCGGACGCGACCGTGGTGTCCGGGGAGGCGGGCGCGGTGCGCGACCTCGTCGCCCGCTGCGAGGCCGAAGGGGTGCGGGCGCGGCTCGTCCCCGTCGACTACGCGTCCCACTCACCGGCCGTCGAACCGCTGCGGGAGCCCCTGCTCGCCCGGTTCGCCGGTCTTCGCCCGCGGACGTCCGCCGTCGGTTTCTTCTCCACGGTCACGGCCGCCGAGATGGACACGAGCGCGCTCGGTGCCGGGTACTGGTACGACAACCTTCGCCGCCCGGTTCGCCTGGCCGAGACCGTCACCGCGCTCCTGGAGGCGGGCCACCGGTGCTTCCTCGAGGTCAGCCCCCATCCGGTGCTCGTGGCCCCGCTGCGTGACACCTTCGACGAGGCCGGTGTGGAGGCGCACGCGCTGGCCACGCTCCGTCGCGGCGACGGCGGGCTGGAGCAGCTGCTCACCTCGGCCGGGAGCCTGTTCGCGGCCGGGCTCGGCGTCGAGTGGGGGGCGGCCGCGCGGGGAGGTCGCGTCGCCCTGCCCACCTACGCGTTCCAGGAGCGACGATTCTGGCTCGACACCCGCACCGAGGGGGCGCCGCTCTCGACCGGCCCCGCCGGGGTGGGGCACCCGCTCCTGGAGGTGGTCGTGGAGCCGGCGGACGGGCGGGCGGTGCTGTTCACCGGAGGTGTGCCCGGCGGGCCTGGCGGCTGGGTCCGCGAGCACCGGCTCGGAGAGCGTCCGGTGCTCGTCGGGAGCGCGCTGGTCGAGCTGACGCTCGCGGCCGGAGAGCGTCTCGGTCTGCCGAGGGTGGACGACGTCGCACTTCTCGCCCCGGTGGACGTGCCGGACGGTCCCGTACAGGTCCAGGTGGAGGTGAACGTCGAGGACGGCGGCGCGGGTGCGACGTTCACGGTCCACGCCCGGCCGGGAGGCGGGGACGCCTGGGACCCCGGGGACCCCGGAGACGCTGTGGAGCCGTGGAGGTTGCACGCCTCGGGCTCGCTGAGCGCGGGCGACGCCGACGCCGACGCCGCCGTCGCGCGGATGGGGATCCCGGAGGCGTGGCCGCCTGCGGACGCCGAGCCCGTCGACGTGGACGCCGGCTACGCCCGCCTGGCCGACGCGGGTGTGCACTACGGCCCCCGCCTGCGCCGCGTGGGTGCCGCCTGGCGCTCGGGTGGCGGCGTGTTCGCCGAGGTGACCCCGCCGGACGGGGACGGAGGCCGGACAGGCGCGGGCGGGGAGGGATTCGTGCTCCATCCCGCTCTGCTGGACGGGATGGCGCAGGTGGCCTTCCTCGACCGGGCGGCCGCTGCCTCCGACCGGGGTGAGCGGCCCGAGGCGGTCGTGCCGTTCAGCTGGAGCGGCGTACGGTCGTACGCCGCCGCGATGGGCCCGGTACGCGTCCGCCTGACCTGGACCGGGCCTGACGCCTTCTCGCTCGCCGCGTTCGACACCACGGGCCGGATGGTGCTGAGCGTCGAGGAGGTGCGCGTCCGCCCGGCTGCCGAGGGGTCCGGCGAGGCGCAGGCCCCCGCTCCCGTCTCCGTCCCCTGGGCGCACCGCGCGGTGCGACGTTCTCGGGAAGGGCCCGGGCGGGCCGCTCCCGAGGACGCCGGGCCGGTGGACGTGCTGGCGGGGCTTTCCGGGAGCGAGCGGGAGGAGCGGGTGCTGGACCTGGTCGGCCGGGCGGTCGCCGGCCTCCTCGGCTACGAATCCGCCCGGGACGTCCGCCCGGACCGGCCCTTCCGCGACCTCGGACTCGACTCCATGACGGGGGTGCGGCTCAGGGACCATCTGAGCCGCCTTCTGGGCCGCCGCCTGCCGAGCACGCTCGTCTTCGACCATCCGAGCCCGCGTGCCCTGGCCCGCCACCTGAGCCGCACCGCGCCGGAGGGTCCGTCCCGCGCCGTGGCCCGGCGCGGGCGGGCGGCCGAGGACCCCATCGCGATCGTCGCGATGGCCTGCCGCTACCCGGGTGGCGTCAGCACCCCCGAACAACTGTGGGAGCTCCTGGAATCGGGCGGGGACGCGGTCGGGCCGTTTCCCGCCGACCGGGGCTGGGACCTGGGCGCCCTGTTCGACGACGACCCTGACAACCCGGGGACGTCCTACGCGCGCGACGGCGGGTTCCTCCACGAGGCCGCCGACTTCGACGCGGACTTCTTCGAGATGAATCCGCGCGAGGCCAAGGCCGCCGATCCGCAGCAGCGGCTGCTGCTGGAGACCTCCTGGGAGGCCTTCCAGCGCGCGGGCATCGACCCGGCCGGCCTGCGCGGCTCCCGAACCGGTGTCTACGTCGGCCTGATCTACACCGAGTACGGCGGCCGGGCGCAGGACGACCCGCGCGAGTATGGAGGGTATCTGGGCACCGGCAGCGCCGGGAGCGTGGCCTCGGGCCGGATCGCCTACACCTACGGCCTGCAGGGGCCCGCGATCACCGTGGACACGGCCTGCTCGTCCTCGCTGGTGGCGCTCCACCTGGCGGAGCGGGGGCTGCGCGACGGGGAGTGCGATCTCGCGCTGGTCGGCGGGGCCACGCTCATGGCGACACCCGCGACCTTCGTGGAGTTCAGCCGCCAGCGCGGACTCTCACCCGACGGACGGTGCCGCGCGTTCGCCGACGCCGCCGACGGCACGGGCTTCAGCGAGGGCGTCGGGCTGCTGCTGGTGGAACGACTGTCGGACGCGCGGCGCAACGGGCATCCCGTGCTGGCCGTGCTCAAGGGGTCGGCGGTGAACCAGGACGGCGCCAGCAACGGGCTCACCGCGCCCAACGGCCCCTCCCAGGAACGGGTGATCGAGGAGGCCCTGCACGCCGCGCGCCTCTCACCGGCCGACGTGGACGCGGTGGAGGCGCACGGCACCGGCACCACCCTGGGCGACCCGGTGGAGGCGCGGGCGCTGCTCGCCACGTACGGGGCGGCGCGCGGGGACCGCCCGCCGCTCATGCTGGGCTCGCTCAAGTCCAACATCGGGCACACCCAGGCGGCGGCCGGCGTCGGCGGGATCATCAAGATGGTCATGGCACTGGAGCACGGGACGCTGCCGCGCACGCTGCACGTCGACAGGCCGTCGCGCCACGTCGACTGGGAGCGGGGCGGTGTCGCGCTGCTCACCGAGAACACCCCCTGGCCCGCCGGGGAGCGTCCGCGGCGGTTCGGGGTCTCCGCCTTCGGCATGAGCGGGACCAACGCGCACGTCGTCATCGAGGAGCCGCCCGCGCCCGAGGCCGCTCCCGCACCGGAGCCTTTCGGCGGACCGGTCCCGCTCGTCCTGTCGGCGAGATCGGCGCGCGCGCTCGGAGGCGAGGCGCGGCGGCTGCGCGCCTACCTGGAGCGGTATCCGCGGGTCGCCCTCGCCGATGTCGCGGCGGCCCTGGTGACCACCAGGGCCGAGTTCGGCCACCGCGCGGTCGTCGTGGCCGCCGATCGCGAGGAGGCGCTGGCGGGGTTGTCCGCCGTCGCGGACGGGGCGCCGTCGGCGTCGGCGGTGAGCGGGTACGCCGGGGACTCGCGCGTGCCGGTCCTTGTCTACCCCGGCCAGGGCGCGCAGTGGGAGGGCATGGCCCGCGCGCTGCTCACCGAGTCCCCGGTCTTCGCCCGCAGGGTCGGCGAATGCGCCGACGCCCTCGACCCGGTGACCGGGTGGTCGCTGCTGGACGCGCTGCGCGGCGGCGTCGGCCTGGGGCGGGTGGACGTGGTGCAGCCGGTCCTGTGGGCCGTGATGACCGGGCTCACCGCGCTCTGGGAGTCCTTCGGCGTACGGCCCGCCGCCGTCATCGGTCACTCGCAGGGCGAGATCGCCGCCGCGCTCGCCGCGGGCGCGCTGTCACTGGAGGAGTCGGCGGCGGTGGTGGCGTTGCGCAGCCGGGCCATCCGCAAGATCGCGGGCGGCGGGGCGATGCTGTCGGTCGCGGCCTCGCGGGAGCGGGTGCACGCGGTCCTCGAGAATCTCGGGCTCTCGGAGGATGCAGGGAGTACGGGGAACACGGTGTCGGTCGCCGCGCTCAACGGACCGGCCTCGACCGTCGTCGCCGGCGAGGCCGGGGCGGTGCGCCGCGTGGAGCGGGCACTGGAGGAGCTGGGCGTGCGGGTGCGGCCGGTGGACGTGGACTACGCCTCCCACTCGCCCCAGGTCGAGGCGCTCGAAGCCGAGCTGCTGGAGATCCTGCCCCCGCCCGCGCCGGACCGCGCGTTCACCGCCGGCGTCTTCTCCACCGTCACCGGCGCGGCGATCGAGCCGGGTGACGGTACCGGCTTCGGGAGCCCCGGCTACTGGTACCGCAATCTGCGCCGGCCGGTGCTGCTGCAGGCCGCGGTGGAGGCGGCGGCCGAGGCGGGGCACGAGGTGTTCGTCGAGGTGAGCCCGCACCCCGTCGTCGGGACGGGAGTCCAGGAGATCCTGGAGGCGCTCCCCGGGGTGGAACGGCCCGCCGTACTGGGCACGCTGCGCAGGGACGACGGGGGCATGGCACGGGTGCTGATCTCGGTGGCCGAGGCATGGGTGAACGGGGTCCGGGTCGACTGGCCGGGGTACCTCGGCGAGCGCCCGGGGCGGGTGCCGGTCCTGCCGACCTACGCCTTCGACCGGCACCGGTACTGGCTGGACGCGCCGGTGACCACCGCCGGGATCCCCGCGGGCGCGCGGCCGGTCACGCATCCGCTACTGTCCACGGCCGTGCGCGCGGCGTCCGAGGATGGCCTGCTGCTTTTCGGCAGGCTTTCCCTGGACGACCAGCCGTGGCTGGGCGATCACGTGGTGGACGGCGCGGTCCTGGTTCCCGGCGCGGTCCTCGCCGAACTGGCGGGCCACGCGGGGGAGCTGGCCGGTGTCGCGCGGGTGGACGAGCTGACCCTCCGGCGCCCGCTGGTGCTCGACGACTCCGGCGCGGTCGAGATCCAGGTGACCGTGGGCCCGGCCGAGCGGGACGGTCTGCGGCCCGTCGGGGTTCACGCGCGGCCGGCGGACACCGGTGACCCGCTGGGTGCGCCGTGGACGGTGTACGCCGCGGGCTCGCTCGCTCCGCTCCCCGCACCCACCGCCCTGCCGGTTCGCGCCGAGTGGCCGCCACCCGGCGCGGTGCCCGTCGACGTCGGCGGGCTGTACGAGGACCTGGCCGCCAGGGGCTATCACTACGGCCCGGCCTTCCGGGGCCTGCGCGAGGCGTGGCGGTCGGGGGAGGAGGTCCTCGCGGAGGTGTTCCTGGAGGGCCCGCCCGGGTACCGCGTCGCGCCCACGCTGCTTGACGCCGCGCTGCACGCCGTCGGGCTCGCGGGCCTGTTCCCCGACGACGGCGCCGTACGGTTGCCCTTCACCTGGCGCGGCCTCACCCGGTACGCCGACGCGCCCTCGACGGTACGGGTGCGCGTACGCCGCACCGCGGAGGAGACGGTCGCGGTCGACCTGGCCACGGCCGAGGGCGACCCAGTGGCGGGCATCGAGGCTGTGACGTTCCGCGCGGCCGACCCGGCGGACCTCGCCGCGGCGGGCACGGAGGACCTGCTGTACGAACTGACCTGGGACTCCGTGCGCCCCGGCGTCGGTGTGCCGCGCGAACGTGTGCGAGTCCTCGGCGCCCTCGGGGACACCGGAAACACCGGAAACACCGGAAACGCCGGAAACGCCGGAAACATCGAGGACGCCGGAAACACCGCGAACGCCGAGGAGACCGCGGAAGCCGAGGGGGCCGCCCACCCGGGGCTCGGCGCGCTGCTCGCGGCGCTGGACGCGGGAGAGCCCGCGCCCGAGGTGCTCGTCGTCTCGGCGGGCGAAGAGGCCGGGCCCGTACCGGAGGCGGTCCGAGCCGCCCTGCTACGGGTGCTCGAAACGCTCCGGCGAGGGCTGGCCGACGACAGACTGGCGGGAACGCTGTTCGTGGTGCGCACCTGCCGTGCCGTGGAGGCGGTTCCCGGCGAGCGCGCCGGCGCGCTCGCCGGCGCCGGGGTCTGGGGGCTGGTCCGCGGCGTGCAGGCCGAGGAGCCCGGCCGGGTGGTGATCGTGGACACCGAGACCACTTCCACGCCCCTCTCGGAGGTCTTGGAGGCCGTGGCGTCCGGCGAGCCGCAGGTCGCGATCAGGGGCGGCGGGGCACTGGTGCCCAGGCTCCGACGACGCCGGCGCGACCCGGTACCGTCCGGCGCGGGCAACTGGCGGCTGGAGGCGGCCGAGAGCGGGGTGGCCGACGATCTGGCGTACCGGCCTGTCGAGGACAGGCCCCTGGGCCGCGAGGAGGTCAGAGTCGCCGTCCGCGTCGCCGGCCTGAACTTCCGTGACGCGATGCTCACCCTGGGCATGTACCCGGGCGCGGCGGATCTGGGCACCGAGGGCGCCGGGGTGGTACTCGCGGTCGGGGACGACGTGACCGGTATCGGTCCCGGCGACCGGGTGATGGGTCTCATCTCCGGGGGGATAGGGCCCGAGGCCGTCACCGACCACCGTCTGCTGGTGCCGATCCCGCAGGGCATCTCGTTCGCCCAGGCGGCGACCGTGCCCGCGGTGTTCCTCACCGCCTACTACGCCCTGCGCGACCTGTCCGGCGCCCGCCGGGGGGAGTGGGTCCTGGTGCACTCCGCCGCGGGTGGCGTCGGCGGGGCGGCGATCCAGCTGGCGCGCCACTGGGGGCTGACCGTGTTCGGCACCGCGAGCCCCGCCAAGTGGCCCGCTCTCGAAGAGGCCGGACTGCCCCCCGGCAGGATCGCCGGTTCCCGGGACCTGGCGTTCGCCGGGGCGGTGCGGGAGGCGACCGGCGGGCGCGGCGTGGACATCGTGCTGAACTCGCTCGCCCGCGAGTTCGTGGACGCCTCACTCGAACTGCTCGCTCCCGGCGGGCGGTTCATCGAGATGGGCAAGACCGACGTACGAGACCCCGAGGAGGTCCGCGCCCGGCACGGCGTGCACTACCGGGCGTTCGACCTGGCCGAGGCGGGGCCGGACCGGATCGGCCGGATGCTCGCCGACCTCGCGGATTTGTTCGAGAGCGGGATCCTCACGCCGCTCCCGGTCACCTCCTGGGACGCCGGGCGGGCGCCGGACGCCGTCCGCCACCTCGGACTCGCCCGGCACGTGGGCAAGGTGGCCCTCCGGATTCCCCGGCCGATCCGTGCCGACGGCACGGTCCTGGTCACCGGCGCGACCGGCGGTGTGGGCAGGCTTGTCGCGCTGCACCTGGCCAGGGAACACGGCGCCGGGCACCTGCTGCTGCTGAGCAGGCGGGGCGCCCTCGCGGAGGGCGCCGAACGGCTCCGTGCGGAACTCGGCGGGCTCGGCGTGAAGGTGACGATCGCCGCCGCGGACGTGGCGGACGCCGGCGCGCTGGCCCGCGTGCTCGCGGAGGTCCCCGCCGAGCATCCCCTCACGGCCGTGGTGCACGCGGCCGGGGTCCTGGACGACGCGACGCTCGCCAACCTCGTCCCGGAACGGCTCGACGCGGTGCTGCGGCCCAAGGTGGACGGCGCCTGGAACCTGCACGAGCTCACCAGGGACCTCGACCTCGCCGCGTTCGTGCTGTTCTCCTCCGCCGCGGGGATCGTGGGCAGCGCCGGGCAGTCGGCCTACGCGGCGGCCAACGTCTTCCTCGACGCCCTCGCCGTGGCCAGGACCCGCGAAGGGCTCCCGGCCACCTCGATCGCCTGGGGACTGTGGCGGTCGGAGAGCACCATGACCGGCTCGCTCTCCGCCGTCGACCGGGCCAGGATGGCGCGGTCCGGACTGCTGCCGCTGTCACCGGGACGTGGCCTGGCACTGCTGGACGCGGCGATGGCGGCGCCGGAGCCGACCCTGGCCGCGGTCCGGCTGGACCTCGCGAGGCTGGCGGGGGTCCCCGATCCGGCCCCGCCGCTGCGGTCCCTGGTGCGCGGCCGCGTACTCCCGGCGAAGGCCGACGGCTCCGGCGGGTCCGACTCCGCCGAGCCCGCGCTGGCGCGGATGCTCGCCGGCACCGAGCCGGCGCGCCGCGGGGAGCTGATGACCGAGACGGTCTTCCGGTATGTGGAGGCGGTCCTCGGGCGGGCCCCGGGGGAGGCGGCCGAGGAGGGGCGCAGCTTCAAGGAACTCGGCTTCGACTCGCTGACCGCGGTCGAACTGCGCAACCGGCTAGGCAAGGCCACCGGGCTGCGGCTCCCGGCGACCATCGTGTTCGACCATCCGACCCCGGCCGCTCTCGCCGACCATCTGCTCGGCCGGCTCGCCCCGGCCGTGCGGGAACCGGCCGTGCGGGAACCGGGCGCGGGGGCGGGCGAGGAGGTCCCGGCGACCGCCGAGGAGCTGTTCAGGTTCATCGACTCCGAGCTTCGATCCTAGGGATGGCGAGCGGTATGAGTGACGAGAAGAAGCTGGTCGAGTACCTCCAGTGGACGACCGGCGAGCTCGCCCGGGTGAAGAGGGAGCTGGCCGCGCTGTCGAACCCGGACCCGGTGGCCGTGGTCGCGATGGCCTGCCGCTACCCCGGCGGGGTGCGCTCGCCCGAAGACCTGTGGCGGGTGGTCGCCGACGGCGTCGACACCGTCGGCGAGCCGCCGCGGGACCGCGGCTGGGACCCGGCCCTGCGGGAACGGGCGAGGGCCGGTGGCTTCCTGGACGACGCGGCCGGGTTCGACGCCGCCTTCTTCGGGATCTCCCCCAGGGAGGCCGTGGCGATGGATCCGCAGCACCGGCAGCTGCTGGAGGTCTCCTGGGAGGCCCTGGAGCGCGCGGGGATCGTCCCGAGGTCGTTGCGGGGCAGCCGGACCGGGGTGTTCACCGGTGTGATCTACCAGGACTACGCGCCCGCGATCGACGACGTGCCCCCCGAGCTCGACGGCTACCTCATGACCGGCAACGCGGCGAGTGTGGCGTCCGGGCGGGTGGCGTACACCTTCGGCTTCGAGGGGCCCGCGCTCAGCGTCGACACCGCCTGTTCGTCCTCGCTCGTGGCGATCCACCTCGCCGCCGACTCGCTGCGCCGCTCCGAGTGTGACCTCGCGCTCGCCGGCGGGGTGACGGTGATGGCCACCCCCCGGGTCTTCGTGGAGTTCGGGCTCCAGGGCGGGCTCGCCGCGGACGGTCGCTGCAAGGCGTTCGCCGACGGGGCCGACGGCACCGGCTTCGGCGAGGGCGTGGGGGTGCTGGTGCTGGAGCGGCTCGGGGACGCCCTGCGCAACGGGCACCCGGTCCTGGCGGTGGTCCGCGGCTCGGCGATCAACTCCGACGGGGCGAGCAACGGGCTCACCGCGCCGAGCGGGACCGCCCAGGAGAAGGTGATCGAGACGGCCCTGCGCGGCGCGGGGCTGTCGCCGGCCGAGGTGGATGCGGTCGAGGCGCACGGGACCGGCACCGCGCTCGGGGACCCGATCGAGGCGGGCGCCCTGATCGCGGCCTACGGCACCGCGAGGCGACGACCGTTGTGGCTGGGTTCGGTCAAGTCGAACCTGGGGCACACGCAGGCCGCGGCGGGAGTCGCCGGTGTGATCAAGATGGTGCAGGCGCTGCGGCACGGCGTGCTGCCCGCGACGCTGCACGTGGCCGATCGGTCCACCCTGGTCGACTGGGACGACGGCGGGGTGGAACCGCTGGAGCGCGCCCTTCCCTGGCCGCGCGGCGACCGGCCGCGCAGGGCGGGTGTCTCCTCGTTCGGGATCAGCGGGACCAACGCGCACCTGCTCGTCGAGGAGGCGCCGGTGACCGAAGGGGGGTCGCCCGGCTCCGAGGCCGAGGCCGGGAACCCGCTGGTGGCCGTCCCCTGGCTGCTTTCCGGCAAGACGCCCGAGGCGGTGCGGGCACAGGCCGCCCGGCTGGGTGACCTCCTGCGCTCGGGGCGGGAGACCGATCTCGCCGCCGTGGCCCGCACCCTGGCGGGACGGCGTTCGGAGTTCAGGTACCGGGCGGTGGCACTCGGCTCCGGCGCCGCCGAGCTCACCCGCGAACTGGACGCGCTCGCCGGGCCGTCCAGCCCGATCGTCAGGGCGAGTGCGGCGCCGAAGGTGGCGTTCGTGTTCAGCGGCCAGGGGACCCAGCGGGCGCGGATGGGACGCGAGCTGTACGAGAGGTTCCCGGTCTACGCCGAGGCGTTCGACGCCGCCTGCGCCGCACTGGACCTGGCCAGACGGGTCCACCACGCCGAAGGCCCGCCCCTGGGCGAGGTGGTGTCCGCCGCGGCCGACGGCCCGCTGGGAGGGCTGCTGCGGCGCACGGAGTTCGCCCAGCCCGCGCTGTTCGCCACCCAGCTCGCGCTCTGCCGGCTCGCGGAGCACCTGGGCCTGGTCGCCCACGCGCTGCTCGGCCACTCCGTCGGGGAGCTCACCGCGGCACACGTCGCCGGGGCGCTCTCGCTGGAGCAGGCCGCGCGCCTGGTCGTGGTACGGGCACTGGCGATGCAGTCCGCGCCGGAAGGCGGGGGCATGGTGTCACTGCGGGCCCCCGAGGCGGAGGTGCGGGCATCCCTGGCCGAGCTGGACGGACGGGTGTCCGTGGCGGCGGTCAACGGGCCGAGGTCGACCGTGGTCTCCGGCGACGCGGACGCGGTGCGGGGACTGGCCGCCCGATGGCGCTCCCGTGGGGTGCGTACGAAGGCGCTCGCGGTCGGCCAGGCCTTCCACTCGCCGCACATGGACCCCGCGCTGCCGCGGCTGGTGGAGGCGGCGACGGAACTGGACGTCGGCGAACCCGCGATCCCCCTGGTCTCCAACACCACGGGCCTGGTGGCGACGCGGGACGAGCTGGCCGCGCCGGACCACTGGGCCGCCCAGGTGCGCGGCACGGTCCGTTTCCACGACGGCGTGCTCACCCTGCGGGGCCTGGGCGTCGACACCTTCGTCGAGATCGGCCCCGACACCACGATGACCGGCATGATCGCGGACTGCCTGGCAGGGGAGCGGGACGGCGTGTCGGCGATCCCGCTGGTGCGAGACCCCGGGGCGGAGGCCCGGTCGGTGTTGCGCGGTGTCGCGCAGGCCCATGCGCGCGGTGTGCGGATCGACTGGGAGAAGGTGCTCGGCGAGGGGCCGGTCGCCGATCCGGCCACCGTGCCGACCTACCCGTTCCGGCACGAACGCTACTGGCTCATCCCGCCGAGGAGGCACGGACGGGACCTGCCACCGTACGAGCCGCACGAGCCGACGACGGCACCGGCCGCCGCGCCGTCGCCCGCGCCGTCATCCGGGCCGCTGTCCGGCCTGCCTGAGGGCGAGCGCCACGACCTCCTGACGTCGCTGGTGCTGACGGCGGTGGCCGACGCGCTCGGGCACTCCCACGGAGCGATCGGCCCGGCGGACGACCTGACCCAGATCGGCATCACCTCCTTCGGCGCGCTGGAGATCGCCGCCAGGCTCTCCGGGGAGATCGGCGTCGACGTGCGGGTGGGACTGGTGCTCGACCACGGCACCGCCCGCGAACTCGCGTTCCGGCTGGAGGAACTGCTCGGCCCGCAAAACGCGCCGGCACTGCTGGAGAAGCGATGACCTCGAAGAGCGCCGAGGCGCGCGCGTGCCTGCGCTCGCTGCACCGCGAGGGGGCGCTCGCGGCGCGATACGACGAGGTCGCGGCACTGCTGGCCGCGATGGACGAGGAGGACGCCGCCCCGTCGGCGCGACTGCTGGAGCGGGTCGACGTGGAGGCCGTTCGCGAACACCATCCGGGGCTTCCGCTCGCGGCCGTGACCGTCACCGGACACGGCACGCTCGGCGCGCTGCGTACCGCGCTCACCGGCGAACTGGCCCGCCACGGGTATCTGCCGGACGTCCGGCTCGCGGACTTCGGCTCGTACGCGTTCGAGCTGGGCGATCCCGGCAGCGCCCTGTACGCCGGACGACCCGACGTGACCGTCTGCGTACTCGACCACGCGGCCGTGTTCGACGAGGTCGGCGTGCCGTTCACGGTGGACGACGTGGAGCGCGTGCTGGAGGAGAAGCTGGCGCTGTGGCGGCGGCTGGCGGCGCGGTTCGGGGAGAGCGGGTCCGGCGCGCTCGTGTTCAACACCGTCCCGCTGCCCCGGGTGTGGCAGGCGCAGTTGCTGGACCATCCGTCCAGGGCGCGGCTCGGCGCGGTCTGGCGGCGGGCCAACGCCGAACTGCTGGCGTTCGGCGAGTCGGTGCAGCCCGTCGTGGTGATGGACCTCGACCCGCTGCTGACGGCGCCGATCGAGCTGTCCGATCCGCGGTTCGAGGTCTACGCGCGGGCGCACCTGTCGGACGCCCTGCTCGGCGCGTACGCCCGTGAACTGGCCCACCTGGTGCGGGCCCGGACCGGGCGTGCCAGGAAGGTGCTCGCCGTCGACCTCGACCAGACGCTGTGGGGCGGCGTCCTCGGCGACGACGGGGTGGAGGGCATCGAGGTGGCCCACGGCCGGCGGGGTGAGGCCTTCCAGCGGTTCCAGAAGGTGGTGGCGCAGCTGCAGTCGCAGGGCGTCCTGCTGGCCGCGGTGAGCAAGAACGACCAGGAGACCGTGCTCGCCGCGCTGCGGGAACACCCCGACATGGTGGTGCGCGAGGACGCCTTCGTCCGCATCCTCGCCAACTGGCGGCCGAAACCGGCCAACCTGCGGGTCCTGGCGCGGGAGCTGAACCTGGGCGGGGACAGCGTGGTGTTCGCCGACGACAGCGTCCACGAGTGCGCCGCGGTCGCGGCGGAGCTGCCGGAGACGGCGGTGATCCACCTGGACGGCGACCCGGCGCTGCACGTGACGCGGCTGCTGGCCGACGGCTGGTTCACCGTGAACGAGGTGACCACGGAGGACCGTGTCCGGACGCGGCGCTACCACGAGGAGGCGGCGCGTTCGGAGTTCCTGTTCGCGGCGGGGTCGGCCGAGGAGTTCCTGGGCGGACTGGGGGTGTCCGTACGGCTGGCGCCCGCCACCGGCGCCGACGTCGCGCGGCTGTCGCAGCTCACCTTGCGCACCAACCAGTTCAACCTCACCACCGAGCGCCTCTCCCCGGAGGCGGTGCGTGAGCGGGCGGGGCGGCCCGGCTCGCGGGTGCTGACGCTGTCGGCGGCAGACCGGTTCGGGAGCAACGGGATCGTCGGAGCGGTCTTCCTGCGGGCGCTGCCGGAGGGGTTGCTGATCGAGAACCTCCTGCTGAGCTGCCGGGTGTTCGCCCGGGGCATCGAGCAGGCGTGCCTGGCCGAGGTGCTCGGCCAGGCACGCGCCGCCGGTTTTCCCGCCGTGCACGGTGACTACGTGGCGAGCGCGAGGAACGCGAAGGTCGCGGACTTCTACCCGCACTACGGGTTCACCGTGACGGAGGTGACGCCGCGGCGGTCGCGGTACGCGCACGACCTCGGCGAGATCGTCGGCGTGCCCGGCCATCTCACGCTGGAGGTCGCGGGCCGGGTGGTGCCGACCCCGGCCGGGCCCGCGGAGGCGGCGTTGACAAGCTGAGGCATCCTCGATTTAACTTGCGGACATAACGTGAGGAAGCCTCCGTATATGTGTGAACGGGATGAGGGAGAGGGCATTGCCTGAGGGAATCGCGGTCTCGGTGCACGACACCGCGCCGGTCTGGCGAGGTGACACGGCGGGTGACGCGCTGCGCCGTTCGATCGATCTGGCCAAGGCCGTGGAGGCGCTCGGTTACCGGCGTTACTGGGTGGCCGAACACCACAACACGCCGGCGCTGGCGGCGTCGAGCCCCGCGGTGCTCGCCGGGCCCATCCTGGAGGCGACCTCCAGCATCCGGGTCGGCTCGGGCGCGGTGCTGCTGCCGAACCACTCGCCCCTGGTGGTCGCCGAGCAGTTCGGAGTCCTGGCCGGCCTCTATCCGGGCCGGGTCGACCTGGGGCTCGGGCGCGCCCCGGGCGGCTCGGGCGAGATCACGGCCCGCATCGGCGACCCGCGCCGGCTGGACTTCGGCGACGCGCTGCACGAGCTGCGCGAGTACTTCGCCGGAGGCAGCGGCGGCGTGCGGGCGATCCCGGAGCCGGCGATCGCGCCCGAGCTGTGGATGGTGGGCTCCAGCGCCGGCAGCGCCGCCTACGCGGGCCGGGCGGGCCTGCCCTACGTCTACGCGCACGCGATCGTGGGGGGCGGCGCCCCCGAGGCGCTCGACGCCTACCGCCGGGCCTTCCGGCCCTCGCCGTGGCTGTCCGAGCCGCACGCGTGCGTGGCGGTGATCGTCGTCGCCGCCGACACCGACGAGCGGGCCCACCGGCTGGCCGCCTCCTTCGTGTTCGGCCAGATCCTGATGCGCACCGTGGATCCGGGCACCGTGCTGCCCACCGAGGAGGAGACCGCGGCGCACACGTTCACCCCGCAGGAGGAACGCTTCCTGCGGGACCGGCTCGAACCGCAGTTCGTCGGCTCCCCGGAACGGATCACCCCCCGCCTGACCGAGCTGCTGCGCCAGACCCGCGCCGACGAGCTGTTCGTGCTCACCCAGGTGCCCGACCACACCGCCCGGATCCGCTCGTACGAGTTGCTCGCCAAGATCGTCTCATCCCTGTAGGTCCGCACGGGCCGGTGCGCCCGAGCACCGGCCACAGCTCTCCTCAGCCCGCGTTCAGCCCGGCTTTAGAACCGCCGAGCACTGTGTGTCCAGCCGGAGAACGACCTCCGGCGCAATCCGGCGTTCGAACGATGAGGATGAGGATGGCTGCTGCTACGAGGTCCCGGTCACGCAAGCCCGCCGCCATGGCGGGGGCCGCCACGTTGATGCTGGCACTGGCCACCGCATGTTCCTCCGGCGCGGACGGTGCCACGACAGGGGAGGGGAGCGCCGCAGCGCAGCCCAGGAGCGGCGGCACGCTGCGCCTGGCCGTCGAGAAGGAACCCGAGTGCCTGGACCCGCACCAGAGCCCCACCGAGTCGGCCAGGGCCCTCACCCGGCCGATCCTGGACTCGCTGGTCCACCAGGACGCGCAGGGAGCCGTCGGTCCCTGGCTGGCCACACGCTGGGAGGTCTCGCCGGACCGGCTCACCTACACCTTCGAACTCCGTCAGGGCGTGACGTTCACCGACGGGGAGAGGTTCGACGCCCAGGCGGTGGTCGCCAACCTCGACCACGTGGTGGCTCCGGAGACGAAGTCGCTGCTCGCCGGAAGCCTGCTCGCGGCCTACCGGTCGGCCAAGGCCGTCGGCCCCTTCACGGTCGAGGTCAGGCTCAAGCGGCCCGACTCGGGTTTCCTCGCCGCGCTGGCCCTGCCCAACCTGGGCATCCAGTCCCCGCCCACCCTCAAGGGGTCCCCCTCCGCGCTGTGCGCGAAGATCGTCGGAACCGGCCCGTTCCGCAGCGACACCGGGCTCGTGCCGCAGAAGGGCATCGACTACGTCAGGAACCCCTCCTACGACTGGGCGCCGGAACCGCGTCGCGGCCCGGCGCGGCTGGAGCGGATCGAGGTCAAGGTCGTGCCGGACAACGCCGCCCGGCTGGGTGCGCTCACCAGCGGCCAGGTCGACGCGGTCACCGGCCTGTCGCCGACGAGCCTCAACACGGTGAAGAGCCTGCCCGGGTTCACCCTGCACTCGACACCGTTCCCCGGGATCAACTACAGCTACTGGCCGAACACCGCGAGCGGCCCGCTCGGCGACGTCAACGTGCGCAAGGCGCTGCGTACCGGCATCGACTGGGCGCAGATCGTGAAGAACGTCTATTTCGGCGTGTACGAAGGCGCCCAGGGGGTGCTCTCGTCCGGCACACCGGGCTACGACGGTTCCCTGGCCCCGGCCTACGCCCACGACCCCGCCGAGGCGGAGCGGCTGCTCGACCAGGCGGGCTGGACCGGGCGCGACGCGGCCGGATACCGGACGAAGAACGGCGAACGCCTCACTCTGCGCCACATGTGGTCCGACGGATCCGTGGCCAACCTCGCCACGCAGATCCAGTCCGCGGCGAAAGGACTCGGCGTCGAACTGGTCGAGGAGAACCTCGACGGCGGGACCTTCGTCAAGCGCCTGCTGGACGGTGACTACGAACTGATCGACACCAGCTTCTCCGCGCCGGGACCGGACGTGTTGCGCGTCCTGTTCGGCGCCGACAACATCCCCACGCCCAAGCGCGGGATCAGCAACAACATGGCACGCTACGACAACCCCGAGGTGGAGGCCGCCTTCCGGCGCGCGCTCGGCGCCGAGAACCAGGCCGAGCGGCACCGCGCCTACGCCGAGGCGCAAAAGCGCATCACCGAGGACGCCGCGGTCCTGCCGGTCTACTCGCCCCTGTCCACGGTGACCGTACGCGAAGGCGTCCGGGAGGTCGGCTTCAACGCCGACGGCACCCCCGACCTGTACGGCGCATGGCTCGCGTCCTGAACGCGCCCGCCGCCGAGGCGGCGGGCGCGGCCCCCTCACGCCGCGCGAGCGGGGCGGCGCGTCTCGTGCTGGTGCGCGTGGCCGCCTCGGTGGCCGTGCTGTGGGGAGCGGTCACGGCGACGTTCCTGCTGCTGCGGGTGATGCCGGGCGGCACCGCCGACGTGCTGCTCGCCCGCTCCGCCGTCACCCCGGAGGTACGCGACCGGATCATCGCCGAGTACCGGCTCGACGATCCGCTCGTGGCGCAGTACCTCGCCTACCTCACCAGGATCGCGCGGGGGGAGTTCGGCGAGTCGTACGTGCTGCGCAGGCCGGTGTGGGACGCGATCGGGTCCCAGCTCCCCGACACCCTGCTGCTGGTCCTGGCGACCCTGCTGGTCACGCTGGTCGCCTCCGTCCTGCTCGCGGTGGTGAGCGCGAACCGCCGGCGGTGGGTGCGCTCGTCGTTCTCCGCGACCGAGTCGCTGGTGGTGGCGCTGCCGCCCTTCTGGCTCGGGCTGCTGCTGCTGACGGTGTTCTCCTTCAACCTGCACTGGTTCCCGGCCATCGGCTCCTCCTCCCTGTCCGGTCTCGTGCTGCCGACCGCCGCGCTGGCCGCGGGGCCGGTCGCGGTGATGACGGGGGTGCTGCGCGACGGGTTGCTGCGCGCGCTGGAGGACCCGTTCGTGGTGACCGCCCGCTCACGGGGCATCGGCGAGCTCGCGCTGCGCCTGCGGCACGTGCTGCGGCACGCGCTGCTGCCCGCCACCACGCTCCTGGGCTGGATCGCCGGCTCGCTCATCGGAGGTGCGGTGATCATCGAGATCGTCTTCTCCCGGCAGGGGATCGGACGGCTGGTGTTGTTCGCGGTGGAGAACAAGGACATGCCCGTGGTGATCGCGATCGTGCTGCTCACCGCGGTGGTGTTCGTGCTGGTCAACATCGTGGTCGACATCCTGGTCTGGGTGATCGACCCCAGGACGCGAGAGGCGGGGAGCCGGCCGTGACCAAGAGCTTCTGGCCGGGGGCGATCGTGCTGGCACTGCTGGCCGCGATGGCGCTCTTCCCTTCGCTGTTCACCGGGACGGACCCCGACGCGGCCGACCTGAACGCGACGCTGCGGCCACCTGACGGCACGCACTGGTTCGGCACCGACCAGAACGGCAGGGACCTGTACGCCAGGATCGTTCACGGCGCCGGTCCCTCCCTGCTGATAGGCGCCGGTGCGGTCGGGCTCGCGCTGGCCGCGGGCGTCCTGGTCGGGGTCGCCGCCGCGCAGCTCGGCCGGACCATGGACCAGGTGCTCAGCAGATCGCTCGACGTGGTCCTCTCCGTCCCCGGCCTGCTGCTGGTGTTCCTGGTCGTCGCGGTGCTGGGACCCGGCGGCGGCCCGGCCAGCGTGGGCCTGGCGGTGATCTCCCTGCCGGGCTTCGCCAGGGTGACGCGCGCGGAGGTGATCAGGCTGCGCGGAGCGCACTACGTCGAGGCGGCCCACGGGTTCGGCTGGTCGCGCGCCCAGGTGGTCCTGCGGCACATCCTGCCCAACGCGCTCGGCCCGGTCATGGTACTGGCGACGGTGACCCTGGGAGCGATGATCGTGGCGGGCTCCTCGCTGAGTTTCGTGGGCCTGGGCCCCCAGCCGCCGACCGCCGAATGGGGCGCGATGCTGGCCGACAGCCAGGAGTTCCTCGCGATCGCCTGGTGGCCGGCGGCGTTCCCCGGAGTCGCCATCACGATCGCGGTCCTGTCCATCACCGTCGTCGGCGGGCACCTGCGGCAGCGGATCGAACGGGGGCGGACATGAGCCCGGTATCCGGCGACACGACGAACATGAGCCCGGCGCCGGGGGACACGAGGGAACTGCTGCGCGTCCGGGACCTCAC
This sequence comes from Streptosporangium sp. NPDC006930, assembly GCF_040635605.1. Lineage (NCBI taxonomy): Bacteria > Bacillati > Actinomycetota > Actinomycetes > Streptosporangiales > Streptosporangiaceae > Streptosporangium > Streptosporangium sp. NPDC006930. The sequence continues at coordinate 106,344 of NZ_JBEYID010000026.1, read as the reverse complement.
CGTCGGCTTCTCGACGGGCCGCGGGCACGTCGACGCGGTGCGGGGCGTGTCCCTCCGCGTCGACCGCGGGCAGGTGGTGGCGATCGTCGGTGAGTCCGGCTCCGGCAAGAGCGTCACCGCGCGCAGCCTGGTGGGGCTGGCCGGCGACGGTGCCGACGTGCGGGCGAAGGAGCTCGTGTTCGGCGGGCTCGACCTGCGCCGGGTACGGGGCCGGGGCTGGCGTGCGCTGCGCGGACGGCGCGTCGGCTTTGTCCTGCAGGACGCCCTGGGCTCCCTCGACCCGCTGCGCCGCGTCGGCGCCGAGGTGGCGGAACCTCTGCGCGAGCACCGGACCGTGCCCACGGGCGAGATCGGCGACGAGGTCGTACGGCTGCTCGACTCGGTGGGCGTCCCGCTGCCCGAGAGCCGGGCACGGCAGTACCCGCACGAGATGTCGGGCGGGCTGCGGCAACGCGCCCTGATCGCCTCGGCCCTGGCCGCGCGGCCCGACCTGCTGATCGCCGACGAGCCGACGACGGCGCTGGACGCGACGGTGCAGAGGCAGGTGCTCGCGCTGTTGCGCGAGCGCGCGGGCGACGGCACGGCGATCCTGCTCATCAGCCACGACCTCGGCGTCGTCGCGGAGATCGCCGACCACGTGTACGTGATGAAGGACGGGCGGTTCGTCGAGGACGGCCCGACGCGCGAGATGCTCCAGGCGCCCTCCCACCCCTACACCAGGACCCTGGTCGCCGCCGCGCTCGGGCAGGGACGGGGCCTGGCGCGGGGCGCGGGCACCGCGTCGGCCGACCCCGATCCGCGTCCCGGTCCCGGACGGGTGGTGCTGAGCGCCGAAGGGCTGGTCAAGAGGTACAGGCTGCCGGGCAAGGGCGCGTTCACCGCGGTGGACGAGGTGTCGGTCGAGGTACGGGCCGGTGAGACGCTCGGCATCGTCGGAGAGTCCGGGTCGGGGAAGACGACCGTGGGCCGGCTGCTGCTGGGCCTGGCCGCGCCGGACGCCGGCCGGGTCGAGGTGAACGGGCGGACCTGGAGCGAACTGCGCGGCCCCGAACGGCGGGCGGCCCGCCGCCGGATCCAGATGATCTACCAGCACCCGCTCGCCTCCTTCGATCCCCGCTACACCGCGAGACGGCTTCTCGAGGAGCCCCTGCGCGCGCAGGGCACCCCCGGCGCCGAACGCGCACGACGGGTGGCGGAACTCCTGGAGCACGTGGGCCTGGACGAGGAGGTGCTCGGCCGGCGGGCACGTGAGCTGTCCGGAGGCCAGCGGCAGCGCCTCGCGATCGCGCGGGCACTAGCCCCGCGACCGGACGTCATCATCTGCGACGAACCGGTCTCGGCCCTGGACGCGGTGATCCAGGCACAGGTGCTCGACGTCCTGACCGACGTTCAGGAAAGGCTCGGCGTGGCCTACGTATTCATTTCCCACGATCTGGGCGTCGTCCACAGGATCAGTCACGAAGTGGCGGTCATGAAAGACGGGAAAGTGGTTGAGTCCGGCGACGTGAGAAAGGTATTCGAAGCTCCGGAGCATCAATACACAAAGACCCTCCTGGATGCGGTTCCCCGGCTTCACCGGGCCGCTCGGGGCAGCGCATAAGCAATTCTTAATCAACGCTGAACCGGCCTTGCCCAATATTTCGTTCCTGCCTAATGTCGTTGTCGTCGCACGGCACCGGCGGCGCCCTTTTCTTGTCTCGCCGAAGGATGAAGGAAATGACGGAAGCTCCGCCGTATCCGCAGAAACGCACCTGCCCGTACGAGCCGCCACCCGGATATCGGGAGATCGGTGAGCGGGGGCCGGTGCTCAAGGTGACGCTCTTCGACGGCCGCGAGGCGTGGATGGTGACGGGGTACCGGGAGTCGCGGGAGATCCTCACCCACCCGAACCTGTCCTCGCAGCGCACCCACCCCGGGTTCCCCATCGTCGCCCCCCGCTTCCGCTCGCAGATCGCCCGCACCCTCGCGCTCATCGCGATGGACCCGCCCGTCCACGACATCTACCGGCGCTATCTCAACCCGCACTTCAGCCTCAAGACGGTCCGCGGAATGCGTCCCCAGCTCGAGGACATCGTGTCCGGATACATCGACGCGATCATCGACCACGGCCCTCCCGCCGACCTGGTGCCGCTGCTCGCGGTGCCACTCCCGTCCCTGGTGATCTGCCGGCACCTCGGCGTCCCCTACGCCGACCACGACTTCTTCCAGGACGCCAGCGGCAAGGTGATGCTGGGCACCGAGCAGGAGTCGGCGACGGCGGCCCAGGACCTGGCCGACTACATCGACCGGCTGGTGGCCGCACAGATCAAGGAACCCACCGACGGCCTGCTCGGCACGCTGGTGAGGGAGCGGGTCATCCCCGGCGACGTCGGGCACGACGAGCTGGTCTCGATCGCGCTGGTGCTCCTGATCGCCGCTCACGAGACGACCTCCTCCTCTCTCGCCCTTGGCGTCATCACGCTGCTGGAGCACCCGGACCAGCTGGCGCTGGTGCTTCAGGACCCCTCCCGCCTGCCCGGCGCGATCGAGGAACTCCTGCGCTACATCGCGACCACGGACCTCGTCGCGACCAGGGTCGCCAAGGGGGACATCGAGATCGCGGGCCATCTCATCCGGGAGGGGGAGGGGGTGCTCGTCTCGGGCACCCTGGCCAACCGGGACGAGCAGGTGCACCGGCGGGCCCACGAGTTCGACGTCCTGCGCGAGGACACCCACCACCTCACCTTCGGGTTCGGCATCCACCAGTGCCTCGGCCAGAACCTGGCCCGGCTCGAACTGGAGGTCGCCCTGCACCAGCTGCTCACCCGGATCCCGGGGATACGGCTGGCCGTACCCGTGGACGAACTGCCCATCCTCGGCGCGGGCACCGTACAGCGGGTGCTCCAGCTACCGGTCGAATGGTGACGCCGGATGTGGGTGCGGGCGGATCGGGAGCGCTGCATCAGTGGCGGGCGCTGCATGGCCGCCACCTCCGAGGTCTTCGATCAGGACGATGACGGCCTGGTCGTCGTGCTCACCCCGCGGCCAGAGCCGCAGCAGGAGGAACGGGTCCGCAGGGCCGCCTTCCTCTGCCCGGCGCAGGCCATCCGGATCAGCGAGAAATCACCGGGGGACTGACCTCCCCACAGGTTCGGGCCGGCCCCGTACAAAGGCCGGCCGAAGAAAGCAGAAAAGATGACTCACTCGACGCACCCGTCGAAGGAGGCCGCGCGGCTCCCCTCGCTCACCGGGATGAGATTCGTGGCGGCGTTCCTGGTGTTCGTGTGCCACGCCTGTGTCCTGGGTTTCTTCCACCGGGAGACCGCGGCCTCCCTGCAGACCTTCGCCTTCGCCTCGGGCTGGCTCGGTGTGGAGTTCTTCTTCGTGCTGAGCGGGTTCGTGCTGACCTGGTCGGTGCGGGAGGGACAGTCCAGGGCGAGCTTCTGGCGCCGGCGCCTGGTCAAGGTCTACCCGGTCCACGTGGTGACCTGGCTGGCCGCGCTCGGCCTGGCCGTGTGGGCGGGCCAGGCCGTGGACCTGCCCAAACTGTTGCCGAGCCTGCTGCTCGTGCACACCTGGTATCCCCGGATGGACGTGGTCATCACGATCAACGTCGTCACCTGGTCCCTCGCCTGCGACCTGCTCTTCTATCTGGCCTTCCCCTTCCTGCACGCGCTCGTCCGCAGGATCTCCGCCCGGCGGCTGTGGTGGGCGGCCGGCGCCGTCGCCGCCGTGATCGCCCTGCTGCCCGCCGTCGCCCTCCTCGCCCTGCCGGGAACACCCCGGCTTCCCGGCCAGGACATGTCGTTCGTGCAGAACTGGTTCCTGGTCTCCTTCCCGCCGATCAGGGCGCTGGACTTCGTCCTCGGCATCATCATGGCCCGCATCGTGCTGGCGGGCCGACGGGTCCCGCTGGGCGTGGGCAGGGCGCTGCTGGTCCTGGCGGCGGGGTTCGCCCTGCAGATGTACCTGTGGCCGAGCGTGTACGGGCTCACCGCGACGATCGCGCTGCCGCTGGCCCTGCTGATCGCGGCCGTGGCCGTCGCGGACGAGCGGGGCGTCCCCACGCCGTTTCGCGGCCGGATCCTGCGGTGGCTGGGCGGGGTCTCGTACGCCTCCTACCTGGCGCACTTCCTGGTCCTGCACTTCGGGCACCTCGCGATCGGCGCCGACCGGACATGGGACGTGCCGGCCGCCCTCGGCGTCATCATGGTTCTGTTCGGGGTCACCACGGCGGTGGCGTGGGCACTGAACCGCCTCGTCGAGGAACCCGCCATGCGCGCGTGGGCACAGCCGCGCACCCACCCCCTGCCGTCCGGCGGCGCGCTACGACCGGAGACCCCTGCCCCGGAACCGGCGGGCTGACCGCCCTCCCTGCCCCGGTTGGACGCCCCCATCTTCAAGCCCATCGCCATCATCGGGTTCGATCCGCCCGTACACGACATCCATCGCCGCCTGCTCGCCCCCGATTTCAGCCTCAAGCAGGTGCGCGCCCTGCGCGGAAGCGTCGAGGAACTCGCGGGCAGGCTGGTGGACGAACTGCTTCGGAAGGGGCCGCCCGCGGAGTTGGTCGAGGACTACGCGCTGCCGATCCCGTCCATGGTGATCTCGGAGCTGCTCGGCGTGCCGTACGACGACCACGCGTTCTTCGAGGCGATGACGAACGGGCTGCTTCAGGCCAAGAGCGCGCAGGACGCCGAGGCGGCGGGCCAGGCGCTCTGGGACTACCTGGACGGGCTGATCACCACCAAGGAACGTGAGCCCGGTGGGGCGGGGGTGCTGAGCAGGCTGGTGGGTCAGGTCGACGAGGACGGCGACCTGACCCGGGAGGACCTGGTGCGCATCGCGCTGGCGCTGCTGATCGGAGGGCACGACACGACGTCCCAGATGATCGCGCTCGGGGTGGTCACCCTGCTGGAGCACCCGGACCAGCTGGCGGCGCTGCGCGCGGACCCGGGCGTGCTGCCCGCCGCGGTGGACGAGTTGCTGCGGATGGTGTCGGTGACGGACGTCTCGGGAGTACGGGTGGCGACCGAGGACATCGAGATCGACGGACACGTCATCCGGGCCGGAGAGGGAGTCCTGGTCTCCTCCTCGATGACCAACCGCGACCCCGCGGCCTTCCCCGACCCGTACCGGTTCGACATCCGCCGCGCCGGCGGGCACAACGCCGCCTCCGGTCGTCATCACCTCACGTTCGGGTTCGGCATCCACCAGTGCCTCGGCCAGAACCTGGCGCGGATGGAACTGGAGGTGGCGTTCTCCGTCCTCTTCGACCGGATTCCGGACCTGCGGCTCGCCGTGCCGCTGGACAGGCTGCCCACGCGCGGCGGCGGCACGATGCAGGGCGTGCACACCCTGCCCGTCGAGTGGTGAGAGGAGAAACGATGAAGGTGACCGCCGATCGGCGTCGCTGCATGGCCGCCGGCCACTGCGCGATCAGCGCGCCCGCGGTGTTCGACCACGGGGAGGACGGCCTGGTCGTCGTCCTGGACGCGGATCCGGGGGAGGACGTCCGGGAGGCCGTGGAGACGGCCGAGGACCTGTGCCCGTCCCGGGCGATCGTCGTCGCGCCCGCGGGCGCCGATCGGATACCGAGCGGGTGACGCCGGGATCGGTGCGCCGGTGTGGGCCGGTGGAACGCGGCGCGGCGTTCCACCGGCCCACACCGATCCCGTCCCTCAGCGGTCGACGAACCGCATGCTCTGCTCGTTCCAGCGTTCCCCGTAGACCTCGTCCGAGGGAACGGCCGCCTCCACGGCGGCGAGATCGGCCGGGGTGAGGCTCAGGAAGGCGGCGTCGACGTTCTCCTCCAGATGAGCGCGGTGCCTCGTTCCCGGGATGGGGATCACGTCCGCCCCCCGGTGGTGCAACCACGCCAGCGCCAGTTGCGCCGCCGTGACCCGCAGTGAGGCGGCGAGCTCGACGAGACGGTCGGCCAGGGTGAGGTTGCGCGGCAGGTTGTCCGGGGCGAACCGGGGCAGCCCGAAGCGCCGGAAGTCGCCCTCCTCCAGCTGCTCGGGAGAACGGATGGCACCGCTGAGGAAGCCCCGGCCCAGCGGGGAGTACGGCACCAGCGCGATGCCCAGCTCCCGGCACGTCGCCACGATCCGGCGCTCGATGTCTCGCGACCACAGCGACCATTCGGTCTGCAGCGCGGCGATCGGGGCCACCGCGTGGGCGCGCCGGATGGTTTCGGGACCCGCCTCGCACAGTCCGATCTCGCGGATCTTGCCCGCGGCGGCGAGTTCGGCCATCGCGCCGACGCTCTCCTCGACGCCGACCTCGGTGTCGACGCGGGTGAGGTAGAACAGGTCGATGTGGTCGACGCCGAGCCGCCGCAGCGAGGCCTCACAGCTTCGCCGGACGTAGCGGGCGTCCCCTCGGACGGCGGCGCCGACGCCCGGTCCTGGGCGTACCACGCCGAACTTGGTCGCCACGATCGCCGTCTCCCGCCGCCCGGCGACGGCCTTGCCGACGAGTTCCTCACCGGCGCCGTGGCCGTAGACGTCGGCGGTGTCCAGCAGTGTCGCCCCGAGGTCGAGGGCGCGCCGGATGGTCGCGATCGACTCGGCCTCCACCGTGGCGCCGTAGAACTCCGACATGCCGAGGCAGCCGAGGCCCTGCGCGCCCACGGTGAGGGATCCGATCCTGCGAACGGGAAGTCGTGTCAGGGTCATCTGCGCTCTCCGTCCCGTTACCGCAGGTAGACGACGATCGTCGACTCGTAGGTGTCGTGGGCGTCCTTGACCAGCGGCCGGAACTGGCGAAAACCGATGGCGCCGCGCAGCGGCCCCGCGACGACGACGGCGGGGAAGGTGGCGGCCTCGCCTGCGGTCAGCCGGGCGTCGTCGACCAGTCCTCCTGAGCGGATGACGTTGCCGTCGTTCAGCCGGATCTCCTCCCCGAAGTAGGCGATGAAATGCCCGTCGTGCTCCTGGCGGTAGAGCATGCGGCCCGCCCCTCTGGTGTGGCCGAGCGGCTCGCCGTCCGAGCCGAATATCTCAAGCCTCACGGTGGCGAAGTCCTTCTCCGTGGGTGTCGTCCCGGTGGGGTCGGGATTACTGGAGTGGTATTCGACGACTTTCTCGGTGAGATCGCGCAGGATCAGCGACCGGCCCGGCCGGCCGAGGGCGCCGACCCTTTCCGAGGTGGTTTCCGGTGGCGCCGCCACGAGTGGCAGGGCCCAGGAGTTCACGGTGTCGAGCACCGGTGAGATCCGAGCGGAAAGCACGCGGAAATCCATGGTCGCCTCCTGGGCGGAATTCCGAGCCGCCGTCCGGAACGCGGAGGCTCGCAGGAACCGACATTAGAAAGAACGGCTCAAGTGGTCCTAAAAGCGCGTGGCGTAGTCGCGGTCGGTCGTTTTCCGCCGGGTCGCCAGGGCGAGCTCCATCCGGGAGCTGACACCGGTCTTCCGGTAGATCCGGGTCAGGTGAACGTCGACGGTCCGCATGCTGATGGTGAGCCGGTCGGCGATCTCGCGGCGCTTCATGCCCGTGCAGATGAGCAGTGCGATCTCACGCTCGCGGTGCGTGAGCCGGCCGAACATCTCCACGGAGCCGGTCTCGGGTTCGAGTTCCGCGGTGGCCGGCCCGCTCGTCTGCCTGCCGAGCCAGTCGAGCATGGTCACCGCCCCTGACCGGCGTGCCATCTCGGCGGCGAGCCTGGCCGTGCGGGAGGACCGTTCGGCGTGCCCCAGCTCGCCGAGCACGCGTGCGGCCTGTCCCAGCGCGTAGCACTGCTCGATCCCCATGCCCGCCGACGCGAAGCGATCGGCCGCGTCCTGATAGCACCTCGCCGCCTCGGAGAGCGAACCCCGCACGCGGTGCAGATGTCCTCGGGTGAGGTCCGCGTAGGCGAGGTTGTGCGGCATCGGAACGGCACGGGCGTGTTCCTGGCTGTTGCGCACCCAGCCGTCCAGGGGCATGCCGGCGTCCATTCCGGCGGCGCACAGCATCTCCCAGGCGGTGTTGCGGTAGGCCATGGGAATGGTCCGCAGCTCGGACCCCTTGCCCTCGTTGAGCAGGAGGGCGACGCAGTGCGCGGGGTCGCCGTCGAGCCACGCGCATCTGGCGAGGGTCAGCGCGGCGATCGAGGCGCTGCCGTTGACGTTGGCCTGCGACGGTGACTGCCGGGCCAGTGCCTGCTGCGCGAGGGACCTGGCCTTCCCGCTGCCCACCGGCTGCATCCAGACCTCGGCCGCGGACTTGAGCGCGACCGCCTGGGTGTGCCGCAGAGAGTTGTCCGGGCCGGACTCGATGATGGCGGCGTTGGCGGCTTCGCGGGCCTGTTCGAGCTGTCCGAGGTGGCGTTCGGCCTCGCTGAGCAGGACCAGGAGCGCCGGGAGCAGGAAGATCCGCTGGCGGTGGCGGGCGACGTCGACGCCCCGCCGCACCTGCCGCTGGGCCTCCACGTAGCGGCCCAGGTAGAGATGGGCGAGGACGACCACGAACAGGCTCTCCAGGTGACGCGCCACCAGGTGCTCCGGCGCGCGGTCCAGCAGCTCGCTCGCGGTGGTCGTGTCGGCCAGTGCCCGGTCCACCTCACCGGAGAAGGTCGCCTCCAGCGCCCGAAGAGCGAGCAGGCCCGCGGCGGTGAGGTCGTCGTGGCCGGTACGGGCGACCTGAAGGGCCTGCTCCAGCTCGCTCTTCCCCGGTATTCGGCCGAGCATGGTCGTGCGGAAGCCCTGCGCGAACACCAGACGCGGCCAGACCGGTGAGTGTCGCAGGTCCTGCCGGGCGAGATGCTCGTTGAGCAGGCCGAGGGTCTGCGCGTCCTGACTCAGCACGGCCTCGACCATCGACACGGAGGCGACCTGCCCGGCCAGCATGAGCGGGTCCACCGAGCCGCCGGACTCGTGCACCAGGAAGAGCAGGTCCCGGCTCTCGGTCATCCGTCCGATCCGCCCGAACGCGGTGCTCAGTGCCAGCCGGGCGCGCATCCCGATCTCGCTGGAGACGGGTGCCTCGGCGATCACCGGCGTGAGCCAGGAGACGCACTCGGCGACGTCCGTCTCCATGATCTCGTAGGACGCGTCCACGATCCGCGTCAGCTCGCTCGCGCGGACCCGTGACAGCGAGCTGACCAGGTGGAAACCGAGCTGCTTGCCGGCCTGGCCGCGGGCGGAGAGCAGGCTCAGGGCGCGCTGGTGGGCGCGGGTGGCCCAGCAGGGGTCGATCGTCCTGCGCAGCAGCGTGCCGAAGACCTCGTCCCGAATGGAGAACAGCGTGCCGATCGGCTCGACCCGCACCAGGTCGCGGCGGACCAGGCCGCGCAGGGCGGCGGAGACCACCAGCGCGTCCAGTTCGGCGATCTCGGCGAGCAGCTCGACGTCGAACCGCGAGCGCAGGATCGCCGCGGCGTTCAGCACGTAGCGCTCGTTCAGCGTGAGGCCCCGGACCTCGGTGAGCACGGTGAACTCGAACGGGGCGACGGCGGTGTCGCTCCCGGACCACGTGCTGTGGTCGAGGGCCTGCAGGGCGCGGAGGCTGAACGGGTTGCCACGGCTACGACGGCGAAGATCGTACGGAGCGGGGACGGGCGTCATGGCGAGCATCTGCTCGTCGCTGAGCGGCGCCAGCTCGATGCGTGCGGTGCGGCCGAAGGCCACGCCGAGGGAGACGGCCTCGGCCAGCGCCTCGGGCGTCTGCCGGGGACGCAGCGACACGACCACGTCCACCAGCGGCGGGGAGGCGCCTTCGGCGATCCCGGCCAGTTCGTGAATGGTTCGCTCGTCGGCGAGGTGGGCGTCCTCGATCACCACCAGCTCACGGTCCGGCTGCCGCCGGTGCCGTGACAGGCCGGCCACCCCCGGCGGCTGATGGCGTTCCGAGGACAACCGGGCACGCCGCAGCATCCTCCTGACGCTGTTCATCGTGCCCTCTCGATCGCCGCGCGAGCAGCGATAGACGGCGGCGGGCAGTACGGTCCACTGCCGGTCCCGCACGAGTGTGGAGAGCAGATGCGTCTTGCCGGCCCCCGGTTCGCCGAACACGGCGACGAGACGCCCTTCGCCTCCTGGTTCCCAGGTCAGGTGCTGCAATCTGTCCATTTCGGCGGTGCGTACCACGGCGACCGAAGCGGTGTCGGAAAGGCTCTCTTCGTACGAACTCATCTCTGTGAAGACCCCAGGCGTTCGTGAAGGAAAGACGACGGGTGGCCCTGGCCGCGCTCCCTTGTGCGTACGGGCCGGTTTTTCCTGTGGTGCCGGTCCCCTGGTCCGGCGCCGACAATAACTACTATTAGCCTACCTAATTAGTTGGTTTTTATCACCACTCGTCGTCGAGGGGTCGTGTGGCGAGACCGGTCGCCCGCCGTCGAGGGGATGGGTGGTCCGGTCGCGGGCTCGCTCAGGGCCGGTGGTCGTGCGTGGTGATCCCCTCCAGGACGAGGCGCAGGAGGCGAGGGGTGTCGTCCCTGTCCGGCAGGGACTGCTCGCGCACCCAGGCGGCGCCGCTGAGAAGGTCGAACAGTTCGCCGGGGGTCAGGTCGGCGCGCACCAGACCGGCGGCCTGTGCGGCGCGAAGCAGGTCCGCGCCGCCGTGATGCATCGCGTTGCACATGGCGTACGAGGGGGTCCCCTCGTCGTACATGCTCTGCGCGAGGATGCCGACCAGCCCTCGGAAGGTGCTGAAGTGCCGTACGGCCCGCTCCATCCACTCCGCCAGGGCCCCCAGCGGGTCGGGGGAGGAGAGCAGTCGCTCGGCGTGGGCGACGAGATCGGCCAGCCCGTCCCTGGTCGCGGCCTCCACCAGGGAGGCGCGGACGGGGAAGTGCCGGTACAGCGTGCCGATCGCCACGCCGGCCTGGGCGGCGATGTTCTCCAGGGACGCCTCGGAGCCGTCGGCCTCGAACGCCTTACGGGCCGCGGCCAGGATCGCGTCGTAGTTGCGCCGGCCGTCGGCGCGTTTGGGGCGCTGGGCGATGTGGGGCGTGCCGGTCGTCATCGAACCTCCCGCTTGACATCCTGAGGCGGCCTCAGCTTGACTCTTCTCATCCAAGCTGAGACGTCCTCAGTATAGTTCCGGCCTCTAACCTGAGGATGCCTCAGTATGTGTCCGGGTGATCGGCATCGGAGGTTCCATGAGTACCGACAGCGTCTCCGAGGGGATTCCGGCCAGGGACGCCCCTGCCCGGCCGTGGGCCCTCACGCTCACCGCGATCGTCGGCGCGGAGTTCATGCTGCAGCTCGACGGCACCATCGTGAACGTCGCGCTGCCGACCCTGCAGTCCGACCTGGGACTCTCGATCACCGGTGGGTCGTGGGTGCCGAACGGTTTCCTCCTCGCCTTCGGCGGGCTCCTGTTGCTCGCGGGCCGGCTCGGTGACGTGCTCGGCCACCGCCGGGTCTTCCTCGCCGGAATCGGGCTGGTCGTCGTGGCCTCGCTCATCGCCGGTCTCGCACCCAACCTGGAGGTCCTGCTGCTCGGCCGGGTCCTGCAGGGGGCCGGCGCGGCGATCGCCGGTCCGACCGGTCTGGCGCTGCTCGCGATCGTCTTCGAAGGAGAGCGCCGCCAGCGCGCCTTCGGCCTGTACTCCACCGTCACCGGCCTGGGGGCCTCCGCCGGCATGGTCCTGGGCGGTGTGCTGACCTGGGTGGGGGACTGGCGCTGGAGCCTGCTGGTCAACGTGCCCATCGGCCTGCTCATCATCGCCGTCTCCGCCAAGGTGCTGGGTCTGCGTGACGAGGCCACCCGGCCGCGCCCGCTCGGCCTGCCGAGCGCCCTGCTGGGTACCGCAGCCGTCACCGCCGCCGTCTACGGGCTGGTACGCGCCGCCGAGAGCGGCTGGGGCGACACCGGGGCACTGAGCTCACTCGCGGCGGCGGCCCTGCTGGCGGCGGCGCTGCTGATATGGGACCGGCGCACCGAGGAGCCGCTTCTGCCGCTGGTGGTCTTCGCCGGCAGGCAGAGGGCGGGAGCCCTCCTGTGCCTGCTGCTGCTCGCGGCGGTGCTCACCGGTTTCCTGATCTATCTGGTCCAGTACCTGCAGGGTGTGCTCGGGCTGGACGCGCTGCGCAGCGGGCTGGCCATCCTCCCCTTCGGCCTGGCGCTGCTCGTCGTCACCCAGCTGCTCACCAAGCACATCGCGAGCGTGAGCCTGCAGACCCGAGCGGTGCTCGGCCTGGTCGTGGTGCTGGCCGGGGTGGCCTGGCTGACCCGCCTCGACGCCGGCAGCACCTACCTGACCGGCGTGCTCCCGGCGCTCGTCGTCATGGGGCTCGGCGTCGGAGTCGCCATCATCCCGTTCAACATGATCATTCTGACCACCGCCCCGCCCGAGTACGCGGGCGTCACCGCGGGCCTGCTGCAGACGGCGCTGACCGTCGGAGGGTCACTGGGCCTGGCGGCCCTGCTGATCCCGTTCACCGAAGAAGGCGGTGGCGTCGCGGCGAACATCTCGTCGGTGTTCGTCTGGGCCTGCGCGGCGATCGTGCTGGCACTGGCGGTGGCGCTGCTCTTCTGGTTCGGTCCCGGGGCGCGCCGGGCCGCGGCTCAGGGCTGAGCGGGAGGTGAGCTCCGGCACCGTCCCGCGAGGGGGACGGTGCCGGAGGCATCAGCCCGCGATCGCGTAGTCGGTGTCCGCCTCGAGGATCGCGAACTGCAGCCTGCGCATCGTCCTGCGCGGATCGAGGCCGAGTTCCTCCCGCAGCGCCTGCCGGGCGGACTGGAAGACCTCCAGTGCCTCGGCCCTCCGGCCGGAGCGGTAGAGGGCCAGCATGAGGTGCTCGCGGAGGTTCTCGTTCAGCGGGTACTCCTCGACCCACGCCGACAGGTCACCGATCAGCTCCCGGTGCCTGCCGAGCCGCAGCGAGCAGCGCGCGACCGTCTCCAGGCACTCCAGTCGCACCTCCTCCGCCCACCGGGCGAAGGTGCCCACGATGAGCCCGTTGTTGATCCCCGCCAGGACCGGCCCGCGAAACAGGCCGGCCGCGGCGGCGGAGACCTCCAGCGCCCGCTCGGGCTCGCCCTCCGGTACGGCCCGCGCCTCGGCGTGCAGGGCCCGCAGGAGGAACACGTCGACCGACGACCTCTCGACCTCCAGCAGGTATCCCTGCGAGTGGGTCCGGATCGTCGCGCCCTCGACCGCCGGCTGGACGAAATTCTTGCGCAGGTGGGAGATGTAGACGTGCAGCGCGGCACGGGCTCGCCGGGGCGGCTCGTTCCCCCACAACTCGTCGATCAGCTCATCCGTCGAGACCGGCTGGTGCGCGCGGATCAGCAGGGCGGCCAGCAAGGTCTCCACCTTGGGCGCGTTGACCGTGCGCGTTCTCTCGTCCACCAGTTGCAGCGGCCCGAGCAGTTCGTATCTCATCTGTCTCCCGAGTGGCTTGAGCCTGGCATCAAGTGGTGATCGACCTTTTTTTGCCGGGTAGCGCCATTCTTGCGACGAATGAGCCGGTTGCCATCAGCGGAAGTGCGTACGAACCCACCGCCGAGTGCGTAGTCACCGCACTCGCCGGAACACGCCCGGCTCCCGCCCCGGGGGCCGATCTCCCGCACCGGTCACCCGGGGCGGGAGCCGGCCGCGACGCCGTGGCCCTTCCCGGTGAGAACGCAACTCGAGGGCCGAGCCGGCCGCCCCGGGCGCCGGGATCGCACGCTCAGCCGGCGGCGCCGAACCACCTGGACAGCCGGCTGAGCAGCTCCTGCTGGTCCTCACCGACCCACGCCACGTGGCCGTCCGGCCGCAGCAGCACGGCGGGCACGTCCAACTCCTCGCCGCCGTCGACGACGTGGTCGACCCGGCCCTCCCAGCCCGCCACCGAGAGCCGGCCGGTCTGGTCGAGCAGCAACCCGCGGCCGCCGTGCATCAACTCGTAGAGACGCCCCTCCTTCAGCGCCACGTCCCGCATCCGCCGGCCGAGCAGTTCGTGCCCCCCGCCGAAGTCGTAGCGGACCCCGATCGCGACGATTTTTTCGATCAGATACCGGTTCACCTCCTCGAAGTCCATCAGTTCCGACAGCAGGCGGCGCACAGAGCGAGGGCCCGGCTCGGTGGACAACAGCTCCATCTGGGCGCGGGTGTTGTCCAGCACGTCGGCGGCCACCGGATGCCGTTCGGTGTGGTAGCTGTCCAGCAGCCCCTCCGGTGCCCGGCCGCCGACCTCGGCGGCCAGCTTCCAGCCGAGGTTGAACGCGTCCTGGATGCCGAGGTTGAGCCCCTGCCCGCCGACCGGGGGGTGGATGTGGGCCGCGTCGCCGGCCAGCAGCACCCGGCCGGTCCGGTAACGCTCCACCTGCCGGGTGGCGTCGCCGAAGCGAGACAGCCAGCGCGGTGAGTGCACGCCGAAGTCGGTGCCGGCGAAGACCCGCAGCTGTCGCTTGAACTCCTCCAGCGACGGTGGGACCGAGCGGTCCTCGACCACTCCCTCGGCCGGAACGACGACGCGGTACACGCCTTCCCCGAAGGGGCCGAGGCCGAACCGCAGGTTGGTCTTGCGGACTTCGGTGACCACGGCGGCGACCGTCTCCGGCGGCACGGCCACCTCCATCTCGCCCAGCAGCGTGTCGTTCCTGGAGGGCTCGCCGGGGAAGGCGACGCCGAGCAGCCTGCGCACCGTGCTGCGGCCACCGTCGCAGCCGACGAGGTAGCGCGAGCGCAGCCGCGTGCCGTCGGCCAGCTCGGCGGTCACCCCGTCCTCGTCCTGGCTCAGCCCGACCAGTTCGTGGCCGCGCCGGATCTCCGCGCCGAGTTCGGTGGCACGTTCGGCCAGCAGGCGATCGGTGACGGGCTGCGGGATGCCGAGGACGTAGGGATGCGTGGTGTCCAACCGGTCGGGCGCGGGCTTGGCGAGGCCGGCGAAGAAACCGCCGAGCGGATGCTTGTTGCCGTGCGCGAGGAACCTCTCCAGCAGGCCACGCTGGTCCAGCACCTCGATGCTGCGCACGTGCAGGCCGAGCGCGCGGACATATCGGGCCGGCTCCGCCTCCTTCTCCAGTACGAGCACGCGCACCCCGTGCAGCCGCAACTCGGCGGCGAGCATCAGGCCGGTCGGCCCGCCGCCGGCGATGATCACGTCGATCATGAAGATCCCCCATTCGACAAAGTTCGCTTTTCGGCCGGCTGCTCCGCGTGGTCCGGCGGCGAGCACACCCACGTCTTCGCGCCGGGTGCCCACGACCGCACCGCGAGTTCCACCGGTGGTCCGGCGTCTCGCGTGACCCCTACGTCGATCGACGAAGAACGCGTACTTCGCGGATCCCTGATTTCCCCAGGTTCCGGCCTCGGGCGATGATTCTGTGGCATGACCGGGGTCTTGCCGCAAGCCCCCCGGTGCGCTATACGTTGAGAGTGGCAAGTAGAGGGTGATTTCCCGAACTTCGCCGTTTGTCGAATTCGCCGTTTGTCGTTCGTCGCGGCCGCGCGGTCTTCTCCCAAAGCGATGACGCGCCGCGCACGGCGCCCGTCCAGCTGAGTTCGTCCCCGGCCCGTTCGCCAGGTTATGGCCGCGATCGTCCCCTGATCTTGTCTCCCGTCCGTTGCCGGAACCCGCCGATCAGGCCGGGCGCCGGACCGGGCGCCGCGAGATTCACGGCGGTGTCGTCAGAGAGTCCTCAGGGTGTGGCCCCGTCGGCGGAGCGGCGCAGGGCGGGGGCGGTCGTGAATCGGAGGGAGATCGGGGGAGCGAGGAGAAGGTGCCGGACCGGGGTGTCGGGGTTGGCGATGCGCTGGATGAGCAGGTCGACGGCGTGGGCACCGAGTTGGTCGGCGGGTACGTCGGCCGCGGTCAGGGGCGGGTGGAGGTTCTCCGCCCAGTGCTGGGCGGCGACGCCGGTGACGGAGAAGTCCCGGGGGATCTCCAGACCGGCGTGGCGCAGGGCCCGGTAGACGCCGGGGAGCGCTGCCTCGTTGATGGTGGCCAGAGCGGTCACCTCGGGGTGGTCGGCCAAAAGCCGCTCCACGCACGTGTGCCCGGCTGAGGCGTCGTCGGCACAGCACAGTTCGACGCCTGTCAGGCCACGTTCGGCGATGGTCCTGGCGAAGCCCGCCTGGGCGCGGTGGCCCGGCCCGTAACCGGCGGCGACGAGTTCGGCGGAGCGGTTGACCAGCGCGATGTGCCGGTGCCCGAGATCGGCCAGATGCTGCACGCATCGGGAGATCAGCGTCTCGTAGTCGACGTCCACCCAGCACATGTCATCGGGCTCGGCGGTACGGCCGATGCCGACGAACGGCAGGCCGGTCTGCTGGAGCCGGGTGACCCTGTCGTCCCGCAACCGGATCTCCATCAGAATGATCCCGTCCACCCGGCTGCCGGTGACGACCCGCTCGAAGGAGCGGTCATGCTCGCCGCCGGAAGGCGAGAGCAGGACGTCGAGGTCGGCCCGGGCCGCGGCGTCGACCACGCTGGCCACGAATCCCAGTTGCATGTCGGTGAGCCGCTGGCTGGCCGGCGGGATGACCAGGCCCAGCGTGCGGGTGCGGCCTTCCTTCAGCGCCCGGGCGCTGGCGTTGGGCCGGTAGCCGAGCTCGTCGATGACGTCCTGGATGCGTCGCCGGGTCTGTTCCGACAGCGAGCGCTTGCCGCTGAGCGCGTAGGACACCGTGCTCCGCGAGACCCCTGCCCGCCGGGCGATCTCCCCGATGTTCATCGAGACTCCTCAAAAATCCGGGTCGACACAGACACATGATAGGTCGAATCGGTTCACCAGGGGAAAGCGGTCGGACACGCCATGTGAACGACGTGGCGTACGGGCTTCCGAGGTCGCCGCCACGAAGGGCGGGCGGAAGGCGGGCCGAAACCCTCGGGGGCCATGCATGTCGGTCCAGGCGCCCCATTGACCTTCGTCGCGGCGAGGCCTATGTTCATCGAATCGGTTCGACAAATTGATTCGACATGAGATCGAAACAATCCGGAAAAGCCCGTTGGCGGAAGGAAGACCCGATGAGATCAGCGGAATGGGGGCGGCGCGGCGCCGGTATGAGCCTGGTGATCTTCGTGCTCACGAGCGGCATGGCCGCGTGTTCGTCCTCCGACGACGGTTCCGGCGGAGGGTCCGCCGACGCCTCCGGCGGCACCTACACGATCTGGGATCCGTATCCGCAGTTCGACGGCACCTCCGAGTGGGTGAAACTGCTCACCAAGTGCGGTACCGACGCGGGAGTCTCGGTCACCAGGACCGGCTACGACACCAGCGACCTGACGAACAAGGCCCTCCTCGCCGCACAGCAGGGCAACTCCCCGGACGTGCTGATCGTGGACAACCCGGTGGTCTCGACGCTGGCCGAGGCAGGAGTGCTCGGCACGACCGAGGAGGCGAAGATCGACACCTCGGCGATCGATCCCAACCTCCTCGCGGCAGGTCAGAGTGGTGGCAAGACCTACGGGATCCCCATCGGGGCGAACACGCTCGCCCTCTACTACAACAAGGCGGTGCTGAAAGAGGCCGACGTCGACATCGCCACCGTGAAGGACTGGGCCTCGCTCACCGCAGCGCTGGCCAAGGTGAAGGACGCCGGCAAGAAGGGCATCACCTTCTCCGCCATCGGCACCGAGGAGGGCAGCTTCCAGTTCCTGCCCTGGTTCTGGGGCTCCGGCGCGAACCTCACCCAGCTCGACTCCCCGCAGGCCGTCTCCGCCCTGGCGTTGTGGACCGACTGGCTGAAGAAGGGCTACGCCCCCAACTCGGTCATCAACAACACCCAGACGACGAGCTGGCAGGAGTTCGCGACCGGGGACTACGCCTTCGCCGAGAACGGCACCTGGCAGCTGGCCAACGCCAAGGAGGCCGGCTTCGAGTACGGCATCATCCCGATCCCGGCCGCCGACGGCGCCACCGCGCCCGCACCGACCGGTGGCGAGTTCGTCAGCGTGCCGGTGCAGAAGGACACCGGCCGCTACGCCGTCTCCCAGAAGCTGGTGAGCTGCCTGACCAGCGCCGACAATTCGCTCACCACGACGACCACGCTGTCCTACATCGCCCCCACGGCGGAGGTTCAGGCCAAGCAGGTGGCCGCGACGGCCGACCTGAAGGTGTGGGTCGACGCGGTGAAGGCGGCGAAAGGCCGCACGAGCGACGACCTCGGCACCAAGTACCCCAAGATCTCGCAGCCGCTGTGGACCGGGGTGCAGAGCGCCCTCAGCGGTTCGAAGACCCCGCAGGAGGCGTTCGCGGAGGCCCAGAAGGCGGCGTCCGCCGCCACGAACTGATCGCGTCGGAGACTCGGCGAAGGACGTCATGAACAACCCCACACAGACCGCGGCCTCCCGCTCTGTGCCCGAGCGTGGTGGGGCGGCGCGCGTCGCCGCCCCACCACGCTCGCGTGACCGGCGGCGGCCACGCTCCACCCAGTGGGCGGCCTGGGCATTCCTCGCCCCGGTGACCACCTACCTGATCGCCTTCTACCTCTATCCGCTCTACCGCAACATCGACCTCAGCCTGCGCGACTACACGGTCCGCTCGTTCGTGCAGGGCGGGGCGGAGTTCAGCGGGCTGGACAACCTGCGCGAAGTGCTCGACGACCCGACCTTCGGACCCGCACTGACCCACACCGTCGCGTTCACCCTGGTGTCGCTGACCTTCCAGTTCGCCATCGGCCTGGCCCTGGCGGTGTTCTTCAGCCAGAACTTCAAGCTCTCGGCCACACTGCGCGCGCTGTTCCTGGTGCCGTGGCTGCTGCCCCTGATCGTGTCCGCCTCGACCTGGTCGTGGATGCTCAACAGCGACTCGGGCATCGTGAACGCGGCCCTGGGCTACGCGGGCCTGGGACCGGTCAACTGGCTCACCTCCCCCGACTGGTCGCTGGTCTCGGTGACCATCGCGAACATCTGGATCGGCATCCCCTTCAACCTGGTCGTGCTCTACAGCGGTCTGCAGGCGATCTCGCGCGACGTCCACGAGGCCGCCGAGCTGGACGGAGCAGGCGGCTGGCAGAAGTTCTGGCGGGTGACCTTCCCCCTGCTGCGGCCGGTGTCGGCGATCACGCTGTTGCTGGGCCTGGTCTACACGCTGAAGGTGTTCGACATCATCTGGATCATGACGAAGGGAGGTCCGGCGGACTCCTCGACGACCTTCGCCACCTGGTCCTACCGGCTGGGGTTCGGCAACCTGCTGCCCGCCTTCGGGCCGGGCGCGGCGGTGGGCAACCTGCTCATCCTGATGGCCCTCGTCTTCGGCCTGATCTACATCCGCGTACAACGAAGGCAGTCACGACCATGACCGGCAAGAGGGTGTGGTGGAAGAGCGTCCTGGGAGTGGTCCTGACCGGGCTGATGCTGTTCCCGGTCTACTGGATGATCAATGTCTCCTTCACCCGGGACCGGGACATGCGCAAGAGCCCGCCGCCCTGGTTCCCGTTCGACGGCACGCTGGACGGCTACCGGGCGGTCCTCGACCAGCAGATGCCCTACCTGGCGACCAGCCTGATCGTGGGCCTGGCCACGGTGGTGCTGACCGTGGCCATCGCCGCGCCCGCGGGCTACTCGCTGGCGAAGCTGCGTCCCAGGGGCGGCGGCGCGCTGAGCTTCGCGCTGCTGATCGCGCAGATGATCCCCGGAATCATCATGGCGATGGGCTTCTACGCGATCTATCTGAACCTGGGGGTCCTCAACTCGCTGCCCGGCCTCATCGTCGCCGACACCACGATCGCCGTCCCGTTCGCCGTGCTGGTCTTCACCGCGTTCATGTCCGGAATACCCCGGGAGATGCTCCAGGCGGCCACGGCCGACGGGGCGGGGCCGGTGCGTGTCTTCTGGTCGATCGTCCTGCCGGTCAGTCGCAACGCCGTCGTCACGGTCTCCCTGTTCGCCTTCCTCTGGGCGTGGTCGGACTTCGTGTTCGCCAGCACACTCGACGGCGGTGGCACCCTGCGGCCGATCACCCTGGGCATCTACCACTACATCGGCAACAACAACCAGCAGTGGAACGCCATCATGGCGACCGCGGTCGTGGCCTCCCTTCCGGCCACGGTGCTGCTGATCATCGCGCAACGCTATGTCGCCGCGGGCGTCACCGCCGGAGCGGTGAAGGACTGACCGCTCCTCGCCCTTTCCCGCGGCGGCCGCCAGGCCCGGCCGGCCGCCGCGGGCCGCAGGCGTCGCCGCCATGCGGAACCCACATCGAGAAAGAGAGCTGACTTCATGACCGTCGCCGCACCAGGCCCGGAGTTCTCCGTCCAGGAGATTCCCTTCAGCTTCCGAGGGTCCTGGTTCAACTTCTCACCTGTGATAGCGGAGAAGACCTACGCGGATGACGTGCATCTCGTGTCGCACCAGACGGGACTGCACCCGATCCTGCGGCTGATACCCACCACCGGGGGAGTACGCGCCGAGACGACCGTCGCGGCCACGCCGCACCGGCTCACCTGGACCCATGACAGTGGACAGATGGAACTCGCCTACGAGCGGCCGGACACCGCGCGGCTGCGAGGGCGGGGACTGGGGCTGCGTCTCATCGCGGCCAACCCCGACCTGACCCCGTTCAGCGGGCCGTACCTCTACCGGGATCCGGTCGACGGGGCCCATGTCTTCACGGTCTACGAGACCGGGCGGCGCTATCGGGTCACCGTGTTACGCGGTGACATGACCGACTGCCCGGGGGCGCAGGCGCTGGGCTCGGGGGAGCGCGGCGTCGTCCTGTCCGGTGACGGCGAGCCGTGGGAGATCGCGATCGAGGAGTACGGGACCTCCCGCCCGCCGTACCTGTCGGCGGGCACCTTCGAACAGGCGGTCAAATCGGCGAGGGCCGACTTCGAGTCCTTCGCCGAGGCGCTGGCACCGTGGCGCGGCGCCGAGACGCCCGCCGCGGATCTGGCGGCCTACGTGCTGTGGTCGGCCACGGTGCGGCCGACCGGGTTCATCACCCGCCCCGCGGTGTTGATGTCCAAGCACTGGATGGACAAGGTCTGGAGCTGGGACCACTGCTTCAACGCGATCGCGCTGGCCGAAGGGGTGCCCGACCTGGCGTGGGACCAGTTCCGGCTCGTCTTCGACCACCAGGACGAAGGTGGCGCGCTACCCGACTCCATCACCCACTCCGAGGTCCTCTACAACTTCGTCAAGCCGCCCATCCACGGCTGGGCGCTGCGCCACCTGCGGGAGCGCATGCCCCGGCTGCCCGCGGCCGAGCTGGCCGAGACGTACCGGAAGCTGGAGCGCTGGACCGGGTTCTGGCTGACCGCGCGCCGTGTTCCCGGGCAGGAGTTGCCGCACTACCAGCACGGCAACGACAGCGGCTGGGACAACGCGACCACCTTCGACCCGGAGCGGGTCGTCGAGACCGCCGACCTGGCGGCCTTCCTCGTACTCCAGATGCGGGAACTCGCCCACCTCGCGGGCGAACTCGGGCTCGCCGAGAAGTCCGCCGCGTGGTCCCAGGCCGCCGATCGGATCCGTGAGGCGCTCCTCGAAGAGCTCTGGGCCGGCGACCGGTTCGTCTCGCGCGGCGCGCACTCCAGGCGGACCTGGTCCAGCGACAGCCTGCTGGACCTGATGCCGATCGTGCTGGGAGCAGAGCTGCCGGAACCGGTGCGCACCACGCTGGCCAGGAGGATCGAGACGCACCTCACCGCTTACGGGCCCGCCACCGAGCTGCCGACCTCCGAGCACTATCGAGACGACGGCTACTGGCGGGGACCGATCTGGGCGCCCTCGACCGTCCTGATCGAGGACGGCCTGCGCCGCGCCGGTTTCGCCGAACTGGCCGACAAGATCAGCACGCGGTTCCGCGCGCTGTGCGAGAAATCCGGCTTCGCGGAGAACTTCGACGCCCGAAACGGTGCCGGGCTGCGCGACCGTGCCTACACCTGGACGGCGAGCGGCTACCTGATCCTGGCCGCCGCGAACGAACGACGCCGATCCGGCGGTCTTCTCCCGAACGTGCCCCCGGCCGCCGGGTAGCCCTGCGGCGGTTCGTGTTCCCGCTGTCCCGCTCCGGCAGTGGAGACCTCCCACGGACGCTGGGATCACAGGGCACGCAGGAAGCCTTCGAGGATCTCGTTGAAGACGTCGGGGCGCTCCATGTTGGGGTAGTGAGCGGTCCCTTCGACCGGGATCGCCCGGCCGTTGGCGACGGTGTGGGCGAGGCGTTCGGCCATGCCGATGTGGTCGGGGGAGTCGACGGTGCCGTTCACCGCCAGCAGGGGGACGTCGATCCCGGCGGCGCGCTCCCAGGTGTCGCGTACCTGGACGAGCAGGTTGGGTTCGCCGGCGGTGTGCTTGGACATGGTGTCCCCGGTCATCCGGCGCAGGCGGGCGACGACCTCCGGGGCGAGATCGTCGAGGGTGCGGTACGGACCGGCGGCGAAGAGCGTGAACGCCTCGATCGAGGCGTTCAGGTCGCCGGCGGCCATCGCCGAGTGCCACGCGGTCATGGTCTGGACGGTCCAGGGGTCGGTGAAGTACGGCTCGCTGGTCCCGGCGCCGCTGACGACCACGGCGCTGACCAGTTCCGGGTGCTCAAGCGCTGTGTCGACCGCGACGCCCGCCCCCATGGAAACCCCCACCAGGATCGCGGGGCCGGTGCCCAGATGACGCAGCAGGGCGGCCAGGTCGTCGGTGGGCCGGAACGGCTCGGTGGCGTTGGCGGTCCGGCCGTGACCACGGGCGTCGGGTGCGATGACGCGGTAGCGGGAGGCGAGGAACGGAATCTGGTCCTCCCACATGCCGTGGTCCAGGAAGCCGCCGTGCAGCAGGACGAGGGGCCGGCCGGTGCCGGTGTCGAGCCGGAACAGGTCACTCATGACAACCAGGGTGTCATTATTGGTCGACAATGACAACCCAGGTGTCATCATGGTGAGGTGAGGGAAAAAGACCGCAACCCCGCGTCCGATGAGCGGGCCGACCGGCTCGCCGAGGTGTTCGACCTGGTGGGGCCGTTGTACCGGCGTGCCCAGCGAAAGGTGGAGCAGGACGCGCCCATCGAGGGGTTGTCCGTCGGAGTACGGGCCGTGCTCACCATGCTCTGCGAGCACGGGCCGATGACCGTCCCCCAGATGGGCCGGGCTCAGGCGCTGAGCCGCCAGTTCGTACAGCGCATGATCAACGACGCCGCCGCGCGGAACCTGGTCGAGTCCGTCCCCAACCCGGCGCACAAGAGGTCCTCGCTCATCCGGCTGACCGAGGAGGGCCGGGCCGCCGTCACCGCCCTGATCGACCGCGAGCGCGCGCTTCTCCGCCAGGCGGGCGGAGATCTGAGCGATGCCGAGGTCGCCGCCTGCATCCGGGTGCTCTCACACCTTCTCCGGTTCCTCGACCACGTCGAGGTGGACTAGAGCCTGTACGAGATGCGGTTGCGTCGAAGCTGTCCGGTCGAGGGTGCCGGTCACTTCGGTGGCCGGTTCGAAGCGCCCGGTTTCCGTCCGCATGGTGCCCGGCGCGTCTAGGGGCGTACCGGAGCGGGGCCGGTGCTGGCCCGTAGCGAGATCGACGGCTGCAGCAGAACCTGGCGCGGGGGAGCGTCCGGTGATGAGATCCGTTCCACGAGAAGCTCCACGGCCTGGGTGGCCATGGTCGCGACAGGCACATCGGCGGAGGTCAGCGGCGGGTGGAAATCCTCCGCCCATTGCCGGGCGACCACTCCGGTGATCGAGAAGTCGCCGGGCACCGCAAGTCGCCGGCCTCGCAGAGCCCGATCCACACCCGGCAGGGCGGCCTCGTTGAGCGTGACGACGGCGCTGACGGCCGGGCTCAGGCGAAGAAGGTCCTCGACGCGTTCCTCGCCGGCCGTCGCCTCGTCCGGGCAGCACACCGAGGTGGCGCTCAGGCCGCGTTCGGTCGCCGACGCGGTGAAACCGTCCAGAGCCCGGCGGGCGGGACCGTAACCGGCGGCCAGCAACTCCTGTGGCCGGTTGAGGAGCGCGATGGCGCGGTGTCCGAGGTCGGCCAGGTGGTGGACACAGCGGGAGGTCAACGCCTCGTAGTCCACGTCCACCCAGCAGTCGGCCTGGGAGTCCGCGGTATGACCGATCGTCACGAACGGCAGGCCGGACCGGCGCAGCCGGTGCGCTCGCGGGTCCTCCAGTCGGACCTCCATCAAGATGACACCGTCGACCCGGCGGCTGCTCACCATCCGTTCGAACGACCTGTCGTGCTCGTCACCACTGGGTGAGAGCAGCACGTCGAGTCCGTGACGGCCCGCGGCCTCCACCACGCTCGCGACGAAGTCCAGCTGCATTAAGGTGAGGTTCCGGCCGGCGGGCGGGACCGCCAGCCCGAGCGTACGGGTGCGCCCTTCCGCCAGTGCCCGGGCGCTGGCGTTGGGACGGTAACGCGCCTCCGCGATCACCTGCTCGATCCGCCGGCGGGTCGCCTCGGACACCGCCCGCTTGCCGCTCAGCGCGTACGAGACCGTGCTACGTGACACGCCGGCGCGCCTGGCGATCTCCCCGATGTTCACTGTGGCCTCCCCGTGGCACCGGATCGAGCCCGCGCCTTGCGACCCCTGGTTCGAATCGATTCGATGCGAGGCTATGGGCCGGAAAGGGGGGTGTCAAAGCAGCTCAGCGTGCTGCGGCGAGGATGTGCCGCCTCTCGGAGGGAGGGGGAGTGGGGTAGTGCGTCGTCGGCGACCCGGGCTCTCCGTCAAACGCGTCTCGCCATTGGCCGGTCGGTCATCCGGCCTTGGGGCGCCACCTCACGGAGGGGGCAGATGCCCCCCGGATCGATTCGTCGAGCCGGTCGACAGAGGACTTGCCCCCGGAGTCGGCGGGCGTCAACTGACGGCTTCCGAGGCAGTTATAAATCTACATTGTAAAGGACGTGGGTTCGTTAAAAAACACTTCAAGATCAAAAACCCACTCCATCTAGGGAAGAACGCAACGCGGCAGGTTTCGCCCCCTCCTTGGTCGTCGATACCTCTCATGGTTGAAGGACGGCCGCCAGGTTCACCACGCGTATCGCGTCGCCCTGCTTCCGGAAGATGACACCACTGCCTGCCGCCGCCCGCCACCGGGGGTCCTCGACGGTCACGGTCGTCTTTGGACGGCCGGCTGGGTTCAGGTCGTCGGCGGCGGTTGGCCACGCAGGGCGGCAGGCCCTCGGGCTGGGGCGGTTGGGGGTCGTCATGCGCACTTGTCGAGGACGTCCGTCCGGTTCAGCAGGCCGAGTAGGCGGCGCATGCCGGTCGGCACGTTGATCAGGTGGGCCATGCCGTCGCGGCACAGGTCGGTCAGCATGCGCAGGCTCGCGGCGTCGACGAACTCCAGGCGTCCGACGTCGATGGTGAGGATGTCCTCGGCGGTGCGGGTCTGGGTCAGGGTCCGGGCTGCCGCCTGGGTGTTGGTGGCGTCGAGTTCGCCGATCAGCTGGACTGTGCTTATGGGTGAGGCCAGGCTGTAGGTGATGCGCAGTGTGCGGTCGAGGTAGAGCACGGCGTCGGTCCAGCGTTCGCCGGATGTGACCCGTTCCTGGAGGGGGGCGGCTTCACCGTCGGGCGTTCGTCGTGAGTCGGTGGCCAGTGGGGTCGGCAGCCGGTGTTGCCGGGCGTGGAGGCCGACCGGTGCTGGCCGGTGGTGCACGACAGTCATGTGATCGATCCCTTTGTGTGCCCTGGTGCATGCCGATGGGCCTGGACGCCATCCATATTACGTCGGAACAAAGATACATGAAAGATATTTCCGGTATAGTTCTTCGCGTGGTGGTGTCCTGCCTGACCGTTGCGTAGCGGCCCGCCCTGGCGAGGCCGAGAGGATATGACATGGCCGAGAACAGTCCCGATCAGCCTTCGTCCTCGTGGACTTTCCTGACCCATCACGCTCGGGTGCTGCTGGAGATCGCCCGGGACCCGCAGGTGCGGCTGCGCGACATCGCGACCGTCATCGGTATCACCGAGCGCGCGGCACAGGGCATTGTGACCGACCTGCACAAGGCGGGCTATCTGACCCGCTCCAAGGTGGGCCGCCGCAACCACTACACGATCAATCCCGACCGGCATTTCCGCTATCCCACCGAGGCGGATGTGCCCATCGGTGTGCTGCTGGACATCTTCGCCCGTCACGACCAGGTTCTGTAGTAAGTCGGCACCGCTAAAGGCGAAGGACGTCTCCGTCCCTTCCTGTCGGCCATTTGGGCTGGGGGCGTTCGGCGGCCGGAAAATGTCGGTGCCGGGAGAGATGATGGGATCATGACCGACGCGCCCCCCAGTACTCTTCTCGCTGATCAGACCGCCTATGCCGAAGCCGTCCAGCTTGCCTTGGACGCTGCTGCGGCCTACTACGGTGACGGCACTTCCACGTTGGATGACGACGCCTATGACCGGTTGGTCCGGGGCATCGAGGCTTATGAGGGCGAGCATCCTGAGGAGGTGCTGGCGACCTCGCCGACGGGCAAGGTGGCCGGGGGTGCGGTGGTCGGCGATGTGCCGCACGCGGTGCCGATGCTCAGTTTGGACAACGTCTTCGGTGCCGGGCAGCTGGCCGACTGGGCCGCCTCGCTGGAGCGCAGGCTTGGGCGTCCGGTGGCGGCGTGGAGTGTCGAGCCCAAGCTCGACGGTCTGGCCATCTCGGCTCGTTATCGTCATGGCCGCCTGGTGCGGCTTGTGACCCGTGGTGACGGTACCGCCGGTGAGGATGTGTCCCACGCGATCGGCACCGTCGTGGGGCTGCCTTCCAGGCTGGCCGAGCCGGTCAGCGTTGAGTTGCGCGGTGAGGTGCTCATGACGGCGTCGCAGTTCGAGGAGGCCTGTGCCAAGCGGCAGGCGCATGACGGCACCACGTTCGCGAACCCGCGTAGCGCCGCCGCCGGTACGCTGCGCGCCCAGGATCGGCCGTATGTGTGCGAGTTGACTTTCTTCGGCTATGGGGCGCTGCCGTATCCCGATGACACCTCCGAGACGGCTGAGTGGCTGCGTGGGTTGCCGCACAGCGAGGTCATGGCGTGGGTCGCGGGGCAGGGGGTGCAGACCACTGCGGCCACCTCGGTGGCCGGGATCGTCGCCGAGGCGTTGGAGGGGGTGCGGGAGCGGGTCGAGGAGATCGCCGCGGTGCGGCCGGAGTTGCCATTCGGTATCGACGGCATCGTGATCAAGTGTGATCTCGCCGCGGACCAGGCGCAGGCCGGTTTCAGCTCGCGTGCTCCGCGGTGGGCCGTCGCCTACAAGCTGCCCGCCACCGAGAAGATCACCAAGTTGGTCGGTGTGGAGTGGAACACCGGCCGTACCGGTGTCATCGCCCCGCGTGCGGTGTTGGAGCCGGTCGAGCTCGATGGCAGTGTCGTCACCTATGCCACGCTTCACAACGCCTCTGACATAGCGCGTCGGGGTTTGATGTTGGGCGACAGTGTGACCGTCTACAAGGCGGGTGATGTGATTCCTCGTGTGGAGGCGCCGGTGGTGCACCTGCGCACCGGTGATGAGCGGCCGATCGAGATCCCGAAGGTCTGTCCCACCTGCGGTGATGCGATCGACACCTCGCAGGAGCGGTGGCGGTGCGTGCGTGGTCGTGCCTGCCGGACGATCGCCTCCATCGGTTATGCCGCGGGTCGTGACCAGCTTGACATCGAGGGTTTGGCGGAAAATCGTATTCTGCAGTTGTTGAACGCGGGGTTGATCGCCGACTTCGCCGACCTGTTCTTCCTGACTCGCGAGCAGGTGCTGGGCCTGGAGCGGATGGGGGAGACGAGTACCGACAATTTGCTCGCCGCGATCGAGCGGGCCAAGGCGCAGCCGCTCAGCAGGGTGTTCTGTGCGCTGGGCGTGCGCGGTACCGGCCGGTCCATGAGCCGTCGCATCGCCCGGCATTTCGGGAGTATGGCCGCCATTCGCGCGGCCGATGCGGGGGCGATCGAGGCGGTCGAGGGCATCGGCCCGAAGAAGGCTCCGGCGGTGGTGGCCGAGCTCGCCGAGCTCGCGCCGTTGATCGACAAGCTGGTGGCGGCCGGGGTCGCCATGAGCGAGCCCGGCTGGACGCCTCCTGTCGCGCTCGTCGACCCTGTCGTCACCGGTGTCGAGGGGGGCGAGGTCGCCGCGCAGCCGGGTGGCACGTCCGGGTTGCCGCTGGCCGGGATGTCGGTCGTGGTCACCGGCTCCATGAGCGGGGCTTTGGAGTCTTTGACCCGCAACCAGATGAACGAGCTGATCGAGCGTGCCGGGGGCAGGTCCTCCTCGGGTGTCTCGGCGAAGACGTCGTTGCTGGTGGCGGGGGAGAAGGCGGGTTCCAAGCGGGCCAAGGCCGAGAGTTTGGGGGTGCGGATCGTCGGTCCTGAGGAGTTCGCCGGGCTCGTTGGCTCGTTTTTGTGATCCGGTCGTTCGTCGCGTGTCGGTCGGGGCGGCGTCGCTTCGGCGGACGGTTGCGGGCGAGACTCCGTCGCCCGCACCGGCGCGTCTTCGTCCTCAGGCGTGGCGCATCTTGAGGATGTAGGCCGCGGTGAGCGCGACGGCGCGGTCTTCGTCGTGTGAGAGGTCGGCGAGGGCGCGTGAGGCGGTGGTCGCCGGGATGTCCGCGAGCGCCTGCGCGAGGCGTCGGCGTGCCGGCGGTTCGGCGGTGCCGGGGGTGAGGCGGTCGATGAGGCCGGTGGCGATCTGGTCGGCCAGGGCGGGGCTGCTCGCCAGGGTGCTCAGCGCGTCGGCCGCGTCGACGTCGTTGGGGCCTTCGACGACCATGTCGATGAGTGTCGGGATCGCCTCGGTCACGCCGCGTGTCCCGAGCGCCAGGGCTGCGTGTTTGCGGACCACGGGGTCGGGGTGGGCGAGGGCGTCGCGCAGCAGTGTGGTCGCCTTGGCGTCCGGGATCTCGGCGATGGATTGGACGGCACGTTCGCGCACTTCGGCTGTCGGTGAGCCGAGGCCTTTGGCCAGCAGCGCCGCTCCGCTGTCGCCTGATCGCGCCAGGGCCCATCGAAGGGCTCCGGCGACGTTGGGGTCTTTCTCGCCGAGCACTGCCTCGACCAGTGCCTCCACCGGCACCGAGGCCTCTTGGGTCGAGGACAGGGCCGCGTGCTGGCGCTTGCCGGCGCTTTTTGATCTCAGCGCTTGGAGGAGTTCGACGGTGTGGAGGACCTCCTTCCAGTCGGCGGGTTGCGCGGCGCCGATGCGGCGAAGGCGTGTGAGCAGCTCGGTCTGTCTCGCGATGCGTTCCTGGGTCTGGCCGATGAGGTGTTCGACGAGTTGTGCGGGGGTGAAGGCGGGGTCTTCGAGCGCGCGTCCGACGTCGTGCAGTGACAGTCCCAGCGATCGCAGGCTCTCGATGTGGAAGATCCGCTGGATGTCGGCTGCGGAGTATTCGCGATAGCCGGCGCCGGTGCGGCCTGTTGGCCGCACCAGGCCGAGTGTGTCGTAGTGCCTGAGCATGCGGGCGCTGACTCCGGAGCGTCGTGCCACCTCACCGATCAACACCGTCTCATCATCCCTGCCTTCCGGTTTCGCCGAGGGCCACGACGCGCTTGGCCTGCTCGATCGCGAACTCGAATCCGGCTTCTGGGTCGCGCAGCAGTCGCTCGGTGGCGATCGCGTGCGCGCGCACGCGGGGGTCTGCTCGCGTTCGGGCGGCGTGCAGGATCGGTGAGATCACCTCGCCGAGGGCGATGAGCGCCCGGCTGAGGCTGAGTTGTGTCTCGCGTTCGCCGCGGCCGAGTTGTGTCGACAGTGCTGCGGCCAGTTCGGGCTCCTGGCCTTCGGGTACGAGCACGACGGCCGCTCGCCAGGCGCTGCGTGCCACCTCGTCGTCGGTGTCGGACAGGAGTGCCTGGGTGATCGCCGGCCATGCCCGCCGATCTCCGATCTTGGACAGGGTGTGCAGGGCCTGGCTTCGTGCCTGGGCGCGTGGTGAGCGGGCCTCGTCGAGGAGCCTGGGGAGTGTCATCGATGCGGGGTGGCGGGTGAGTGCCCAGGTGAGCGTGTCGCGTACGGGGAATTCGTCTTCGATGGCGCATCGTTCGATGAGCTTGTCGATGAAGCGCGGGTCGGGGGTCGTGCCGAGCGTCAGCGCCGCTCGCAGCCGTACCGACGGGTCGTCGTCCTGCAGTCCCTGGAGGGCTGGAATCGGGTTGGTGTCCTGTTGCGGCATGGTCATGGGGGCCACCTCCTGGCCCTCAGTGAAGACCTTGTCACTGTGTCAAGGTCAAGCCGGATCACGCCGTGAGATCGTCAGGCGTCTTCGCCCGCCGAAGTCCGGCGCTTGTGGGCTCAGGGGGGCGCAAGGCGCGGGTGCAGAGGGTGAGGCCCTCCATCAGCGTGGTGCGTGTGCTGTCGTCGACGTCGGCGAGCATGTCCTTTTCGATGCGGTCGAGTGCTCGGTCGCAGTGCCGTAGTGCGGCCTGTCCTTCGCGGGTGAGGTGGGCGCGAAGGACCCGGCCGCCGTCGGGGTGTGCGTCGCGGTGGATCAGGCCGCGTTGTTCCAGGTCGCGTACGACCAGGTTCATCGCCTGTGGTGTGACGAAGGCGATGCGGGCCAGTTCGGCCGAGGACAGTCCGGTGCGCATGCGCAGTTCGCTGAGTGCCATGTATTCGGTCGTGGTGACGCCGTAGTGCACGAGTGCCTCGTCGAGTCGGGCGCGGATGCGACGCTCCAGCCGGTAGACCAGGTAGCTCAGGTGAGGCGCCGTTTTGGGCGGCTGGTCGGCTGCGGGGTCGTGGCGTGAGGTCACCGGATGACGATAACGGGCGATGTAAGTTTCGCGCCTCAAATATCAAGCTACTTGATAACAAATCGCTTGATAACCAGCGCAAGCAGCATTTCTCATCGTTTGGGGGCCATGATCCAGGACGGGGGAAGCTTGACCGCCTGGCGACGCGCCCCTATACCGGCTGATGTCAGGGCGAGTCGGCGGCGCTGCGGCTCGTGCACCGAGCGAACGTCAAGCGAAGGAGAGCCGATGAGGCAATGGAGTGCTGTGCTCGCGGCCGTCTGTGCCGCGATGCTGTGTGCCGCCACGATCCTGGTGGGCGGGCAGCCCGCCGCCGCCGCCACCCTGACCGAGGTGACGAGTTTCGGCGCCAATCCCGGCAACCTGCGGATGCACCTTTATGTGCCCGACAACGTCCAGTCCAGCCCCGCGATCGTGCTCGCCATGCACGGTTGCGGCGGCACCGGGCCGGGCTTCTTCTCGGGGTCGGAGTTCCGCACCCTGGCCGACCAGCGTGGCTTCATCGTCATCTACCCCTCGGCCTCCAAGAAGGGCAACTGTTTCGACTCCTGGTCGGCGGCCTCGCAGGTGCGCAACGGCGGCAGCGACCCGGTCTCCCTGCTGTCCATGATCACCTACACCCGGCAGCGGTACAACGGTGACGCCAACCGTATCTACGTCACCGGCTCCTCGGCCGGCGGCATGGAGACCAACATCATGCTCGGCAACTATCCCGACGTCTTCAAGGCCGGGGCGGCGTTCATGGGGGTGCCGTTCGCCTGCTTCCCGAACGAGGCCGACTACGTTCCCTCGCCCGGCGTGAGCAACTGCGCCTCCGGGCGGATCAGCAAGACGCCCCAGCAGTGGGGAGACCTGGTGCGCGCCGCCTATCCCGGCTACAGCGGTCCCCGGCCGCGCGTCCAGCTCTGGCACGGCACCAACGACAACCTCGTGTACTACGCCACCCACCAGCAGGCGATCGACCAGTGGACCAACGTCTTCGGTCTGAGCCAGACGCCCACCAGCAGCGACACCCCGCAGGCGAACTGGAACCGCCGCCGCTACGCCGACGCCTCCGGCACGGTGCAGGTCGAGGCCTACAGCATCCAGGGGGCCGGTCACAGCCTGCCGTCGAGCGGGATGGCCGCCGCCGCGATCCAGTTCTTCGGCCTCACCGGCGGGCCGAACCCGTCTCCCACCCCCACACCCACCCCGACCCCCACCCCGACCCCCACACCCACTCCGACCCCGACCCCGTCGCCGACCCCGACCCCCGGCCCGGGTGCCGGGTGCCGGGTCACCTACCTTCCCAACACCTGGAACAACGGCTTCACCGCCGATGTCACCGTGACCAACACCGGGTCGACCCCCGTCAACGGCTGGACCGTGACCTGGACGTGGCCGGGCAACCAGCAGGTCACCAGTGCCTGGAACGCCACGGTGACCCAGTCGGGCTCCCAGGTCAGCGCGCGCAACGTCTCCTACAACGCCACCATCGCCCCGCAGGCCCGCGGTAGTTTCGGGTTCCAGGGCACCTACAGCGGCACGAACTCGGCTCCGGCGGCGTTCGCGCTGAACGGGACCGCCTGCGTCATAGGGTGAGTTCGTCCAGCAGGCCGCCGGCCACCTTCAGCGCGGGCCGTTCGTACTGTTCGGCCCGCGCGCGGAAGACCTGCTCGGCCCTGATCGCCGGCCAGTCGCCAGGCAGGTGCTCGGCCGGCAGATGAGGGTCCTGGCGGACGAGTTGCAGCCAGTCGGTGTGCAGCACCAGTTGCCGTACGAGATCGTCCGGCGCGTCGGGCAGCGGCCGGGTGAGGTCCCACCTGGCGAGGAAGGCCCGATAGCGCTGGGCGATCTGCTCGATGTCGAAGGCCTTGGCCACCAGGTCGGCGGCCTCGGTGGGTTTGAACGCCCTCGCGGTCAGCACCGTGACGTGATCGTCGACCTCCAGCGACTCCAGCACCCCGCAGACCTCTTTCGCGCCGGGAGCGATCCACAGTCCGCTCTGCAGCGGGCCGAATCCGGCCCAGATGAGCCGGGAGCGCAGGTCGTGGCGGGTGCTGCGGCGGCTGTCGGGCAAGGAGAACCCGACGACCGTCCAGGTGCCGTCCCAGTCGCGGTTCACCGCGCCGGTCTCCCAGATCCGCCGGCGTCCGTCGCGCAGCACCGCCTCGGCGTGCGGGGTGAGCCCGACATAGACCCTGCGCCCCACCCGGTAGCGGGTCAGAAGGTCGCGCTTGACCATGCGGGCGAGCGTGGAGCGGACGGCCTCCTCCGAGACGCCCAGGCGGGCGAACACCTCGATGATGCTGCCCGAGGAGATGGCGGTGCCGCGATCCAGGGCGTGGATGCCGAGGAAGCTGAATATCAGGGACTGCGGGCGCGCGGACGGCGCCGCCGGTCCGTCTTCGCCGCCGATGTTCACACCGAAAGCGTAGACGGGCCAGATGTCAGGCACATAATTGACGGAAGTCAAATATGTGCACAAGGAGAGTTCATGAACGTCGACGAACTGGTCGCCATCGACGTGCACACGCACGCGGAGGTCTCCGCGGACGGGCACGCCTCGCTCAGCGACGAGCTGGCCGGAGCCTCGGCGAAGTACTTCAAGGGGCACTCTCGGCCCACCATCGCCGAGATGGCCGCCTACTACCGCGAGCGCAGGATGGCGGCGGTGGTGTTCACCGTCGACGCCGAGCACGCCACCGGGCATCGGCGCATCTCGAACGAGGAGGTCGCGGCGAGTTGCGCCGCCCACGCCGACGTGCTGATCCCCTTCGCCAGCGTCGATCCGTGGAAGGGCAGGGCCGGTGTCCGCGAGGCGCGCCGGCTGGTGGCCGAGCACGGGGTGCGTGGTTTCAAGTTCCATCCGAGCGTCCAGGGCATCGCGCCCGACGACCGGGTGGCCTACCCGCTTTACGAGGCGATCGAGGAGATGGGCGTGCCGGCGCTGTTTCACACCGGCCAGACCGGCATCGGTGCCGGCCTGCCCGGCGGGGGCGGGATCCGGCTGAAGTACTCCAACCCCATGCTGGTCGACGACGTCGCCGTCGACTTCCCCGAGCTGCGGATCATCCTCGCCCATCCGTCCTTTCCCTGGCAGGACGAGGCTCTGGCGGTCGCCACGCACAAGCCGCAGGTCTACATCGACCTGTCGGGGTGGTCGCCGAAGTACTTTCCCCCGCAGCTCGTCCGGTACGCCAACACGCTGCTGAAGGACAAGGTGCTCTTCGGATCCGACTACCCGATGATCACGCCGGATCGATGGCTCGCCGACTTCGACGCCCTCGACATCAAGCCCGAGGTCCGCCCGAAGATCCTCAAGGACAACGCCGTGCGCCTGCTCGGGCTCGGCACCTTTTAATGCTGGGCAAAGGATTGACGTCCGTCACAAAAATGCCTAACCTCCGGGCAAGCAAGCGCAGTAGCTCGCTCTCGGACTGAGGAGCTCAGTCATGACGAACCCGTCGGTCTTTCCCCCCAACCAGGTTCAGCTGCGCCGCGCGGTGGCCTCCAGCTTCCTGGGCAGCGTGATCGAGTACTACGACTTCCTGCTGTACGCCACGGCCTCGGCGGTGGTCTTCAGCAAGATCTTCTTCTCCTCGCTCGACCCGCTCACGGCCACGGTCGCCAGCTTCGGCACCTTCGCCACGGGGTACCTCGCCAGGCCGCTCGGCGGAGTGATCTTCGGCCACTTCGGCGACCGGCTCGGCCGCAAGCGCATGCTGGTCTTGACCATGACCCTGATGGGTGTCGCCAGCTTCCTCATCGGCGTGCTGCCCACCTACGAGCAGATCGGCGCCCTGGCCCCCGTCGCCCTGGTCGCCCTTCGCGTACTGCAGGGCGTGGCCATCGGCGGCGAATGGGGAGGCGCCGTGCTGATGTCGGCGGAACACGCGAGCAGCCGCCGCGGCCTGTGGGCGAGCTTCACCAACGCCGGCGCCCCGTTCGGCATGGTGCTCTCCACCGGCGTGCTCAGCGGCACCGCGGCCGTCGTGGGTGAGCAGGCCTTCCTGAGCTGGGGCTGGCGGGTGCCGTTCCTGCTCAGCATCCTCCTGCTGGGGGTCGGCCTGTTCGTCCGGTTGCGGGTCGAGGAGACTCCCGTGTTCGAGGCGGCCGGCACCGGCGGCCGCGCCGCCCGGATGCCGTTGCTGGAGGTGTTGCGCAACCACCCCAGGACCCTGCTTTTGGGGGTGGGTGTCGGGCTGTCGGCGTTCGTGGCCCAGGGCACGCTGACCACCTATCTCATCGCCTACGGCGTCCGGACCGGTTTCACCCGCCAAGCCGTGCTGAACGGCCTCACGCTCTCCTCCGCGCTCGCCGTGGTGAGCATCATCGCCTGGTCGGCGCTCTCGGACCGGGTCGGACGCCGTCCGATCGTGCTGGCGGGCGCGCTGCTCATGGCCGCCTTCGGCTTCGTGCTGTTCCCGATGGTGAACGCCGGCAGCGTCGCGCTGCTCGTCATCGCGCTGGTGCTCGGCCAGGCGCTCATCCACCCGATGATGTACGGCCCGCTCGGGGCGCTGTACGCCGAGCTCTTCCCCACCAGGAACCGCTACACCGGCGCCTCGCTCGGCTACCAGCTCGCCGGACTCGGCGCGGGTCTGGGCCCGCTGCTGTTCGCCCAGCTGGACGCCTCCTCCGGGGGCGGCAGCACAACGACGATCTCGGTGATCATCGCCGCCTGCTGCCTGCTGACCGTACTGTGCGTGCTGGCCCTGCGTGAGACCAGTGGCGACGACCTCACCTCCGGCGCCCCGGCGATCCGTGCCGCCACCGATGCGTAACGCCGGGCTCGGCGGCTGGCCCGCCCGCCGAGCCCAGATGAGCCCTCAGCGCACCGCGTTCGTCCTCGCGGGCCGATCCGTCAGCTACGCCGACGTCCACCGGCGGGCGACCCGCCTGGCCTCACGGATGCGCGAGGAGGGAATCGGGGCGGGGGATCGAGTCGCCTACCTCGGCCCCAACCACGTCGCCTTCGCCGAGACCATGTTCGCCACCCACCTGCTGGGGGCCGTCTTCGTCCCGCTGAACTTCCGGCTGACCGCGCCCGAGATCGGCTACATGCTCCGCCACTCGGGCGCCTCACTGCTGGTGTACGACCCCGGCTGCGCGCAGACGGTGCGCGCCCTGCCCGGACCGTACACGCTCGTGGCCCTGGGCTCGCCCGCGCCGGGGGAGCACGACTTCGAGACCTGGGCGTCGCGGGGCGAACCCGATCCCATCGACGTCCCGGTGGCGCTCGACGACCTCGCCCTCATCCTCTACACCTCCGGCACGACCGGCAGCCCCAAGGGGGCGATGCTCAGCCACGCCAACCTGGTGTGGAACTGCTTCAACATGATGGTCGGCGTGGATGTGACGAGCACGGAGGTGACGCTGATCAGCGCGCCGCTCTTCCACGTCGCGGCCCTGAACCAGACGCTGCTGCCGACCTTCCTCAAGGGCGGCACCTCGGTGATCATGCCGTCCTGGGACGCCGAGGTGTGCTACGACCTCATCGAGAAACACCGGGTGACGTGGATGTTCGGCGTCACCACGATGTTCGCCGACTTCGCCAGGTCACCGCGCTGGGCCGAGGCCGACCTGTCGTCGCTGCGCACCCTCATGGCCGGCGGCGCGGCCATCCCCGTGGCGCTGATCCGCACCTACCAGGAAAGGGGCCTGGTCTTCTGCCAGGGCTACGGACTGACCGAGACCGCCCCCGGCGCGACCTTCCTGGAGGCGGGCGAGAGCGTGCGCAAGGCGGGCTCGGCCGGGGTGCCGGTCTTCTTCTCCAGCGTGCGGGTGGCACGCCCCGACCTCACGACGGCACCGGTCGGGGAGCCGGGCGAGGTGCTCATCCAGGGGCCGAACGTCACCCCCGGCTACTGGCGGGACCCGCAGGCCAGTGCCGCCGCGCTGACCGAGGACGGCTGGTTCCGCTCCGGCGACATCGCGATCATGGACGAGGAGGGCCATCTGAGCATCGTCGACCGCATCAAGGACATGTACATCTCCGGCGGGGAGAACGTCTACCCGGCGGAGGTCGAAGAGGCGCTCTTCGCGCATCCGGCCGTGGCGGAGGCCGCCGTGGTGGGGATGGCGGACCAGAGATGGGGAGAGGTGGGCCGCGCTTTCGTCGTGCTTCGTCCCGGCGCCGGCGTCGCCCCCGGCGAACTGACGGGCTTTCTGCGTTCCCGGCTCGCGAAGTACAAGATCCCCGTCCGTTTCGAGATCGTCGACGCGCTGCCGAAGACGGGGTCGGGCAAGATCCGCAAATCCGAGCTCCGCGACCGCCCCTTGCCCGGATAATCGGCAGACGACGCGAGGTGGCCCGCTCACAGCTCCCACAGTCCTTTGCCCAGCGTGGTGAGCCCGCCGCCCAGCGCGAGCAGCAGCACCACCAGCCGGGCCGGCCTTTCCGGAACCCGCCGAGCCAGTGCCGCGCCGATCGCCGAGCCCGCCGCGATCGAGGCCGCGACCAGCAACCAGACCGGGGCGGGCAGCTGCGGCACGCCTTTGGCCGTCACGGAGAAGGCGTTCACCACCACCCCGTAGAACTGGGCGTTCGGCACGAACTCCCGTACCGTCCAGCCCGCGTTCACCGCGTACAGGGAGACCGCGGGGCCGCCCACTCCGGCCGAGGAGTTCATGAACCCGCTCGCGGCACCGGCGGCCACCGCGCCTTTGACGCCGCGCAGGGCCGGCACCCGGGCACCCCACATCACCAGCGCCACGGCCACGCTCACCAGCACCCCCATACCGGCCAGCAGCACCGGCTCGGGCAGGCGGGCGGCCACCCAGGCCCCGGCCGGTACCGTGCAGGCGGCCGCGACGACCAGCGGGACCATCGCGGCCAGGCGCACCTGGCGCCAGGTGCCGGCGAGGCCGACCGCGCTGATGGCGCCGGCCGCGCAGTTGGCGAGCACCACGCCCTCGGCCGGGCCCAGCAGCAGCACCAGCGCGGGCACCGACACGAGCGCGAACCCGATTCCCGCCAGCCGCTGCACCGAGGCTCCCGCCACCATGATGACGCCCAGCACGAGGACGACCATCAAGCCACTCGCCACGACCGGCTCCTCGCGGGTTCTCTTCACCAGTGATTTGGTACAGCTTTCCCTCGCGCGGCGAGGGTGATCAACGGCTTTTTCTCCGTCCCGGCCGGCCTCGGCGCGATCCGTGCGCCGCTCACCCCCGCTGGTGGTGTGCGAGCAGCTGGGTGAGCAGACGGGTCAGGACCTGCCGGTCCTCGGCCGCGAGCGGTCCGAGCAGGTCCTCCTGCGCCTTGTCGAGCGCCCGGTCCAGGCGCCGCAGCTGCCGATCACCCGCCGGGGTGGGGGTCACCAGGTTGCGCCTTCGGTCATCGGGGTCCGGTGTCCGCTCGACCAGGCCCTGCCCGGCCAGCTCGTTGATCGCCGCCACGACGTCACTGCGGTCCATGTTGCACCGGCGGCCGAGCTCGGCCTGACTGGCCACCCCGAACTCCTCCAGCGCGGCCAGGATCCGGTAGTGGTATCCGCGCGCCCCCACCTCGGCGAAGCCGTCGGAGGCCAGGCGGTGGGCGTGCACCGCCAGCTGGGTGAGCAGCCAGCTCGGCTTCGCAGCTAGGCGGGCGGGTGTTTTTTCCACACCAGCCACCATACATCGTTGGTATGACCAATAAATCTGTATATAGTGGGCGACGCCAACGTTGGTCACGCCAACAAAACGATGCCGGCCACGACCGTCTGAACACGCGAGAACCGATCACTTTCCGGCACGCCGCGGACACCCGCGCGAGCGTGGTTCGAAACCGGCACCCGCCGCCCCTCGCCGTCCGCACCGACCTCATCGACACCGGCCCGTCCGAACATCCGGGCGCCGGGCGAATCCCCTGGAGCCAAGACCATGATCAAGCCGTTCCGCATCGACATCCCCCAGGCAGACCTCGACGACCTGGCCGACCGGCTCTCGCGCACCCGCTGGCCCAACGAGGTCGCCGAGGCCGGATGGGACTACGGCTTCCCGCTGGCGCGGCTGAAGGAACTCGCCGAACACTGGCGCACCGGCTACGACTGGCGGGCGCACGAGGTCAAGCTGAACGAGCTCGCGCACTTCACCACCGAGATCGACGGCCAGAACATCCACTTCGTCCACGTCCGCTCTCCGAGGCCGGACGCGCTCGCGCTCGTCCTCACCCACGGCTGGCCGGGGTCGTTCCTGGAGTTCCTCGACGTGATCGAGCCACTGTCGCGCGACTTCCACCTGGTGATCCCCTCCATCCCGGGCTTCGGCTTCTCCGGGCCGACCCACGAGCGCGGCTGGGACATCGTCCGGGTCGCGCGGGCCTGGGCCGAGCTGATGCGCCGTCTGGGGTACGAGCGCTACGGCGCACAAGGCGGCGACTTCGGCTCGGGCATCTCGATGGCGCTCGGCTCGGTGGCACCCGAGCAGGTCGTCGGGGTGCACGTCAACTACCTGCCGACCCGGCCGGACCCCGACGCCGGCCTTGAGTTGTCGGAAGCGGACGAGGCCCGGCTGGAGAAGGTCAGGCGGTTGATGGCCAACCGCCCGCCGTACCAGGCTCTGCAGGCCACCACCCCGCAGACCATCGGTTACGCGCTCACCGACTCGCCGGTCGGCCAGCTGGCCTGGATCGCCGAGCGCTTCGCGCAGTGGACGGACCCGCGCTCGCGGATCGGCGACGAGCGGATGCTCACCGACATCTCGCTGTACTGGCTGACCGCCACCGCGGCCTCCTCGGCGCGGCTGGCACGTGAGGCCGCGCGGCGGGTCGAGCCGTGCCCGGTGCCGGTCGGCGTGGCGGTGTTCGCGCACGACATCACGCAGTCGGTGCGACCGCTGGCCGAGCGGCTGTACGACATCAGGCACTGGTCGGAGTTCGAGCGCGGTGGCCACTTCGCCGCGATGGAGGTGCCGGAGCTGCTCGCCGGGGACGTCCTGGACTTCTTCACCCACATCAGGTAGGGGTCCGACGAACCATGTTCAGTGCCACCTCTCTTGATGCTCGGGGCCGGAACGGATGCCGGACCGGCGCCGGCTGCCTCAGGTGTGGGCAGGCTTGGTGACTCCGAACCACCGCCGCAAGGCTGCCCGGAGTGTCGCGATCTCCGTGGGATCGGGCCGGGGTGACGCGGATGCCCAGGCCACATAGCAGTCCGGTCGAAGGAGCAGGGCGGTGGGCGCGGGGGCCTGGGAGCGCGCCGTGACGACATCGACCTGGTCGTGCCGCAGGGCGAGGGCCTTTGCCAGCGACGCCTCTTCGGTCAGGTCGAGCAGCAAAGGGCGTGCGGTTGTGGTCAGCTCGGCCAGCCGGACCGGACCGGCCGGGGTGTGCAGGTCCAGGTCCGGGGCGAACCGTCCGGTCAGAGGATGCGCCTCGCCTGCGCCCATGTCGTAGCGGACGTCGGCGCCCGCGGTGAGTTCGGCCAGGCGCCGCACGGTGTCCGGGTCGCGGAGCAGTTCGGTGAACACCTCGCGCAGTCCGGTGACATCGCTGCCGGGGGCGATCAGGGCCGCCTGCGCCTGCGCGTTCAGCACCATGCGCCGGGCGGCCGATCGCCGCTCCGTCTCGTAGCTGTCCAGCAGTCCGGACGGGGCGCCCGCCCGGATCTCGGTGGCGAGTTTCCAGCCGAGATTGACCGCGTCCTGCAGGCCGAGGTTGAGCCCTGGACCGCCCCCCGTGGCGGCGTACACGTGAGCGGCGTCGCCGATCAGGAACACCCGGCCGTCGGCGAAGCGTTCGGCGACCCGGGTGTTACCGCCACTCAGCCGGCGCAGCACGTGCGGTCCCTGGCCGTCGGGCGGGCCGAGCGGCACCTCGACGCCGAGCACGCGGCGGATGCTCGCCCGTAACTCCTCCAGGCTCATCGAGGCCTCGGTCATGGGCTGGTCCCACTCCGTGGTGCTGAGCAGCGGCGGGTGGCCGGGCATCGGCGCGTAGGAGAACCCTCCGTGCTCGGTGCGGTGGGGCATGAACGGCGAAACGGCGCCGTAGCCGGGCACGTTCAGCGCACCGGTCGCGGGATCGACCCGGTCCGCCGGGACCGTCACATGCGCCGAGCGCACGGTCATCCGGTCGTAGGTGACTCCGGGGAATCCGATGCCCGACAGCTTGCGGGTGACGCTGTGGGCTCCGTCCGCGCCGACAAGGTACCGGGCCCGCAGGTGGTAGGTCCCACCCGGGCCCGCGACGTCGACGGTGACCGCCTCGTCGTCCTGCGACAGGCCGACGACCTCATGTCCGCGCCGGATCTCCACGCCCAACTCGACGGCGCGCTCCTGCAGAACCTGCACGATGCGTCGCTGCGGCACCGGCAGGGCGTAGACGGGGCTGTCCTCCAGCAGACTCAGGTCCAGGCCCAGCGCGCCGAACATGAAGTAGGCGGAGTTCGGCCGTGGCGGCTCCGGGCTGCCGCTGAGACGTTCGTACAGCCCCCGGCGGTCGAGCAGCCTGACGACCTGGCCGAGCAATCCGTTCGCCTTCGGTTCCTCGCTCGGCTCCGGCAACCGCTCCAGCACGACCGGCCGGACCCCCGCCAGGCTCAGCTCGCAGGCCAGCATCAGCCCGTTCGGACCGCCGCCGACGATGACGACATCCGTGATCATGTGCACTCCCTTGTTCGCCCGAGGTGAGAGGACGCCCAGGCTAGGAAAAAAGTTGCGTGTAGGCAAGTTTGCGTACACGCATTCAAGGTGAGATGCTGAGACGGTGACGACGAGACGCACGGGGCTGCGCGAGCAGAAGAAGCAGGCCACCCGAGAGGCCCTGCGCACGGCGGCCCTGCGGCTGGCTCTTGAGCGTGGACCCGACAACGTGCGCGTCGATGACATCGCCGAGGCCGCCGGCGTCTCACCCAGGACGTACAACAACTACTTCTCCAGCCGCGAACAGGCGATCGTCGCCGCCGTCGCCGGCGAACGGGAGGCGCGGGTCGCGGCGGCGGTGACCGGCCGGCCCCGCGGCGTCGGCCTCGCCGACGCCGTCATCGAGGCGATCGTGGATCAGTACACCGCCCCGGACGAATCCGGCCAGGGCGCGCTGCTGCTGATCACCACCCGCCCCGCGCTGCGCGACGCGTTCGTCGAAACCACCACCGCGATCGAGCACCCCCTCACCGATGCGATCGCCGAACGTCTCGGCGACGGCGACCCGCACACCGCACGGGTGCTCGCGGCGAGCGTGGCCGCCGCGGTTCGCGTGGCGCTCGAGCAGTGGCTGCAGACGACCGTCTCGTCCTCCACGACCAGCGGGCTCGTCGTGCCGTCCGGCTCACTACCGGACCTCCTTCGCGCCACGCTCGCCCCCCTCACACCCGCACTCGACGTCGCCGAGCAGCGAGCACTCCGCCACCGGCGTCGGTGAACTCCCTTCCCGGGAAACGGCGCCCCGGCAGCCAGCGGATACCCGGCGATATGCTCTATCTCGGTGAGTGGAAGCCGCCGATCTTCTGCTCGAGCAGTTCGGCCAGCCGCAGCGGGGTGCGGTCCTCGAACATCGGACCGATGAGCTGCACTCCCACCGGCAGACCCTCGGGGGACCGGCCCGCCGGTACGGCAGTGGCCGGCAGGCCGGGCATGGTGGCCAGACCGGCCCAGACGAGCTGGTCGAAGTACGGGTACTCGACGCCGTCGATGTCGATCCACCGTTCCAGCGGATTGGGGCTGTGGTCGTGCGGGAACGCGGGCGTCGGCGTGATCGGACACACCACGACATCGAACTCGGCGAACAGTTGCCGCCAGCCGTGGCGGTGGACCTCGCGACGGTTGTCCGCCTCCATCCAGTCGCGGTGGCTGAACACCATGCCGCGCAACCGCACGGCGTCAAGACTGCGGTCGTCCGCGCTCAGTCCGGCGGCGCGGGTCCGCAGCCGCTCGTGCGATTCGACGGGAAAACGCGCGACGGAGCCCGAAACCAGCAACTGCATGTAGAGCATCGCGGCTTCGGTCAGATCGGGCAGCAGCGGACTGCGCCGTTCGACGCGGGCACCGCCGTCGACGAGCGCGTCTGCCACCCGGTTCACGCCCGCCCGCACAGCGGACCCGGTCGAAATCAGCGGATGCTCCTCAAGGACCAAGACCCGGAAATCGCAGAGCCGCTCGTGGCGGGCGGGCGGCAGCGTCAAGTCGTGCGCCACGCCGAGCGTCAGCGGGTCCGGTCCGGCCATGACGTCGAGCAGGAGCGTGAGGTCACGGGCGGTGCGCGCCATCGGGCCGACGACGGCGAGGTCGAGGTCGATCGGCAATGCCGGCTCGGACGGCGGGACCATACCGCGGTTCGCCGCCAGTCCGAGTGTCGGCTTGTGCGCGTAGACACCGCAGAAATGCGCGGGGGTGCGCAGCGAACCGGCGAGGTCGGAGCCGATGGACAGCGCGCCGAACCCGGACGCCAGGGCCGCCGCCGATCCGCCGGAGGATCCGCCCGGCGTGCGACCGTGATCCCACGGGT
Source organism: Streptosporangium sp. NPDC006930 (assembly GCF_040635605.1). NCBI lineage: Bacteria > Bacillati > Actinomycetota > Actinomycetes > Streptosporangiales > Streptosporangiaceae > Streptosporangium > Streptosporangium sp. NPDC006930. The sequence continues at coordinate 63,436 of NZ_JBEYID010000026.1, read as the reverse complement.
TGTTGGTGGTGCCGTGGATCTCGTTGAAGCTCTGTATGTCTTGCAGCCCCAACGGCACGTTGGTCTTGCCGAGCACCACCGCTCCCGCGGCCCTGAGTCGCGACACCTGTACCGCGTCCTCGGCCGGCATGTAGCTCCGGTGCGCCGGCATGCCCCAGGTCGTGGGCAGCCCGGCGACGTTGTACGACTCCTTGACCGTCACCGGAATGCCGAGCAGCGGCCGGTCCTCGCCCCGGGCGCGCGCCAGGTCGGCACCGTGCGCGGCGGCCCGCGCACGGTCGAAGTCCGGTACGCAGATCGCGTTGATCGCTTTGTCGTCCCGCTCGATACGGGCGATCGCCTCGTCGGCCAGTTCCACCGAGCTCACTTCACCGGCACGCAATGCAGCTGCGAGGTCTTCGGCCGCTTGAAAGTTCCATTCCATGAATTTGACTCTAATGGCGTGTCGCGAACGCTCATCCCCCCGCAAGTCGCCCGCATCATCCGGAAAGTCGAAACGGCCGCCTTTATCCGTCGAAGTCACACACCCGTTCTGCTGGCCAAAGGCGGCTTTTCGCAGTTCAGCAAGGTCGGCAGCAGGTCAGAGCCCTTGGCGAGGGCATGAAATTCCGTTTCGCGCAACGAGACGGATGTCTCAACGCCCGTCATATCTCTCGCCGGCCACAGGCTATTCGCTCGACCGTAGGCCATAGCGCGCGGGAATTGTCCAGTAATCCGGTTGACTCTTTTTAAACGGGTTGACCATTGGTTGGAGACATAGGTGTGGGTGGACAGCACCTGGCCGCCGTGAATGACCGTGTTCCGGCCGCCCGTGCCATTGCCGCGGGCGGCGCGGCGGTCACGTCGCCGGGCACGAACCCGAGCCAGGGCGGGGTGCCCGGCTGGACCGGCATGCCCAGCCGGTCTACCGGTCCCCGCCCCTTGCCCGGATCGACGAAGGCCACACTCGCCGTCGGCGGCGTGAAATACCGGATCGACTCATCGCCGGTGAACTCCGGGGACGAGCGCGGCTGCTCCAGCCGCTCCTCGGAGAACATCTTCTCGGACGACGCACCACCTGTACCTGCCGTACCGGACGAAACCGGAACGAACGTAGCGGCAGTGATCAGCAATCCGTCAAACGCGGCCGTCGCCGCAGGTCAGATACTACTTCGTGGGGAATTTCCTCGTCACTACCAGGACCTCTCTTCGTCAGGACTCCGGCTGCCGCTCGCCCAGGCCCTGGAACCGGCTCTCGATGAAGTCGCCCCACGTCGCGTCGAGCGTCACCACCTCACCGTCGACCATCTTCCACTGGGGTGCCTTGTGCGGAGGGTAGGCGAACAGCACCGACGACAGACGTTCGTAGCCGGACGGCATGGGCTTGGTGTGCACCCGGTGCGTCGACGGCCGAAAACGCCCGTCGGAGGCACTCGTCAACATCCGGCCGATGTTGCACAGGACCACGTCGGTGCCGGCGATCACCGGCTCCACCCAGGTGCCGTCGTGCAGCACGTACTGCAGCCCCTGGTCGGAAGGCGGCAGCTGCAGGCCGAGCATCTGGATGCCCGAGTGCTCGTGCGCCAGCACCTCGCGGTCGCCCACGTCCCGGTAGCGGATCACCCGCAGGTTCGTGGCCTCCCGCGACAGGTCCAGCTCGGGGGTGCCGGGCGCCATCATGCCGCGGACGACCTCGCCGAACAGGGAGATCAGCCGGAACGCGGTGTCGAACACGCCGGCCGCCGCCGCCCCGAACGCCGGGAAGGCGCGCAGGACGTCACCGGCGCCGGGCGGCTGGTCGGCCAGCAGCGCCCCGCTGACGTGAATGAACTCCTTGGGATCGGGCACGCCGTTGGCCAGGCGCGGGATCTCGGAGTTGTAGGGGAAGAACCCGTGCGTGCCGCCGACGGACAGCTGGGGTACCGACGATTGCGCGTAGTCGGCCAGCCGCGGCTCCGCCGATCGGCACGCCGAGGCGAATTCCTCCATCATGGTGCGGACGCGTGCGCCGAGGCCGGGGACCTCGGCGGCCATGAAGCCCCAGTCGGTCAGCTGGGTCCTGATGGCCTGCGCCGCCTTCTGCATGTCGGCGTCGAGATCGTCGGCGCGCACGAGGGGAACGCGACCACTGAGTTCCATGGGGGGGACGTCCATTGTCGCTCCACTTCTCTTCGGTCACTGCGGGGTACGGGCGATATGCGAATTCGGGAAGGGCGGCGGTGCCGCCCTTCACCTGACCGCCGGGTTGACGCGGGGGACACCGGTGGCGGAGCTGAGTCCCAGCCGCTGCGCGACCAGCGCCACCTCCGTCCGGTTGGAGCAGTCGAACTTCACGAGCAGGTTCGAGACGTGCCGTTTGACGCCGTGGATCGAGATGCCCATGGCGCGGGCGATCTGGTTGTTGCTCATTCCGCGCAGCAGCAGGGCGAGCGCCGTGTGCTCGCGCTCGGTCAGCCGGTCGGTCAGCTCGGCGCCGGCGGTCTGGGGGGAAGACGCGACCGGCGGCGCAGACGGCGACACGGACGGCGCGACCGGCAGGGTGGGCAGGTCGCCGCTGAGCAGGTGCGCGAAGGCGTCGGACAATCCGGCGACGTTGACCACGTCCCACAGCAGGCAGCCGTCGACACCGTGGTCGCCGGCGACGGGGGACAGGTGGCGCGCCTCCTCCGTTCGCATCAGTGCCAGCACCCTGGTGCGGCCACAGGGCGTACCGGCGGCGGCCACCACCTGCGGCACCGTCGCGACCGGCAGCACCACCACGTCGAAGTCCCCTCCGCCGAGCGCCTGGCCGGCCTCCGTCACGCTTCGGCCGACCGTCGCCCTGACCACGTGCGGTACCCGGCACAGCAGCAGCGGCAGCCCGTAGAAGGAGATCTCGTCCTCGGCCAGCCAGAAGACGGACAGGATCCGGCGGCGGCCGAAAAGAGGCGCGGCGATCCGCTCGCCCGCATCCATCGTTCTCGTGCTCATCGCATGATCCTTTCTGTCGTTGAGGTCATCGCCCGCGCGGGGCGAGGGTGGTGACGAAGTGCCGGTAGAACCGGTCGGCGTCGACCGACCGGGCACAGCGGACCGCGCGCCCGCCGGCACTTCGTACGATTCGTCCCTGGCTCGCGCTCCGGGTCACGACATCGCAGCGCACCGTCTCGAAGGTGCAGATGTCCTGGTCGGCGAGGTAGGAGGTGGTGAGGCTGTCCCAGCAGCAGTAGGGCAGCCCGGTGGTCTCCAGCGTGCCGAAGGTGAGCGCGAGCAGCGACCCGGCCAAATCGCTCACGTGCTCGCCGTACGCACGGCCGAAGATCTCGACGAAGTCGGCGGTCACCGGCACCCGGTTGGTCACATCCAGCGGGAACATGGTGATCGGCACGTCGGAGTCGAACACGCACTTGACGGCGTCGGGATCCCAGTAGACGTTCCACTCGCCGGTGCCGTCGTGGCCGGGCTGGTGGACGTTGCCCGCGACATCCAGGGCGCCGCCCATGAACACGATCTCCTCGATGCGCGCCGCGAGCCGAGGGTGGTGCTTCAGGCACCAGGCGATGTTGGTCAGCGGGCCGGTGGCCAGCACGGTGACCGGTCCCGGCGCCTGCGCCAGCCAGGTGGCGAGCTGCTCGTGCGCCGGGGGCGCCTGACCTGTGGGGACGGTGCGGCCGCGCTGGTTGAGCACGGGCAGCGCGTCCGCCCGCAGGGCGTCGATCCGCCAGGCGAGCGGAAAAGGGTTGCGGCCGGGCAGCACGCCCAGCGCCGTCGGTACGTCCCGGCCCACCAACGCGAGGATCTTGCGGGTGGCCGACAGGCCGGGCGCGGGCAGGCAGTCGGCCGGGGTGACGGCGACACCGCGCAGATCGACGTTCTCGTAGCGGGTCAGCAGCAGCAGCGCCAGCAGGTCGTCGGGCGCGCCGTCGTGGTCGAACACGACGTGGCGGCGGCGCGCGCCGGTCACAGTGCCGGTCACAGTGCCGGTCACAGTGCCGGTTACCGGGGGGTCAGTCACGGCGCCTCACCAGGTGGAAGGAGAAGTCGGTGCCTCGGTGGTAGTCCTGCGAGAACAGCAGGGGCCGCCCAGCGCTGTCGTGGTGGGTCTGGATGAGCAGCAGCCACGCGCCGCCGGCCTCGGTGCCGCCGATGCGCTCGGCCTGCGCCGAGTCGAGGGTGACGGCACGGACCTGGGTGACCGCGTACGCGATCGTGTGACCGTGCTCGGTGAGCAGCTGAAACAGCGACCCGGACCAGTCGACCTCGTCCAGCGGGAGACGGACGAGCCGACGCGGAAACAGGTCGATCGAGTAGAGCAACGCGTCGTCGCGGTGCCGGCGCAGCCGCTCCAGGCGCACGATCGTCTCACCGGGCGCCAGCCGCAGCACCTCGCGCTGATGGCGGTCCGGCTCGACCGAGGCGACGTCCAAGACGGTGTCGTCGGCGGTGAAACCGCGGCTGGCGAGCATCTCCGTCACGCCTTCGAGGCGGGTCAGCGGACGATCCAGGCTCGGCTGCGCGGTGAGGTAGCGGCCGTCGCCGTGACGCGCCTGGATGACGCCCTCCTGCTCCAGGAGCTTGAACGCCTCGCGGATGCTGGTGCGGCCCGCGTCGAAGAGGTTCATCAGCTCGTTCTCCGACGGCAGCTTGTCGCCCGGGCGCAGGCCCTGCTCGACGATGAGGAGGCGGAGCCGGTCGCGGATCCTGACGGCCAGGGTGTGCGGTCGTGGTGTCATGGGGATATCTCCTGCGCCGGTGGACCGTGGAGAGGGGCTAGGCCGAGCTCTCCGGCGGACGGGTAACTGGGCGCGCAGAAACGGCGCGTGACCGAGACTGCGGCCACCCTGCAGGCGAGTCGGACCCCGGCCGCCAGGCTCAGCCCGGCGCGCAGGGTGGCGGCCAGCGTACCGGTGAAGGCGTCGCCCGCTCCGGTCGTGTCGACAGCGTCCACGCGGGGTGCGTCGACCAGCATAGTGCCGTGATCGTCGCTCATCTCGGCCCCCCGCTCGCCCCGGGTGACGATCACGGTGCCTCCTTTCGTACGAAGGCCCAGGGACCGCGACGAGTCCGCGGTGCGGCCGCCGGCCAGCACGCCCAGTTCTCCTTCGTTGAGCACCACCACGTCGGCCCTGCTCAGCAGGTCCGCCCCGTCGGCTCCCAGGAACGCCTCGGCCGGGCTGGGGTTGACCAGGACGCGGACTCCCGGCGAGACGGCCGCCGCGGCCGCGCACGAGGTCACCACCGGAATCTCGCCCTGCAGGACGAGAACCGACCCGGCCGGCAGACGCGCGGCCGCCGCGGCCGCCCGCTCCGGGGCCAGCAGGTCGGCCGCCCCCGGCCAGGTCATCACGATCTGCCGCCCCTGGTCGTCGACGTAGACGAAGCTGCGCCCGGTGGCCACGCCCTTGGCGATCGCGCAGTCGTCCACCTCGACGCCGTCGGCCCGCAGCGCCGCCAGCGCCGCCGAACGGTCGGCGTCCTCGCCCAGGCAGCCGGCGAAACGCGCGGGCGCGCCGAGCCGGGCCGCCGCGACCGCCACGTTCGCCGCCTTGCCGCCGTGCGCGGTGGCGTACTCGGCGGCGTTGACGCTCTCGCCGGCCGCCGGCAGACGGCCGCCGAACATGTAGAGGTCCAGGGTGTAGGCGCCGAGCGCGAGCACGGTCACTGGGGCACCATCTTTCTCGCGGCCACCACTACGGCGCCTGGTGAGGGGATCGGGCGAAAGGCGGGGTCATGCGCCCAGCCCCACCGCGCACGGGGCGATGCTGTCGGCGTCCACCGAGACGCGCACGTCGGGGTGCCGGTGCGCCAGCGTGACCGGGAGCGACACCTCAGGTTCGGTCGTCAGCAGCAGCACGCGGACGATGTACCGCTTCCACGCGCCGCCGTCGGTGATGAGGTGCAGCCGCCGGGCGGAAAGGATCTCCGCCATGCCCAGCGTGATGGCCATCGGCGGGATGGGCTGGGTGTAGCCGCCGGTCAGGCGGTGCGAAAGGGCCACGAGCGTGTCGTCGAGCAGGGTGACGATCCGCGTGGTGGATGCGGCGAACTCCTCGACGGTGTACTGGTGCCAGCGGCTCGAGGGCGGCTCGTTGAAGGCGAGGTGCCCCCGGTAGCCGAAGCCCGCGAAACACGTGTCGGCCCCGCCGACCTCGCGCAGGCGGGCGCCGTAGGCGTCGGGGTCGAGGACGTCGGGGTAGACGACGTTGCCGGGGTGAGGGCGCAGCGCGGGGTCCAGCAGCTGGTAGAGGTTGCGGTCGCAGTAGCCGCGGAAGCTGAACGGGTGTGACGGCTCGACGGGGCGGCCCTGCCAGTCGAGGAACTCGTCCATGTGGAAGGCGTGCACCTCGGCCCAGCTGATGCGCTCCTGGTTGCAGATGCGCGCCAGCAGCGGATAGTGCGCCTTGGGGCCTACGGGCAGGATCCAGCGGGTGGGTTCGCCGCGCAGGTTGTTGTCGCGCAGCTCGTCGGCCATCTCACGGGCCAGCCGGTGGTAGAGGGCGGCGGTGTCGGGATACACGGTCACCGGGTGCCGCGCGATCGCCGTGAGCGTCGTGGCGGGCATACTCAGGTGCTCCTCGGTGAGCTCACCGGAGGTGCGGGGATAGGGGTAGGCGTGCGCCTTTGTCCTGACGAAGGTCACGTCACTCCTTGGAGGGTTTCGGTGAAAGGAACCGGGACAGGACGTTTCGAGTGACGCGCCGCACGTCGCCGTCACAGCAGGCGAGGCTGGCCACCCAGTTGACGGATCCGGTGGCGAAGACGGCGCCGCCCGCCCGGGTCAGGCGCAGCGTCATGTCGGCGCGGACGGCGTCCGCGCCGAGGCGGGCCTCCTCCGGCGCGTTCTGGTAGTGGCCGCTGTGCCCGCCCGCGGACGTGGCGAGCAGCAGGGTGCCCGGAGGGGTGCCGAGGTCGGGGTCGGCGCGGTCGATCTCGTCTCCGGCCGCGCCGCCGAGAGCGAGCCCGTGGCGGCCGATGACCGGATCGGAGATCCCGGCGAACACCCAGGCCGCCTCGGCGCGGTAGCTGTCGGGCAGGCGGGTGAAGCCGGGTGCCGGGCCCCAGCCCTGGGCGGTGAAGCCGACGCCGAGCAGTCCCTGGGGTGCCAGGCCGCGCTCGCGCCACAGCCCGCCGGGCTCCCCGGTGGAGGTGAGGACGTCCTCTCCGGGCTCGTTGTCCCACCAGGCGCCGGTGTGGCCGCGGCGTACCTCGATCGCGTTCGGGTGGCGTGGGTCGACGCCGGTCACCCAGTAGAAGCCGTTGCCGCCCAGGTACATGAGCCGTCCGCCGCCGGACACGTACGCCGCGACGGCCTCGCGCTCCGGTGCGCTGACGTACTCGGGGTGGCTGCCGGTCAGCACGACGCGGTAGCGCGCCAGCAGGGCGGCCCCGCCGGTGTGCACGTCCTCGTCGGCCAGGACGTCGAAGGCGAAGCCCTCGGCGTGCAGCCAGCGCAGCAGCAGGAGGTCGGCGGCGAAGTGCCGGGGCGCCCCGGTCATCCACCACCGGTAGTCCGGCGTGTGGTTGAGCACCGGGCGCCGCCCGCAGGAGTGGTAGACGGGGCCGCCCTCGCGTCGCTGGTCGTACAGGGACAGACCGAGGTCGCGGTGGGCGTTGAGGTAGACGTCGGTGCCCGACAGCTCGATGCGCCGGTCGGTCACGTGCGAGTAGTCGCCGAAGTACTCGGCCTCGCTGGACTGGCGGTGGTTGGCGTAGGCCAGGTAGGTGAACGTCGGCAGGACGACCGCGATCGGGCGCGCCGGGCCGGTGGGGGCGACGACGAGCGGGACGACGTGGGAGTCACCGTGGGAGTCACCGTGGCAGTCGCCTCCGGCGCGCACCCGCACGCCGAGCACGGTCGAGCCGGCGTCGGCGGGTACGGTCACCGCGCACGTCCGCGGCCAGCGGGCGTCGTCCAGGTCTTCGGGGCTGAGCTGGAGGGCGGTGCGGCTGCCGTCTTCGCCGGGGCCGACGAGCCCGGCGAGCGGCCGGTTGACGGCGCGGGCGTGCCGGGCGTTTCCGCTGACGTCCGCGACGACGGGGCCGCCCGGATCGGCGGCCGGGTCCCACAGGGCGAGCAGACCGGTGCCCAGGTGCCCGGCCAGGGCCGGGCCGGTGGTCAGGCCCGTCAGGGTGTCGCAGTCGCCGGGAGTGAGCGCGTCGCCGGTCAGCAGGGGCAGCGCCAGGCGCCCGGCGTACGGGTCGCGGTGGCCGGAGCCCGCGCCGAAGCGCAGGGTCGCGGTCGCCGGCGGCAGCGGCAGGTCCGCCCGGTGCGCGGAGGCGTCGTCGCGCACAGCTCCTCGGATGGCGAGGCGCAGCCGGGTGCCGCGGGGCTCCGCCGTCCAGGCGGCCACCAGCAACGACCACGCCCCCTGGGGGAGGACCGAGCCCGCTCCCGCACGCAGGACGCCGGATCCGGTCTCGAGGGCGGTCTCGGGGCGCCCGGTCTCGTCCAGGGTGATCAGCAGCCGCCGGTCGCCGGTGTCCAGCTCCGCCACGACCTGCCGGGCGCCGGCCCCGTGCGGGCGCAGCCACAGCGCGACGCTGCCCCGGGCGGGGGCCGGCACGCCCGCGGCCTCCAGGTGGGAGCCGGTCAGCAGGCGCCGCGGCTCGACGGTGACCGGCATCGCCTGGCCGAGCACGGTCTGGCTCACCAGGTCGACCACCTCGACCTGCGCGGCTCCGGCGGGCCCGCTCGCGTGCACGCTCACGCGCTGTCCGGGCGCTGCGGACCAGCGGTCCAGGTAGGCCAGCACCCGGGGGCGCGGCACGTGCGTCATGGTCAGCCACCTCCCCGCCGGTAGGGCAGGCCGACATAGGCGGGCATGCGCAGCCGCTGGGCGACCGTGGCCAGCACCAGCAGCGTGGTCAGGTACGGCGTGACGTAGATGAGCTGGGTGGGCACCGAGCCGGTGTTCTGGAAGAGCGCGAAGGCGGCCGCGCCGAGCAGGGCCGCGCCCGCCGCCAGGCGGGGCCGCCGCCGCGCGACGACGATCGCCGCCGCCCACGCCAGCATCGCGCCCAAAAGCAGCAGGGTGTGCACCGCGCTCGCCTGGCGCAACTGCACGGCGTCGGCGTAGCCGAACAGCAGCGCCCCGCCCGCCGTGCCGACCGGCCGCCAGTTACCGAAGATCATTGCGGCGAGGCCGATGAAGCCGCGCCCGCCGGTCTGGCCCTCCTGGTAGAGGCCGGAGGAGACGGTGACGAGGTAGGCGCCGGCCAGACCGGCCAGAGCGCCGGAGACCAGCACACCGCAGTAGCGCATCCGCTGGACCGGCACGCCGAGCGAGTCGGCCGCGGCCGGGTGCTCCCCGGCCGAGCGCAGCCGCAGCCCGAACGCGGTGTGCCACAGGAGCACGACGCTGACCGGGACGAGCACGACGGCGGCCACGGTGAGCCACGACACCTCGTGCAGCAGCCCCCGCAGCAGGCCGGCGGCGTCCGCGAGGAGGAAGACGCCGCCGCGTTCCAGGTCGCCCAGCAGGTCGCCGCCCGCGCCGCCCGCCAGCAGCGGCACGCTCACGGTGCCGACCTCGCCCGTGACGGGGGGCGACTGGGTGGCCCCGGCGCCGGGCAGGCCGGCGAACACGACGACGCACAGAAAACGTGCCACCCCCGCCGCCAGGATGTTGACGGCGATGCCGCACACCACCTGGTCGACGCCGAAGGTGACGGTGACGACGGCGTGCAGCAGTCCGGCGGCGGCGCCGCCCAGCATCCCGGCCACCACCCCGGCCCAGACGCCGTGGAAGTGGCCCGCCCACGCCCCGCACACCGTCCCGATGATCATCATGCCCTCGATGCCGAGGTTGGCGACGCCCGCGCGTTCGCTCCACAGTCCGCTCAGGGCGGCCAGCCCGATCGGCACCGCGAGGCGGAGTGCGGCGCCGACCATGCCGGAGTCGGTGAGCGCCTCGCCGGTGAGGGCGCGGACGCCCGCCACCGCGAGCAGCACGAGCAGGACGATCAGCAGCGGCCGCCGTGTCAGCGCGTTCACGAGACCCCTCCCGGCGCCGGGGCCGGTATGGCCTCGGGCTCGGTGCGCGCACGCACCAGCCGTGCGGCGCGCCGGCGTTCGGCACGGCGCACCACCTCGTGCGCGACCACGACACTGATCACGATGACGCCCTGCATGATCGTGACGATCTCCTTGGGCACGCCCTCGATGTCGAGGATGAGCGCCGAGCGCTCCAGGAAGCCGAAGAGCAGGGCGGCGAGCGCGATGCCGAGCGGGGTGTTGCGGCCGAGCAGGGCCACCGCGATGCCGGTGAAGCCCGCCCCGGCGGGAAAGTCCAGGCCGAAGTGGTAGGCGGTGCCCAGCAGGTGGGGCAGCCCGGCCAGTCCGGCGATCGCGCCCGAGACGAGCATCGTCACAACGATCATGCGGCGGGGATCGACGCCGTGGACGCGGGCCGCCGCGGCGTTCAGCCCGCTCATCCGCAGGTCGTGCCCGAACAGCGTCCGGGTGAGCAGCAGGTGTACGGCCACCCCCAGGAGCGCGGCACCGAGCACGGCCCCGCCGAGGCTCGCGCCGCCCGGGAGCGTCACCCCGGCCAGGGCGAGCAGGCCGTTCAGCTCGGGCAGGCGGGCCGAGGGTGGCAGTTCCGAGGTCGACCCGGTCGTGCTGCCGGCGGCGAACACCTCGGCCAGCAGGTACGCCACGACCCCGGTGGCGACATAGTTCAGCAGCAGCGTCGACAACACCTCCGACACACCGCGCCAGACCTTGAGCAGCGCGGCGAGCGCGGCCCACACGGCCCCGGCGAGCATGGCGACCGCGCACATGACGGCCACGTGCAGGGGCGCCGGCAGGTCCAGGTGCGCGCCGGCCGCCGCGGCCAGCAGCGCGGCGAGGCGGTACTGGCCCTCCACGCCGATGTTGAACAGGTTCATGCGGAACGTGACGGCCACCGCGAGACCCGCGAGGAAGTAGACGACCGACCGGTTGACGGCCGAGACCAGCGAGTCCGGCCGCGCGCCGAACTCCAGCATCGTCACATACGTCCTGCCCGGCGACGCGCCCGCCGCGGCCAGCAGTGCCGTGGCCACGACGAGTGCCAGCAACAGCGCGAGCGCCGGCGCGGCGAGCACGCGCGGCACCTTCCCGGCCCGGGCGGTGATCGCGTTCATCCTGTGCCCGTCATCAGCCGGACCAGGCGCGGACGGGTGAGCTCCGCGACCGGCAGGGCGGGCGTCAGCCGGCCGCGCAACATCACCTGTACGCGGTCGCTCAGGCCGAGCACCTCGTCGAGGTCGGCGCTGACCAGCAGGACGGCCAGGCCGGCGTCGCGGGCCTCGCGCAGCAGATCCCAGATGACGGCCTGGGCGCCGACGTCCACGCCGAGGGTGGGGTGGGCGGCGAGCAGCACCTGGGGGCGGCCGCGCAGCACCCGGCCGACGACGAGTTTTTGCTGGTTGCCGCCGGACAGCGCGGCGGCGGGGACGTCGGGGGAGGGGGCGCCGATGCCGAGGCGGGCGCCGATCTGTCCGGCGACCTCCCGGGCGGCCGCGCGGTCCAGGCGCCACCGGCTGCGGCGGCGCAGGTCCTCGCTGCCCAGCATGACGTTCTCCCACAGCGTGGCGGGCAGCGCCAGGGCGTGGCGGTGGCGGTCCTCGGGAATGCACGCCAGTCCGAGGCGGCGGCGCCCGCGCACGCCCAGCCGGGTGGCGTCACGGTCGCCGAGGCGCACGGTACCGGCCGTGGTCTCGCGGGTGCCCACCAGCGCGTCGATCAGCTCGGACTGCCCGTTGCCCTGGACGCCGGCGATGCCCAGGATCTCGCCCTTGGCCAGCTCCAGGGTGGCCGCCTGGACGGCGTCGGTGCGCACGCCGTCCAGGCGCAGCACGACGGGGCCCCTTTCTGTGCGCCCGCCGCGGGCGGCGGGCGGCAGGTCGCCGCCGGCGATGAGCCGGGTGAGCACGCCCGGGTCGGCGTCGCCGGCGGCGAACTCGCCCACGGCGGTTCCGGCGCGGATGACGGTGATGTGATCGGAGACGCTGAGCACCTCGTCGAGCTTGTGCGAGATGAACAGCACGGCCAGGCCCTGAGCGCGCAGCTCGGCGAGGCTGGTGAACAGGCGCCGCACCTCGCCGGGCGCGAGCACCGTGGTGGGCTCGTCGAGGATGAGGAGGCGCGCGCCCCGGTACAGGGCCTTGAGGATCTCCACCCGCTGCCGCTCGCCCAGGCCCAGGTGCTCGATCCGGGCGCCGGGGTCGACGGCCAGGCCGTACCGCTCGCCGAGGTCGCGCAGAGCGCGGGCGCTCGTGCGGCGGTCGAGCAGCCCTCGGCGCGAGGTCTCGGCGCCCAGGATCACGTTCTCCAGCACGGTCAGGTTCTCGGCGAGCAGGAAGTGCTGGTGGACCATGCCGATGCCGGCCGCGATGGCGTCGGCGGGCGACCGGAACCGCACGGGGACGCCGTCGAGCAGCAGGTCGCCGGAGTCGGGGCGCTCCTCGCCGTACAGGATGCGCATGAGGGTCGACTTGCCGGCGCCGTTCTCGCCGACCACGGCGTGCACCTGGTCCGGCCGCACGAGGAGGTTCATGTCGCGGTTGGCGGTGACGCCGGGGTAGCGCTTGGTGATGCGGCGAAGCTCGACGAGCGGCACGCCCGGGGAGGTCGTCGAAGGCCGCCTCACGGGACGACCGGCACGTCGATCTCGCCGGCGATGATCCGCTTTCTGATCTCGTCCAGCCGGGGCCGGATGTCGGCGAGGTCGGAGCCGGTGGTGGCGTAGCCGACGCCGTCCTCGTCGAGGCCGAACTCGCGCAGCCCGTAGACCGCCTTGCCCGCCGCCTGCTCCTCGATGACGCGCCGCACCGCGACGTCGATCTGCTTGGTGGCGCTGGTGAGGATCACCTCCGACAGGTCGGGGGCGACGGTGCGGCGCTGGTCGACGTCGACGCCGATGGCCCACTTGTGTGCCGCTTTGGCCGCCTGGAAGACGCCGAGCCCTGAGGCGCCGGCCGCGTGGTAGACGATGTCGGCGCCACTGTCGTACATGCCGCGGGCGGCCTCCCGCGCCTTGTCCGGGGAGGAGAATCCACTGAAGTCGGGCGGCTGCGTCATGAAGACGCTCGACAGCCGGATCTTCGGGTCGATCGCGCGGGCGCCGGCCGCGTACCCGGCCAGGAACTTCTCCTGGGGTGGCGTCTGCACGCCGCCGACGAAGCCGATCCGTCCGGTGGCGGACTTCAGCGCCGCCGCGGCCCCGACCAGGTAGCTGGCCTGCTCCTCGCGGAACACCACGTTGGTGACGTTGGGCAGCTTCACCGTCGCGTCGTCGATGATGACGAAGTGCGTCCGCGGGTAGGCGGGCGCGACCTTCATGAGCGGCTGGGCGTAGAAGAAGCCGACGGCCAGGACGGGGTTGTGGCCCGTCTCGGCCAGGAGGCGCAGGATCTCCTCCAGGTCGGAGCCGGCCGCGTTCGGGCTCAGCTCCTTGACCTCGATGCCCAGCGAGGCCTTGGCCTGATCAACGCCCGCCCCCGCGGAGTCGTTGAAGGACTTGTCGCCGCGCCCGCCTCGGCTGTAGGCGACCCCCACTCGCAGGTCGGCGGCGGTGGCCTCGTTCGCCCCCGCGTTCTGGGCGGTTCCCTGCGAGCCTCCACAGGCGACGAGCGTGAACAGAAAGCAAAGGGCGATTGACGACCGGGCGAACAGGCGGGTCATAAGCACCTCCCAAACCGGAGCTTTGACCAGAATGAGCACTCATCAGACAAGTGTCAATGCTTCTCTGATAACTGCTCCAGCCATACGGCGACGCCGTCGTCGTCGTTGGACGCGGTCATCTCGTGGGCTGCGGCGAGCACCGCCGGATGGGCGTTGGCGACCGCGACCGCCGTCCCCGACCAGGTCAGCATCGGCAGGTCGTTGGGCATGTCGCCAAAGGCGATCACGCCCGCGCGGCCGAAGCCGAGCCGGTCGGCCATCGCCTCCAGGGCGGCCGCCTTCGTCACTCCGGCGCGGGTCACCTCGCAGAACACGTCCGCCGACACGGTGACCTCGCACCCGGGCAGCAGCGTGCCCACGCTCTCGTAGTACCCGCGGGCCGCCCCCTCCAACTGGACCACGATCTTGCCGACGCCGTGCCAGTCGATCGCCTCCTCCAGCCTCGGCACCCGCCGGGCGTCGCGGGCCAGCGCGGGGGCCAGCTCGAAGGCGTCCTCCAGCAGCAGCTCCAGATGACACTCGGCGCCCAGCCGGATGCCGGGAAAGCGTTCGCGCAGCGCCGTCAGCGCCCTCGCCACGTCCGCCTCGGCGAACGGGTGGTGATCGACCACCTCGTCTCGGGCGAAGTCGTAGACGACGGAGCCGTTGCCGCAGACCGCGCTGTTCGCGTCGGCTGTGTTGCCGGTGTTGCCGGTGTCGTTCAGGGCCGCGGCCACATGCCGGGTGTCTCGGACCGGTCGCGCCGTCGCGATGACGAACACGTGGCCGGCCGCCCGGACGCGGCGCACGGCCGCCCGGGTGCGTTCGGACAGCTCGCCGCGCGAGTCGAGCAACGTGCCGTCCAGGTCGCAGACGATCATTCGGCGTTCCACGGGCGGCGCGCTCCTCACGGCCGGCACGGCTCCCGCGACGAAGTCCCCCGCGGATGGGTCACGACCCGGCCGACCGGGGAGACCACGACGTCGGCCGCGCCCGCGGCCAGGATGCCGTCGATGGTCTCGGCCACGCCGCGCCGCACCGCCAGCCCCTGCACCACCACCGGGCCCTCCTCAGACAGGTCGCCGACGCGCCATGAGCGCGGGGGCAGCGCCGGCGCGACGCGCGGCAACTCGCGCGCCGACGTGCGCACCGTCAGCAGCACGTGCGCCGCCCCCACCCGCACCGAGGCCAGCAGCAGGGCCACCTTCTGGATCCGGGCGCGTTTGCCGGCGTCCCGCCACGCGTGCGGCCCGGCGATGAGCCGCGGCGCGCAGGTGCGCACCGTGTCGAGGACCCGCAGGCCCGGCGCGAGGGACGCGCCCGGTTCGAGCACCTCGATGACGGCGTCCGCGAGCTCAGGGATCTTGGCCTGGCTGGCGCCGTAGGAGTACACCACCTCGGCCGCCGACCCCCGGCCGCGCAGATAGCGCCGGCCGATGCCGGGGAACTCGGTGGCCACGCGGGCGCCGGAGGACAGGGCCGCGGGCCCCTCGGCCGGTACGGCCAGCACCATGCGCCACGGACGGCCCGCCGCCACCGCCTCGACGACCTCGACCTTGGCTCCGGTCTCCTCGATCCAGTCGGTGCCGGCGACGCCGAAGTCGAAGGCGCCGTCCTGCAGGACCAGCGGGATCTCCCGCGGCTTGAAGAAGACGACCTGGATCGGGCCGCCGTACTCGATGCTCGCCCGGTAGCTGCGGCCAGACGTCCGGCGCACGCCGAGCCCGGCGGCGGTGAAAAGGTCCAGGACCGGCCGCTCCAGAGCGGACCCCTTGGGCAGCGCGAGCGAGATCATGCCGTCAGCGTCTCCAGGTAGGTGGGGCGTTCCCGGCGGGGGAGCGCATGGCGAGGGCGCGCAGAGCCAGATCGATCATGCCGGTCTCTTCGCCGCCGGCGGCCAGGACACGCAGCCGCGCCGCGTCCAGCCAGCCGGCCTCGACGAATTTGTCGTGTTCGACGCGGGGCCGTTCCAGGTCTCCGGTGACGGTGGCGAGCACGTCGATCTCGCGCCGCCGGGTGCCGTCGCCGCCCTCCCAGTCGAACACCTTGACCAGGTCGCCGACCCGCTCAAGATGCCAGCCGGTCTCCTCGGCGATCTCGCGGGCGAGCGCCGCGCACAGCGTCTCACCGGCCTCCACGTGCCCGCCGACGATGTCCCAGCAGCCGGGGAACAGCCGCACATGCGGGGCGCGGCGCTGCAGGAACACCTCGCCGCGCGGGTTGACCAGAACGGCTCCCACCACGCAGCGCACGCCCTCGGCCGAGGCCTGCCGCTGGATCGCGTCGAACTCCCGCGGGTGCGGCGCGCAGCGGCTCGGCGGCGGACCCGCCGCCGAGCCGCTCACGCCGTCTCCTGGTGGGCGTAGTAGGTGGCGTACAGAGCGGCGAACGGCCCGTCACGGCACAGCAACTCGTCGAAGGAGCCGTCCTCGACGATCCTGCCCTCGTCCAGGACGAGGATCCGGTCGGCCCGCCGGATGGTCGACAGCCGGTGCGCGATGACCAGGACGGTCCGGCCGGCGAACAACCGCGCCAGCGCGTTCTGGATGCCCCTCTCGGTCAGGGGGTCGACACTGGCGGTCGGCTCGTCCAGGAGCACGATGTCGGGCTCGCGCACGAACATCCGCGCCACGGCGATGAGCTGCCGCTGCCCGACCGACACCCCCCGGCCGCCGTCGGTGAGCCGCTCGTGCGGGGACATCGGCATGCTGCGCCTCCACACCCGGCGCCCGATCCGGTCGATGGCGCGCTCGACGTCGGCCGGACCGGCTCCGGGACGGCCGTAGGCGATGTTCTCCGTCAGCGTGCCGGCGAACACGAACGGGTGCTGTGGCACGACGCCGACGCGCCGCCGGTAGGCCGTCAGGTCCAGGGCGCGGACGTCGCGGCCGTCGACGAGCAGCTCGCCGCCCTGGAAGTCGTACGCACGGGCGATGATCTTGACGAGGGTGGACTTGCCGCCCCCCGTGCGCCCGACGATCGCCACCGTCTCGCGCGCGGCGATCCGCAGGTCCAGCCCGTCGAAGACGGGGCCGCCGGAGCCGTAGCCGAAACGCAGGCCGCGCGCCTCGATCTCACCGTCCAGGCGCGACACCGGCTCCTGTCCTCCCCGCACGACCGATCCCCGGTCGTCGATCAGCGCGAACACCCGTTCCGCGGCGGCCAGCCCCTGCTGGAACAGGCTCCAGAACGCCGCCGCCTGGGTGACCGGCTGCCACAACATACCGAGCGCCTGCAGCGCGAAATACCACTCACCGGGCGAGAGCCTGCCGAGCATCGCGAAACGCCCGCCCTGGTAGAGCACGACGGCCGTCGCCAGCCCCGCCAGCAGGGTCAGCACCGGCAGGATGACCGCGTAGATGAGCCCCTGGCGCACGTACACCCGGTACGACAGCCGGTTGACGTCGTCGAAGTCGTCGTAGACGGTCTGTTCGCGGCCGAAGCTCTTGGCGACGGCGATGCCCATCATCGACTCGTGCACGTTGGCGTTGACCTTCGCCATCACCCGCCGGGTGGCGGCCGCCGCCGTGCGGGCGATCCGGCGAAAGGCCAGCGCCGCCCCCAGCAGGAACGGCAGCGCCGCCACGATGATCAGACCCAGGCCCGGGTCGGTCCAGAACACCACGCCGCCGAGCAACAGGACCAGCAGCGACTGGCTGAGCAGGTTCAAGGTGAGCGTCATCACCGAGCCGAAGCCCTCGGTGTCGCCGGTGACCCGGCTGAGCACCCGCCCGACGGAGTTGTCGTCGTGGAAGGCGACGTCCTTGTCCAGCGCGGCGTCGGCGGCCTCGCACTGCAGCCGGTAGACCACGTCGCCGACCAGCCGGGCGGTGACGGCCTGGCGCGCCCAGTTCATCGCCCACGCCAGCACCGCGGCGACGACGACGAACAGGCACAACCACAGGCCCAGCCCGGCCCCGCCGCCGACCTCGTCGATCAGCCGCGCGATGACGACGGGCACCGAGGCGGTCAGCAGGGCCGACCCCACGACGAGGACCGCGCAGCCCAGCATCGTGCCACGCTGGGTGCGCAGGTAGGCCAGGATGCGCACCAGGAGCCGGCGGTTGCCGTACACGCGGTCGTAGGCGTCGGCGTGCAGGCCGGCGAACAGGTCAGTCACTGTAGATCTCCCGGTAGAGCGCGCAGCGTGCCATCAGCTCGTCGTGCCCGCCGAGGTCGACGACGCGGCCGGCGTCCAGCAGCACGATGAGGTCCGCGCGCCGGATCTGGCCCGGACGGTGCGAGACCAGCACGGTGGTGCGGCCGGTGGTCGCCCGCTCGATCGCCTCGGTGATGGTCGCCTCCGTACGCGCGTCGATCGCGCTCGTCGCGTCGTCCAGGGTGAGGACACGCGGGTCGGTGAGCAGCGCCCGGGCGATGGCCAGCCTTTGCCGCTGACCGCCGGACAGCGTCGTGCCGCCCTCGTTCAGGACGGTGGCGTAGCCGTGCTCCATCTCCTGGACGAAATCGTCGGCGCAGGCCAGTTTGGCGACGCGCTTGACGTCCTCTTCCGCGGCCCCCGCGGGTGCGCCGAAGGCGACGTTGTCCAGCACGCTCTTGGAGAACAGGAAGATCTCCTGGTCCACGTGGCCGATCTGACGGCGCAGCGCGCCCGGCTCCCAGTCGCGTACGTCCCTGCCGTCGATCAGCACCCGCCCCTCGTCGGCGTCGTACATGCGCGCGACGAGTTTCAGCAACATGCTCTTGCCGCTGCCGGTGGGGCCGACGACGGCGAGCGTGCGCCCGGCGGGCAGGTGGAAGGACACCTCACTCAGGATGTCCCTGCCGTCGTGGCGCAACGTCACCCGGTCGAAGGTGATCGCGCCCTCGACGGCCACCGTGACGCCGGTGGTCTCCTCAAGGTCGCCGGGCCCGTCGATGATCTGCCGCATCCGGGCGGCGGCGGCCAGTCCCTCCTGGACGACCGGCACGGCCTGCTCCGACAACGTGACCGGCTGCGCCAGCGCCACCAGCCAGCCCAGGTAGGTGACGACCTGCGCGAGCGTCAGCTCGCCCTGACCGTACAGGTACAGGGAGTGCAGGGCGCCGACGGCCATCGCGACGGCGAAGCTGAGCGCGGGCAGATAGACGGCCTGCGCCCGGCCGCGCCGTACGAAGGCGTCCCGGTAGGCGGCGGCGGCCCGCCGGAACGCGAGCCGCTCGTGCTCCTCCTGGGTGGCCGCCTTCACGGTCGCGATGCCGGTCAAAGTGGTGGAGAAGCGTTCGTTCAGGTCGGCGAACGTCTCCCGGATGCGCATCGTCAGCGGTTGCAGCCGCCGCAGGTGCCGGCGCAGCGCGACCGCGAACACCACGATCAACGCGCCGGGGGCGAGCAGGAGCTCGGCGTTCAGCGAGGCGATGAACACGATCGGGACCACCAGGGCGAGCAGCGCGTTGAACGCGGTGGACACGCCGGGGCTGAACATGTAGTCGACGAGCCGCGCGTCGTTGATGGCGCGGGCCAGGATGTCGCCGATGCGCTGCTGGTCGTGAAAGGACATGCGCTTGGCCAGCAGACTGCGGTACAGCTCGTCGCGCACGTTGCGTTTGACCCGCTGGGCGAGGACCTCCATCGAGCCGTGCGAGAGCAGGTCGGCGGCGAACCGGCCGGCCGCCAGCAGCGCGGTGGCGACCGCCGCGGCGGCCAGCACGCCGAGGTCGGCACGCTCGCCGGTCGCCTCGGCGAACGCCGCGCCGATCTGGACCGGCACCAGCGTCGTGCACACGTTCGCCGCCACCGCCGCCACGGTGAACACCACCAGCAGCGGCCGGTGTACGCGCAGCCGGGCGGCGATCCACCCGAGCACGGCCGGCGACGCGACCTGCCGTGCTCGCCCGGTCCGGCCCGCCGCTCGCGTCCGGTCCACGGACCCCTCCCTGGTCAACGGCTCACCTACACCGAGGCGCGGACCGCGTCCGGCAGGTGTCCCGGGCCGTCCTTACCGGCCCGGTCGATCTCCTCCATCACCTGGTCGGCCAGCACGGAGGCGGCGAGCGCGTCGGCGACCGACGGCGTGTCGCCCGCACGGGGGGCGTCGTTCCCGCAGGATGTCACGAACGCCTCCAGTTCCGGCCCGAAGCCGCTCCGGTCCCAGCCGTGATCGAGGTTCTTCGTGCCGTACAGCTCCTGGCCCATCGGCAGGCCGTCGGCCAGATCGAGGGTCACCCGCTCCAGGGACGGCGCGCTGTAGCGGCTGCCGTCCATCCCCTGCACCATGACGCCCACCAGGAACCGCTTGACGTGGTTGCCCATCCGCAACGTCGACAGGGACCCGTCGCGGTGCCGGAGGAACACGTTCACCTGGAAGCGGTCGTCCTCGCCCGGGATGACGTGCGCGTTCACCTGGACGACGGGGGAGGGGGTGAACCAGCGGGCCAGGTCCAGGGCGTGCACCCCGTTGTGCCGGATCCACGCCTCCAGTGTGGTGTCCACACCCCACTGCGGGGCCGAGGGATGGCGGCTGTAGAAGTCGATCGTCACCGAGCACGAGGTCGCCCGGGCGCCG
Organism: Streptosporangium sp. NPDC006930; assembly: GCF_040635605.1. Classification (NCBI taxonomy): domain Bacteria; kingdom Bacillati; phylum Actinomycetota; class Actinomycetes; order Streptosporangiales; family Streptosporangiaceae; genus Streptosporangium; species Streptosporangium sp. NPDC006930. The sequence goes on along the minus strand of NZ_JBEYID010000026.1, from coordinate 43,324 downwards.
CGGCTCAGTTCGTGCAGCCGCCGCAGCGTCTCGGCGTAGCGGAAGTTGAAGCCCACCTGGACGTTGCGGCCGCTGCGGTCCACGACGTGGTGCAGGTCCTGCAACGCGGGCGTCGAGGGTCCGGCCGGCTTCTCCACGAAGCAGTCGACGCCTCCCTCCACCAGTCGGCGGGTCAGCCGGTACGACGGCTCGGGCGGCACCGCGATGACGGCCGCGTCCACGGTGTCCAGGTCGAGCGCCTCGATCGAGTCGGCGCAGAGCGCGGCCCCGGACTCCTGCTGCAGTTCCTTGGCCAGGGACAGGTCGGGGTCGACGCAGGCCACGATCCGGTGACCGCGCACGCGCTGGAGAAACGGCAGGAGATTCTGGCTCATCTGCCGGCCGCAGCCGACCAGGGCGAGGCGCGGGCGGTCAGTCACGGCCGGCCTCCACGTTCGTGCTCCACTGCTCGAAGGCTCGGCGCGCCCGGCCGCGCAGCTCATCCGGGTCGATCTGCCGGTGTGCGAGGCTGACGAACGACGGGTGCCCTTCGAGGAGCAGGATGCCGGCGCCGGTGAGCGCGGCGAGCAGCGCCTCACGCCGCACCTTGTCACCCAGCAGCGCGTCGTCGTGGTAGACCAGTTCGAACATCCCGCCGCCGAGAACGGGGCGGGCACCGACCAGGGCCGCCACGCCGGCGTCCTCGGCTGCCGCGGTCAGGACGGCCGCCACCTGCGTGCCGATCCGGCCGATCTCGGCCCAGCCGTCCGGCGCGTCACCGATGGGCTTGTCCAATATGTCGCGTGTCGCCAGCGCCGCGTACACGGCGATCATCTCCTTGGAGAACGTACCGCTGAGCCGGGCCCGTTCGGCGTCGGCCAGCAGTTCGGCCTCACCCACCACCAGGCTCAGCGGCGCCCCGTTGGCCAGCGCCTTGCCGATCACGATGAGGTCCGAGCCGATGGCGTGGTCGTGGTCGTAGCCGAGCGGCGAGATACGGCCACCGGTCTTGGTCTCGTCGAAGACGGTGAGCAGGCCGGCGTCCCGGCACATCGCGACGGCCTGCCGCAGCACCTCGGGGGTGGTGAACGAGGCCAGGTAGGCGTCGAAGACGAAACAGCCCAGCCGGTCCCGGTAGCGCTCCAGGATCTCCGCCAGCGACTCCAGTCGCAGGTCCACCCAGTTCACCGCGGGCTCGGTCTCGCCGATACCGCGCATCGCCTCGGTGTAGCGCGGTTTCCCGCGCAGCGGCGAGTGCAGCGGCTCGTGCCACTTCAGGGAGTTGGCGATCTGCGCGTCATGCCAGCCGATGTAACCGCTGCGCAGTACTCCCAGCCGGCCGTTGCGCATCGCGGCCAGCCGCAGGGTCGCGGTGACGGCCTCGGAGGCGGTCTTGAAGAACGCGCCGCGGTCCCCGGTCCGCTCGCCGAGCAGCCGTTCCAAGTACTCCGCGTGGAAGGTCGTGTAGCCCGGCATCATCACGCCGTTACCGAGATAGCCGCACAGAATTTCATTGAAGAGTTCGTCCGAGTGGCCGATTATCACCGGTCCGTATCCCATGACGAAGTCGATGTACGTCATCCCGTTCGCGTCCGAAACCTCACCGCCCTGCCCCTGCGTGAACAGGAGTTGGCGTCCTTCGGACCGGAACTTACGAGTGATCTTCGAGTGAGCTATTCGCTCGTTTTTCGACAAGATCTTCCTCCTCCCCGGAAATCGTGAATAAGATCAGTAGCTTAATTTCCGAGACCGTAGCGGCGGGCTACGAGCAGGGTCAAGTGAACCTTCTTCTAGGTTTACAACGCCTGGATAAGGGTGCGACGGTCGAAGCGGTGGGTCGAGCCGAACTCCGATATGGAGGCGATGTGGACCACGGATCGAGTCGGCGAATTCCGCTCTCCGAAATACCCGGAACGGTGCAGCCGGATATCGTCGGGCGCAGTAAACGGCTGTGGAGGCTGCCCGATGGGCAGTGCCTCGTGCAGATAGTCCCCAGCCTGCGCAGTTTCACATACCAACGCGACGAAATGGTGGAACGTACCGGGCCGCTGCGTCTGACCTTTTACGAAAAGGCCGCGGCCAGGATCGAGGCGGCGGGGGTGGCGTGCGCGTTCCGTGAGCGGGTCGGCCCCGACTCCTACCTCGCCGACTACTGCCCGGCCCCGCCCTTCGAGGTCATCGTGAAGAACCGGGCCACCGGGTCGACCACCCGCAAGTACCCCGGCCTGTTCGAGGACGGTGCGCCGCTGCCGCGCCCGGTCGTGAAGTTCGACTACCGAATCGACCCGGAGGACCAGCCGATCGGCGAGGACTACCTGCGCGCCCTCGGACTGCCCGTCGAGGAGATGCGCGAGCGCGCCCTGGCCGTCAACGAGACACTGCGCTCCTGGCTGCACCCCGTGGACCTCTGGGACATGTGCCTCATCTTCGGCGTCACCGCCGAAGGCGGCCTCACCGTCATCTCCGAGATCTCACAGGACTGCATGCGGCTGCGGCACGAGGACGGGTCCCCGCTGGACAAGGACCTGTTTCGCGACGGTGTCGACGCCGACGAGATCGTCAACCAGTGGAGTCGCATCCTCGATGTCATCAGATGACGGCCGGGTGGCACTGATCACCGGTACCAACCGGGGCAGCGGCCGGGCCATCGCCGAGGAGTTGCGCGGGCGCGGGTTTCGCGTCTTCTCCCTGAACCGCTCCCTCGCCGGCGCGGACTGGCTCGGCGAACGGCACTGCGACGTGTCGCGGCCCGCGGAGATCAGACGGGCCGTCGCCGACGTTCTGGCCACGACCGGACGGCTGGACGTCTGCGTGTCCAACGCCGTCGACCGGGTCCTGGACCCGATCGCCGACCTGCGCGAGGCCGACTGGGAACGCCTGGTGGCGATCAACCTCAGCGCCGGCTTCCACCTCGTTCAGGCCACGCTGCCTGCGCTGCGAGCCCACCGCGGCATCTTCGTCGCGATGGGCAGCCACGCGGGCACCCGCTACTTCGAGGGCGGCGCCGCCTACAGCGCCACCAAGGCCGGGCTGAAGGCACTGGTCGAGACGCTGCTGCTGGAGGAGCGGCGCAACGGCGTACGTGCCTGCCTTGTCTCGCCCGGCGCCATCGCCAACCTCGACGGCGACACCGACCCCTACAAGATGAGCACGCGCTCGATCGCCCGCTGCGTCGGCAGCATCGTCGACTCCTGGCCCACCGATCTCGTCGTCGGCGAGATCGAGGTGCGCCCCGCCGACCTGGCGACGCCGCCGATCACCGGTATCGACCGGCTGCTGCACGTCTGACGCGCGGAGGAGGAATCATGATCTCGCTCGCCCTGCCGACGGGATCCCTGGAACGGCGGGCACTGGAACTCTTCGCGGCCGCCGGTCTCGACGTACGACGCCCCTCTGAGCGCTCCTACCGGGGCACCATCGAGTACGCGGGCACCGCGCAGGTCGCGTTCTACAAGCCGCGCGAGATCCCGCTCGTCGTCCAGAACGGCTCGTTCGACGTGGGGCTCACCGGCGCGGACTGGGTCGAGGAGACCGGCGCCGAGGTCGAGGTGGTCGAGTCGTTCGACTACTCCCGCAACACCGAGAAGCCGTGGCGGCTCGTCCTCGCCGTGCCCGCCGACCATCCGGCGACCAGCGTGGCCGACCTCGCCGACGGCGTCCGCCTCGCCACCGAGTATCCCAACATCGGCCGCCGCTTCTTCCAGGACGCCGGACGGCGCGCCGAGGTGGTCGTCTCCTACGGCGCCACCGAGGCCAAGATCCCCGAGTTGGCCGACGTGATGGTCGACGTCGTGGAGACAGGACACTCCCTCCGGCAGAACAACCTGCGCGTCATCGAGACGATCCGTACCTGCGGCGCCCAGCTCATCGCCAACCCCGCCGCCTACGCCGACGAGAGGCGACGCGCCGTCATCGGGAAGGTCGCCCGGCTGCTGCGCGGCGCCTGGGTCGGCCCGGCGAACGTGCTGCTCACGGTCCGCGCTCCCGCCGAGTGCCTGCCGCAGGTCACCTCGGCCATGCCGGGGCGCTCGTGGCGGGCCGGGGCGGAGCTGGGCGACGAGAACATGATCGTCCTGCAGGGCGTGCTGCCCAGCCGGGACGTGCCCGAGACGATCGACGTCCTGCTGTCGGCCGGCGCCGTCAACGTCACCGAGACCGGAATCGGCATCCTCGCCACGAACGCGGTGCGGCCATGACGCACGCCCGCGCCTCGCCGCCGTACGGGTCGTGCCGAGTTGACCGGCGCACGAGGGCACGACGACCATTGAGCCGCCGCGACCTCGTGTGAAGGAGAGAGTGTGAAGTCTGAGCCGGCCCCGGACGCGCCCGTGCAGCCCGGGCGGCGCTCGAAGTGGGCGACCATCGGCGTCGTCTACCTCGGCGGCGTCGTCGCCGCCATGAGCCTGGGCAAGTTCGCCCCCGTCGGGCCGGCGGTGACCGACCAGCTGTCGCTGTCGTTGTCCCAGTTGGGCTGGGTCATCTCGGCGGTCGTCGGTGTCGGCGCCGTCTTCGGCCTGCCCGGCGGCTACCTGATGCGCCGCGTCGGCGCGCAGGGGGCGCTGGTGTACGGCCTTGCCCTGATCGCCGTGGCGGGCGCGGCGAGCGTCCTGGCCGGCGACTTCGCCTGGCTGCTCGTCGCCCGCGTCGCCGAGGGCTTCGGCTACCTGATGGTCACCATCGCCGGGCCGGTGCTCATCCTGCGCCTGGCCGACGAACGCGACCGCAGCGCCGCCCTGTCGGTCTGGGCCACGTTCGTGTCCGTGGGCCTGTTCGCCAGCACGCTCGTCGGTGGCGCGGCCGGCGACGCCTTCGGCTGGCGCGGCTGGATCGGCCTGCTCGCCGCTCTCACCCTTCTCATGGCGGTGGCCCTGCGACTGCGGCTGCCCCGCACGGGGGCGGGTCCGCGAGCCGCCGCCGGGCCCGTCCCCCGGCTGCGCGCGCTGCGATGGCCGGGCGTGCTGGCCATCTCGTTCTGCCTGACCGCGCTGGTGACCATCCCGGTGATCGTGCTGCTTCCCACGCTCCTCATCGAGCAGCACGAGAACTCGGCCGCCGCCGCCGGCGCGAGCACCTCGGTGATCTCGCTGCTCAGCGCGGTCGGCGGGCTGCTCGTCGGCATGCTGCTGCGCCGCGGCACCCGGGTCGGTGTTCTTGCGCTGTTCGGCCTGCTCGCCGTGCCCGCCGCCTGGCTCGTGTACGGCGGCGGTCCGCTCGCCGGCGTGCTCGCGGGCGCCGGGGCGCTCTCGCTCGCCAACGGGTTCCTCGCCGCCCTCGTCTTCGCCGCCCTGCCGCTGATCCTGGAGCGGCTCGACCACGCCGACGTCGGCAGTGGCCTGGTCGCCCAGGCGGGCAGCCTCGGCTCGCTGCTCGGCCCGCCGATGTTCGGCGAGGTCGCGGCCGCGTTCGGCTTCGCGGCGCTCGCGCCGGTCATCGCCGTCGGGCTCGTCGCCGCCGTCGCCGCACTGCTGCTGGCCGGCGGCCGCGCCGCGGGGCGTCGACGGCAGGTAGCCGGAGCAGGGGAGCAAGGCGCCGCGGGCTGAAGGTCGATCGTCAGGAACGCCGAGCGGTTGATCTGGAAGGCTTCCACAGGTCGAGCCTGTGCACCTGGGCCGTCACGGCTGTCAGGAGGGCGGTGAGTGCGGGAGCGGGGGGTGTGTCTCGGGTGGCGGCGACCAGGCGGCGTTTGAGGGTGGTTTCGGCGATGTCCCTGATCGCGAGCGCGGGGTCGTCGCCGGGCAGGGTCAGAGTCGGCATCAGGGCGACGGCGGCCGCGGCGCGGACGAGTTCGAGTTGGACGTCGGCGTCGCTGGAGCGGTGCCGCAGGTCCGGCTCGTAGCCGCCGAGGGCGCGGCAGGTCCCGATGACCATGGCGTGATGGCCGGTGCCTTCGGCCGAGGCGGTCCAGATGTCGGATCGCAGGTCGGCGACCGGGACGGGGCCGCCGGGCCGGGCGAGTGGATGCGCGGCTGGGAGCACGATTTTCAAGGGCTCTTCGAGCAGGAGTGTGAAGCGCAGGCCGGCCGGGCGCGGGCGGGGGTGGCTGTCGTACTCGTCGCCGATGACGAGGTCGACCGTGCCGAGGCGGAGGCCTGGCAGGGACTGTTCGAGTTCCAGCTCGAAGATCTCCACACGGACCTGCGGGTGGTCGGCCTTCATGCGGGCGAGTGCCGGGATGAGGAGGCGGCGGGCGGCCGACTGCAGGCCGCCGGCGCGGACGGTGCCCCGGATATCGCCGCCGAGGCCGGCCAGGTCGGCTTCCGCCGCCTCGGCGGCCGACAGCAGCACCCGTGCGTGCTGGACGAGCAGGTGTCCGGCGTCGGTGAGCCGCACACCCCGCCCGGCTTTGTCGAGCAGCCGGGCACCGACCTCCTTCTCCAGCAGGGCGAGCTGCTGGGAGACCGTGGACGGGCTGTAGCCCAGAGCCGCCGCGACCGCGGCCAGGGTGCCGCGTTCCTCGAACTCCCGTAGGAAGCGCAACCGCCGAAGATCCAGCTCGATCATGCGAGAATCCTAACGATTTGCCGCCAGAAATCATCGCTAGACCCAATGAGTCAGGACCCTGATCCTTGTACGCATGGGTGCAGCACTATGTCTTTTGTCCGCGGCCTGCTTCGGCGCGATGGCGATTTTCGGCAAACTCGCCTACGACGCCGGCGTCTCGCCCGAGGCGCTGCTGCTGGTGCGCTTCACCTTGGCAGCCGTCCTGCTCGGGATCGTCTTGCTGGTGCGGCCGGGGCTGCGCCGCGCCGCCTCCGGTTCTCCCCGAAAGGAGGCGACCGGCCGGTCGGCGATGACGCGCGGCCGGGTGCTCGCCATCGCCGTCGGCCTGGGCGCCATCGGGTACGCCACGCAGGCGAGCCTGTTCTTCTCCGCGCTGCGGCTGATGGACGCCTCACTGCTGGCCCTGATCCTCTACACCTACCCGGTCATGGTCACCGTGACGGCGGTGCTGCTCGGCCGTGACCGGCTCACCCCCGCGCGCGGAGCCGCGCTGGCGGCCGCCTCGGGCGGAACACTGCTGGTCCTGCTCGGCGCCGGTGACATGAGCTTCCACCCGCTCGGGGCGCTGCTCGCCTTCACCTCCGCGATCACTTACACCGCCTACATCCTGGTCGCCGACACCGTTGTGCACCGGCTGGCGCCCGTGGTGCTGTCCGCGCTGGTGATGACCGGCGCGGCCGGCACCCTCGGCGCCCGTGCCCTGCTCACCGGCGGCGTCGACCTCGGCTTCGGGGTGTCGGGATGGTTCTGGCTCGCCGCTATCGCCGTGGTCTCCACCGTCGTGGCGATGCTGACCTTCTTCGCCGGGCTCAAGCGCACCGGCCCGTCGGCCGCCGCCATCCTGTCCACCTTCGAGCCCGTGGTCACCGCCGCACTGGCCGCGCTCGTCCTCGGCGAGTCCCTGACCCCGGTGCAGCTCGCGGGCGGCGCGCTTGTGCTGTCCTGCGTCGTCGTCCTCCAAGTCCGACGCCAGGACCGGAGCCCGCGCCCGGCGTCCGACCGGCCCGACCACGAGAACCGCCAGGTCCCGGATTCGGTACGAGACGATCGCGCCGAGCCGGCCGGCCTGGCACCGTGAAGGGTGACCTCATGGTTCTGTGGCGCTGAATCCTCACCTGTCGTCGGCGGCCGGGTCAGGGAGCGCCTCAGGCGAGGATGCGCACCGGATTCTCGATCAAGGACAGGAATTCGCCCATCCAACGGGCCGCGACCGTGCCGTCGATCGGGCGATGGTCGATCGAGAGCACGAAGCGGATCGTGGCGCCGGGGACGACCGCGCCGTCCTCGACGACGGGCTCGGTGCGGACGGCGCCGACCGACAGGATCGAGGAGTGCGGCGGGTTGATGATCGCGGTGAACTCCTCGGTGCCGTACATGCCCAGGTTGGTGACGGCGACGGAGCCGCCTTCCAGGTCACCCTGGCGCAGGCGGCCGGTACGGGCGCTGTCGGCGTGGTGGCGGGTGGTCTCCGCGACCAGGCTGATCGGCATGGTGTCGACCGCGCGGAGCACCGGGGTCACCAGGCCGGTGTCGGTGGCCACGGCGACCGCCACGTCCACCTGGGTGAAACGGCGGACGGCCTCCGGGGTCCAGATCACGTTCATCTCGGGGACGAGCCTGTGGGCACGGGCGACCGCCTTGACCACCAGGTCGTTGACCGAGATCTTGGGCGATCCCGGCTGGTTGAGCTGCGCTCGGACGGCCAGCAACCGTTCGGCGCGGGCCGTTCCCCTGACGTAGAAGTGCGGCGTGGTCTGCTTGCTCTCCACCAGGCGGGTGGCGATGGCGCGGCGGATCCTGCTGTGCGGGATGTCCTCGTGGCCCTCGGACGCCGGGGCCGCGACAGGCGCGGGCGTGGGAGTGGGAGTGGGCTCGCTCGCGCGGGCCAGTGCCTCCTCGACGTCTCGCCGCAGGATCCGGCCGGCCGGTCCGGTTCCGGGGATCCGGTCGATCGCCAGGCCGCCCTGGCGGGCCAGCCGCCGGGCGAGCGGGCTGGCGTAGACCCGCTGCGACGTGGCCGGTTCCTCCGGTACGGGTTGCCCGTTCACGGCGGCGGGCTGCGCCGGAGAGGTGTCAGGTTCGGGGGTGGACACGGGGGTGGACACGGTGACGCCGAGTCCGGCGAGGAGGTCCTCGATGTTCTCCGGCGGTTCCCCGGGCGCGCCGAGCAGGGCGATGGGCGTGCCGACGTCGACCTCGGTCCCGGCGGGGACGAGTCGCTTGAGCAGGACGCCGTCGCTCTCCGCCTCGATCTCGATGGACGCCTTCGCCGTCTCGATGACGACGATGGCGGTGCTGACGGAGTAGGGGGAGTTCTCGGCGATCGGCCATTCCGACACGACGGCGCTGGTGGCACCGGCCGCCGGTTCTGGCATGCGAAGAAGAGTGGCCATTGGTCCTGGTCCCTGGTTCGTGGTGCGGGAGATCGGAAGGTGGGCTCAGTGCCGGGGCGCGAGCGTGCCGTCGGTGGTCATGCGGCGGAAGGCGGCGGCGACCTCCTCGGTGCGGGCGATGGCCGCCCGTTCGAGGACCTTGCTGATGCTCGGCGACGCCTCGCCGCCGGTCACCCGCTGTACCGGGTGGTCGAGCCAGTCGAAGTAGCGGCGCTGGATCTCGTCGGCGAGCCAGCTCCCGTAGGAGGTGCCGACCGCCCCCTGCTCCACGATGAGCACGGTGCCGGTCTTCATCACGCTGGCGCCGATGGTGTCCCAGTCGATGCTGGCCCGGTCCAGCCAGCGCAGGTCGATGATCTCGGGGTCGATCTCACCGACCTGCTCGGCCGCCTCCAGGCAGTGGGCGACCATCGACAGGTAGGAGAGCACGGTCACGTCCCGGCCCGTTCGGCGCACCGCGGCGCGGCCGACCGGGATGTGGTAGTCGAGGTCGTCCACCGGCCCGGTGCCGGTGCTGGTGTACAGGTCGACGTGCTCGATGACCACCACGGGGTCGTCGCAGCGGAGCGCGGTGTTCATCAGGCCCACGTAGTCGAAGGGTGTGCTGGGCGCGACGATCCGCCACCCCGGCGCGGTGGCGAAGATTCCGGCCGGGTCCATCGAGTGCTGCGAGCCGTAGCCGGTGCCGGTGCCCACCTTGCTGCGCAGCACCAGCGGTACCGGGTGGTCACCGCCGAACATGTGCCTGGCCTTGCCGATCTGGTTGAACAGCTGGTCGGCCGCCACCCAGAGGAAGTCGGCGTACATGAACTCCACGACGGGGCGGTAGCGGCCGTCCATGGCCAGTCCGCCGGCCAGTCCGGCGAACGCGTTCTCACTGATCGGGGTGCCGAGAACCCGGTCGGGGAAGGCGTCGGCCAGTCCCTTGGTGGCCCCGTTGGTGCCGCCCTTGAGGCGGTGCACGTCCTCACCCATGACGACGACGGCGGGGTCGGTCTCCATCCGGCGGGCCATCACCTCGGCGACCACGTCGATGAACTCGCGCTCGGCGAGTCGGCCTGAGAATGTGGCCGCCTCCTCGTAGCGCACGTCGGAGCCGAACTCCGACAGGTCGCCGCGTACGCCGACGTCACGAAAACCGGGCTCGGGCCACTCCGACGGGCGGATGCGGCGCTGGCCGGGCTTGCCGCCGGGGAGGGGTTCGAGCAGCTGGTCGCCGATCGCCCGCATCATGGCGGCGGCCTGCTCGACGGCCCCGCTCGCCTCCTGGTCGGTGAGCGCGCCGCGCCGGAGCAGGTGGCCGGTCATCAGCGTGATGGGGTCGCGCTGCCGCCACTGCCGCTCCTCCTCCTTGGAGCGGTAGCCGAACGCGCTGCCGGGGAAGGGGCCGTTCTGGTGGTAGTACCGGTACAGGTCGGCCTCGATGATGACCGGCCCGTTGCCCGCCCGCAGGTGGGCCAGTGCCTCGCCCATCGCCAGGTGGACGGCGAGTGGATCCATGCCGTCCACCCGCCAGCTGGGGATGGCGAAGCCGAGACCGCGCACCGAGAGCCGAGGCTCCGCGGTGACCTCGCGGACATGGGTGGACACCGCGTACTGGTTGTTCTCGATGAAGAAGCAGATCGGCAGGGACCAGGCGGCGGCGAGGTTGAAGCTCTCCAGCACCGAGCCGATGTTGGCGGCGCCGTCACCGAAGTAGGCGACCGAGACCGCGTCGGTGCCGGCCCGCCGGTGTGCCCACGCGAAGCCGGCCGCCTGCGGGACGCCGCCGCCGACGATGGCGTTGGTGCCCATCGCTCCGGCTTCCGGCCACTGCAGGTGCATGGATCCACCCCGGCCCCGGCAGAAACCGCGGGCCAACCCGCAGATCTCGGCCAGCGTCCGGGTGAGCAGGTCGGTGACCGGGGCGGGCAGGTCGCCGCGCGGGTCCCAGCCGCCGGGCAGCACATGTCCCAACGCCTTGGACAGGAACTGGTGGTGGCCCCGGTGGGATCCGGTGATGGTGTCGGCCGAGGTGAGGGAGAGGATCGATCCGACCGCCCCGGCCTCCTGGCCGACGCTGGAGTGGGCGGGCCCGTGGACCAGTCCGGACCCGGCGAGTTCGAGGACGTACTCCTCGAAGGCGCGGATCAGCACGAGTTGCCCGAACATCGCGCGCAGCAGGTCGGGGTCGGCCTCGTCCCAGTCCGCCTCCGTGGTGGTCAGTTCCAGCCAGGGGGTGGGCGCGGCGAGGTCCTGGTGTTTGGTCATGTGTGTTCTCTTCCAGGTGGACAAGCCAGAGGCCGGGCAGGTTCCGGCGCGGGGGCGCCGGCGCTCTGCCGGGCGACCGGGACCGGTCGGCCGCACCCCCTCCGCGATCCGCGGTTGTTACCGACCATCGCACAGATTGGATCCGATCTCACACTACCGTTATGCCTTCGTAACGGAAGAATGTGCTCTCAACATTGACTTTCCATACTTTGGGCGACCAAGCTACCGATCCACCAGGCCGTATTGGATCCATACTCGATGAAGGTGCGGCAGTGGAAACTTCCAAGAAACAGATCGTCAACGGATTCGGAGGTGGGATACGTGGCTGAAGGGGATGCCCCTGGGTTGCCGGGGCTCGTCGGCCTGGACCATGTCGGTCTGACCGTTCCCGACATCGACCAGGCCACCGAGTTCCTGGTGGACGTGCTCGGGTGCGAGTACCTCTACCCGCTCGGCGCCAAATCCGACGACGGGGACTGGATGACCACCCATCTCAACGTGCATCCTCGGGCCCGGGTGGACAAGCTGCGGTTCTTCCGCTGCGGCAACCAGCCGGTCTTCGAGGTCTTCGAGTACGAGGCCCCCGACCAGGCGCAGACCCCGCCGCGTAACAGCGATGTCGGCGGCCACCACCTCGCCCTGTACGTGGAGGACATCGACGCCGCGGCGGACTACCTGCGCTCCCGCGGTGTGACCGTGCTCGGCGGCCCCACCGCCAGCGACGGCCCGCACGCCGGACAACGCTGGATCTACTTCCTCGCCCCCTGGGGTGCCCAGTTCGAGCTGGTCTCCTACCCGCACGGCCGGGCGTGGTACCTGCGGGAGGAACAGAGCCAGGCGGTGAGCGGATGACCGGCCTCACCTCGGGCCTGGAACCCGCGGACGACAGGACGGGCGCCGCCACCAGCGTGATGAGCCACCAGATCGCCGAACACCTGCGCGAGCAGATCCTGTCCGGGGCGCTCAAGCCGGGCGCCAGGATCCGTCAGGAGGAGGTCGCCAAGGACTTCGGCGCCAGCCGCCTGCCGGTGAGAGAGGCGCTGCGCATCCTGCACTCCCAGGGCCTGGTCACCCTCAAGGCCAACAGCGGCGCCTGGGTCTCGGAGATGAACGCGGCGGAGTGCGACGTCACCTACAAGATCCGCGAACGGCTGGAACCACTCGCGCTCACCGAGAGCATCCCGCACCTGCCGGCCGAGACGATCCGGCGCCTGGAGCGGATCCAGGACGAGATCGAGGCCAACACCAGCCTGGACAGGTTTCTCCACCTCGACCGTGAACTGCACCTGCTGTCCTACTCGGGGAACCCCTACAAGGAGCTCCGGGACATGATCGAAAGGCTGTGGAACATAACCCAGCCATACCGGCGCGCGTACGTCGAACGCGCGGGCCACGAACGGGAATGGGTGATCAACGCCGAACACCGACTGCTCATCGACGCGATCCGGCGCGCCGACACCACGGACGCGGAGCGTCTGCTGGCAGGGCACATCCGCAGGACCCGGATCGCACTCCTACCGGTCATCGAACGCAACTCCACGGGCCGCTGAACCACACCGGACGCGGCTCCACCCGCGTCCGGCACGCTGCGGCGAAAGGTGACTCCGGGACCAGAACTCCCGGACGCGCCCTCCACATGACCGTCCCTCAACGAACGGTCAGTACACGAAGAACGACATCACCACCCAAGCAAAGCAGGTCTCATGTCATACCACATCACCACGGGCAGGCGTGTACTGACCCTGTTCGCAGCGGCAGCCCTCACCCTCACCGCCTGTTCCTCCGGCGACACCACGGCCACCGGCGACAGCGCGGCCTCCGGCGAACCGACCGCCGCCGACAGCGGCGAGATCGGCTTCTCCGAGTCCTTCCTCACCGACGCCTTCCAGGTCCAGCTGGTCAAGCAGCTCGGCGAGCAGGCCACCGCGGCCGGCGTCAACCTGCTGCCCGCGGTCAACGCCGACGGCGACGCGGCCAAGCAGAACGCCGACATCACCACCCTGCTCGGCCGGGGTGTCAAGGGCCTCATCGTGGTCCCGGTGGACAGCAAGGCGGTCGCCCCCGCCATCGACCGGGCCAACAAGCAGAACGTCCCCGTGGTCACCGTCGACCTGGGTGCCGACTCAGGCAAGATCTACATGGTGGTCCGCGCGGACAACGTCTTCATGGGCACGGCCGCCTGCGAGTACATGGGCAAGCAGATCAACGGCGAGGGCACCGTCCTCGACCTCCAGGGCGACCTGGCCACCCAGAACGGCCAGGACCGCAGCAAGGGCTTCACCACCTGCATGGCCGAGAAGTTCCCCAACGTCAAGGTCATCTCCAAGCCGATGAACTGGAAGCCGGACGAGTGCGCCACCCAGGCGCAGACGGTGCTCAGCACCGAGAAGCTGACCGGCCTGTTCATGGGCAGCGAGTCGGTCTGCCTGGCCGGCGTCCAGCAGGCGCTGCGCCAGCAGGGCAAGCTCACCAAGGTCGGCGACGCCGACCACATCGTCACCGTCGGCATCGACGGCTCCAAGGCGGCGCTGGAGGCGGTGCGGGAAGGCACTCTCGACGCCGTCGTGTCACAGCCGCTGGACCTGTACGCCAAGTACGGCATCCAGTACATCAAGGATGCGATCGAGGGCAAGACCTACCAGGCCGGCCCCACCGACCACGACAGCACCATCGTCGAGGTCGGGGAGTCCCTGCAGGACCTTCTTCCCTCGCCCACGGTGACCAAGGAGAACGTGGACGACCCCAGCCTGTGGGGCAACGGCTGACCCCCCTCCCGGTGACCTTCGGTGGCACGCCGCGGGCGCGCCACCGAAGGTGATCCAGAACTCAAGGAAGGAGGGCGCGGAGCAATGCCACAGGCCCCTTCAGAACAGGCCGGCGCGGAGCAGGCCATCGTGGTGGACCAGGTGTCCAAGGCGTTCGGGTCGACCAGGGCGCTGTCAGAGGTGTCCCTCACCGTCAACCGGGGTGAGTCGCGGGCGCTGATCGGCAAGAACGGGGCGGGCAAGTCCACTCTGATGTCGATCCTCACCGGCCTCACCCAGCCCGACAGCGGCTCGGTCCAGGTGCTCGCCGACGGCGACGGCGAGGGCGCCGCCAGCGTCGGCTGCGTCTACCAGCGCAGCACGCTGGTCCCCGCCGCCACCGCCGCGGAGAACATCGCCCTGGCCAGGTTCCCCCGATCCCGGGCGGGGTTCATCCGCTGGCCCGAGGTGCATCGGCAGGCCACGGAAATGCTCGCCGAATGGGAGTACGCGGACCTGGCCGACGTTCCGGTCGAGCAGCTGGAGCCGCTGGAGCGGAAGGTCGTCGAGATCTGCCGGGTGCTCTCCCAGGGCCCGCGGGTACTGCTTTTGGACGAGCCCACCGCCGGTCTGGACCGGGGTGCCTCCCAGCGCCTGTTCCGCCACATCGAGAAGGCCCGCGCCCGGGGTGTGACGATCATCTACGTCTCCCACCACCTGCACGAGGTCTTCGAGGTGTGCGACTCGGTCACCGTGCTGCGCGACGGCCGGACGGTGCTGACCGAACGGCTCTCCCGGATGACCGTGCCCGACCTGGTGGACGCGATGGTCGGCGAGGCGGCCGGCGCGGACGGCGGACCGCACGCGGTCAGGCCCGAGCCGACCCTGCCGCCCGTTCTGGTCGCCTCCGGAGTCACCGCCCCCAAGGTGAACGACGTGGACCTGACCCTGCGGCCTGGCGAATGCGTCGGCCTGACCGGCCTGGACGGAGCCGGGCACATGCAGCTGGCCGAGGTTCTCACCGGCCAGCGCCCGGCCGAGTCGGGCGCCGTCACCCTGGACGGCAGGCCGCTGCCGCTCGGCGACATCAGCGGCTGCATCCGGGCCGGCATCGGCTTCACCCCGGAGGATCGGCACCTCAGCGGCTACGTACCCGGGCTGAGCGTGGCTGAGAACGCGACCCTGAACATCATGTCGCGATTCGCCAACGGGTTCCGCATGATCAACGGCAGGAAGCGGGACGAGTTCTACTCGCGGCTGGCGGGCAAGTGGCACATCAAGGCGTACGGCGCCGCCCAGCCCACCGAGGAACTCAGCGGCGGCAACCAGCAGAAGGTGGTGCTGGCCCGCTCGGTGGCCGCGGACCCCAAGGTGCTGGTCCTGGTCAACCCCACCGCAGGGGTGGACGTGTCCGCGAAAAAATCGATCTACGACACCATCGAGGAGCTCCGCGCGGACGGACGGGCCGTGCTGATCGTGAGCTCCGACGACGCGGACCTGGAGATCTGCGACCGCGTCGTCGTCATGGTCCACGGGGAGGTGTCGACGGAACTGCGGCACCCCTTCACCGAAGGCATGATCGCCGCGGCCGTGCAGGGTGACGGCGACGCCGACCCGGACCGGCGGCCGTCTGGAGAGGAAGATTCACAGTGAGTGCACTATCCCCGAAGAAACCGGCGCCGGAGTCGGTGTCCGCCGCGCCGTCGCCGTCGTCGCCGCCGGGCGGCCGGCGGGCGCGCAGGTCCGTCGACCCCGTCGTGCTCACCCTGCTGCCCATCATCATCCTGGCGGTGATCGTGGGCACCGTGGTGAGCCCCGCCTTCCTCACCCCTACCAACATCATCGACAACATCATCACCACCTCCGCCGTGCTCGGCGTGCTGGTGATAGCGGAGAGCCTCATCCTGATCGGCGGCTACTTCGACCTGTCCCTTGAGTCCACCGTGGGCTTCGCGCCGATGCTGCTGGCCGTGCTGGTCTCCGGCGTGGCCGACAGCGGGTTCGGGCTGCCCTTCTGGATGGGGCTGCTGATCACGATCCCGGCGGTGCTGCTGATCGGCCTGGCCAACGGGCTGATGATCGCCAAGCTGAGGCTCAACGCGTTCATCGTGACTTTGGCCATGCTGATCCTGCTGCAGGGGCTGACCATCGGCCTGTCCGGAGGGCAGACCTACGCGAGGCTGCCCGATGCCATGATCTACCTGGGCGACGGCGTCATCCTGGGCCTGCCCGTGCAGGCGTGGATCTTCGTGCTCGCCTTCGCCGGCGCGTACGTGTTCATGAAGTTCACCCCGACCGGCCGGAGCATCTACGCGATGGGCGGCAACCTGGAGGCGGCGCGGGCCGCCGGGATCAAGACCACCCGGCTCACTATCAGCGTGGTCGTGGCGGGCAGCCTGCTGGCCGCACTGGCCGGGCTGATGCTGACCGGCAGGATCGCCTCGGTGACCGCCAACCAGGGCAACGGCCTCATCTTCACCGTGTTCGCCGCCGCCGTCATCGGCGGGATCAGCCTCAACGGCGGCCGGGGCAACCTGATCGGCGCCGCTCTGGGCGTGATCCTGCTCGGCGTCATCCAGAACATCCTCACGCTCTCCAACGTGCCGTCGTTCTGGATCAACGCCGCGTACGGGGCGATCATCCTGGCCGCGCTGCTGGTCGGCTGGGCCTCCACCCAGCGCTTCTCGGGCCGAAGGACACCGGCATGAGCGCCGGACAGTGGCCTGCCGGCACCATGCCGGCCCTGGTCTTCAGCTCCCCGGGGGTTCTCTCCGTGGAACGGGTGCCCGTGCCGGAACCGGCCGTGGGCGAGGTCCTGGTGAAGGTGGCCTACCTCGGGATCTGCGGGACCGACGTGCACCTGCTCGACGGCAGCAGCGCGTACGTGTCGAGCGGGCTGACCCACTTCCCGATCAGGTTCGGCCATGAGTGGGCCGGCGAGGTCGTCGCGGTCGGGCCTTCGGTCCCCGGCGATCTGGTCGGCGAGCGGGTGGTGGGGGAGCCGTTCCTGTCCTGCGGCCAGTGCCTGACCTGTCGTGGCGGCCACTACAACCTCTGCCCGAACCGGTACGAGCTGGGTGTGCGCGGGGCGGTGCCCGGCGCGGCGGCCCGCTACCTGCGGATTCCCGCCGCCAACGTGCACGTGGTGCCCGCCGGGGTGGAGAGCGCGCACGCGCTGCTGGCCGAGCCGCTGGTGACCGTGCTCAGCGCCTTCGAGGAGGCCGCCGCCCAGCCGGGCGAGTCCGTCGCCGTGCTCGGCACCGGCACCCTCGGCCTGCTCGCGGTGCAGGTGGCCGCCGCCATGCGCAGTCCGGTGGACGTCATCGGCATCGACCCCGAGGGGCTGAAGATGGCGCTCCAGCTCGGCGCCCGGGCGGCCTGGACGCCGCAGGACGCGCCGAGCGACGCCTACCAGGTGGTGATCGAGGCCACCGGGTCCGCCGCGATCGGCCCGGTGCTGACCAGGATCGCCGGCATCGCCGGGCGCGTGCTCCAGGTCGGCATCCCCGGCCGTCCGGTGGACGGGGTGGACCTGGCGGCCTTCGTCACCAAGGGCCTGCGCCTGTCCGGCGTGCTCGGCGGGGTCGACCTGATGCCCCGGGCACTGCACCTGATCGCCGTCGGCGCGGTTTCCCCTGCCGCGCTCATCGAGCAGGTGCTCCCGGTGGCCGGGGCGCGCGAGGCGTTCGACCGGATGCGAGAGGCCGGCCGGGCCCGGCCCAAGCTCGTCATCGATCTGTCGGAACTCCAGGGGGAGGAACCCGGATGAGTGAGAAGACCACCGTCGGCTGGATCGGCGCGGGACGGATGGGATCGGCGATGGTCCGCCGGCTGCTGCTCGCCGGTCACCCGGTGACCGTCTGGAACCGCACACCGGCCAAGGCCGAGTCGCTGCGCGAGGCGGGGGCGCGGCTCGCCGCGGAGCCGGGGGAGACGGCGACCGCCCAGGTGACCGTCACCAGCCTGGCCGCCTCCGCGGACCTGGAGGACGTGGCGCTCGCGCTGCTGGTCGCCGAGAACCGCCCGTCGGTGCTGGTGGACACCTCCACCGTGTCGGTGGAATCCTCCCGCCGGGTGCGGGAGGCGGCGGCCGAGGCGGGGGTGCCGTTCCTGTCCGCGCCGGTCAGCGGCAACCCGTCGGCCATCGAGGCGGGCACCGCGTCGTTCGTCTGCTCGGGCTCGCCGGAGGCCTACGATCGGGCGCGGGGCGTGCTGGAGGCGATCGGTCGGGCCGCCACCTACGCGGGCGCGGGCGATGAGTCCCGGCTGCTGAAGATCTGCCACAACCTGCTGCTCGCCATCACCACCCAGGGCTTGGCCGAGGTCGTCGTGCTCTGCGAGCAACTCGGCGTCGACCGGGGCACGCTGATGGAGTTCCTCAACGAGAGCGTGGTCGGTTCGGCGTTCACCCGCTACAAGACCGAGGCCATCCGCACGATGGACCTCACCCCCACCTTCACCTCCCGGCTGCTGCTCAAGGACGTCGACCTCGGCCTGGCCGAGGCGACCGCCGGGCAGGTGCCGTTGCCGCTCGTCGCCATGGTGCGCACGCTGCTGGTCGCCGCCCTCGCGCAGGGGCACGGCGAGGAGGACTTCCTGTCGCTGCTGGCCGTGCAGGAGAAAGCGGCCGGAAAAGGAGTAACCGCATGACCTTGGACCCGAACGCCATCGGCGCGCCCGGCCACATGGGCGTGGACTTCGAGACCCGGGTGGACTTCACCCGGCTCCGCGACTACCGGCTGGCCCGCGCCCGTGCCGCGCTGGAGGCCTCCGACCTCGGCGCGATGCTCGTCTTCGACGTCAACAACATCCGCTACCTGACCGGTTCGGTGATCGGCGAGTGGTCGCGGGACAAGATGACCAGGTACGCCCTGCTGATCCGGGGCCGCGAACCCATCCTGTGGGACTTCGGCTCGGCCGCCAGGCACCACAAGCTGTACGCGCCGTGGCTGCTGCCGGAGAACTGCCGGGCCGGCATGGTCGGCCTGCGCGGCGCGGTCGCCCCCGAGGTCGGTCTGTTCACCCGCGCCGTCCAGGAGATCAAGGACCTGCTGGTGGAGGCGGGGCAGCAGGACGCGCCGGTCGGTGTGGACATCGCCGAGCCGCCGCTGCTGCTCGCCATGCAGCAGGCCGGCCTGACCATGGCCGACTGCCAGCAGGTGATGCTGGAGGCCAGGCAGATCAAGAACATCGACGAGATCCTGCTGCTGAACCAGTCCGCGGCCATGGTGGACGGCGCCTACCAGCGCATCGCCGAAGCGCTCAAGCCGGGCATCAGGGAGAACGACCTGGTGGCGATGGCCAACGCCTACCTGTACGAGATGGGCTCCGACGACGTCGAGGCGATCAACGCGGTGTCCGGCGAGCGCTGCAACCCGCACCCGCACAACTTCACCGACCGCATCATCCGGCCGGGCGACACCTGCTTCTTCGACATCATCCAGTCCTACAACGGCTACCGGACCTGCTACTACCGCACCCTCAACGTCGGCTCCTCGACCCCGGCCCAGCGGGACGCCTACACCAAGGCCAGGGAGTGGATCGACGCCGCGATCGAGCTGGTCAAACCCGGCACCTGGACCGACGAGATCGCCCGCGCCTGGCCGAGGGCGCAGGACTTCGGCTTCGCCTCCGAGATGGACGCCTTCGGCCTCCAGTTCGGGCACGGCCTCGGGCTCGGCCTGCACGAGCGGCCGATCATCTCGCGGCTCAACTCGATCGAGCACCCGGTCCAGATCGAGGAGGGCATGGTCTTCGCGCTGGAGACCTACTGCCCGGCGAGCGACGGCAGGTCCGCCGCTCGCATCGAGGAGGAGGTCGTGGTGACCCGCGAGGGCGCGAAGGTCATCACCCTCTTCCCGGCGCAGGACCTCTTCGTCGCCAACCCGTACTGACGGACCGGTTAGGAGTCAAACCCCATGCCCCACCCCGACCTGCTGGCCACCTGCTGGACCACCGCGGGAGACGCCGTCCCGCTGCCCGGACGAGACGCCAGCCCCATCCCTCTGCCGGTACGGATCGAGCAGGCGGCCCGCGCGGGTTTCGCCGGCTTCGGGCTGATGCACGTCGACCTGGAGGAGTTCCTCCGTACCTCGGACCTGCCGACGCTGCGGCGGATCCTCGACGACAACGGCATCCGCCACCTGGAGCTGGAGTTCCTGACCGACTGGTGGCTGGACGACGCGGCGAGGGCCGAGTCCGACCGCGTTCTGGACCTGCTGGTGAAGGCGAGCGAGGCCCTCGGCCCGCACCACGTCAAGATCGGTCCGGACATCACCGGCGGCCCGTACGACCTGGAACGTTCCGCGGCCGGTTTCCACCGGGTGAGCGAGGCGTTCGCCCAGGCCGGGACCACCGTGGCGCTGGAGTTCATGCCGTTCTCCAACATCGACACCCTGGCCAGGGCGGTCGAGCTGGTGACCACCGCCGGACACCCTGCCGGAGGTCTCATGCTCGACCTGTGGCACGTCGAGCGCGGGGCCGCCACCTTCGAGGAGCTGGCCCGCCTGCCGATCGACCTGATCAAGGGCGTCGAGCTGGACGACGGGGCCGCCGAGCAGGTCGGCGACGGCTACACCGACACCGTGCTCCGGCGGCGGCTCTGCGGCCAGGGCGACTTTCGGGTCACGGAGTTCATCGGCCTGCTGCGGGACCTCGGCTGGAGCGGGCCGTGGGGCGTGGAGATCCTCTCCGAGACCTACCGGGTGCGCCCGCTGGAGTCGGCGCTGCCGGAGGCGTACACGACGGCGGCCCGGCAATTCGAGCTAGTTGAAGGAGCCTGAGCCATGCCACTCACCGACAAGATCTCCATCGTCACCGGTGCCGCCAGTGGCATCGGCGCGGCCACCGCCGAGCGGTTCGCCGCCGAGGGCGCCGTCGTCTACGCCGCCGACATCGCCGCGCTGCCCAGGGACGAGGGCCGCACCCACCACCGCAGGCTGGACGTCGCCGACCTGGACTCCTGGGGCGCCCTCGTCGCCGAGATCACCGACCGGCACGGACGCGTCGACGTACTGTTCAACTGCGCCGGGCTCGTCGGCTCCTACGACTCGCTGACCGAGATCGACCTGGACGACTGGCACCGCATCGTGGCCGTCAACCAGACCGGGGTCTTCTACGGCATGCGCTCGGTGATCCCGGCGATGCGGCAGGCCGGGGGCGGGGCGATCGTCAACATGTCCTCGGCGTGGGGGCTGATCGGCTCGGCGGGGGTCGCCGCGTACCAGGCGGCCAAGGGGGCCGTCACGCTGATGACCAAGAACGCCGCCATGTCCTACGCCGCCGACGGCATCCGGGTGAACTCGGTACACCCCGGACTCATCACCACGCCGATGACCGACGCCCAGGATCCGGAGATCTCCGCCGACCTGGTACGGCAGACGCCGCTTGGCCGGGCCGGCCGGGCCGACGAGGTCGCCGCCGCCGTCCTGTTCCTCGCCTCCGACGAGGCGTCCTTCATCACCGGGGCGCAACTCGTCGTCGACGGCGGCCTGATCGTGCACTGAGCCATGACGATCTCCGAAACCTCGCGCAGGGCCGTGGTGGTCCACCGGTCGGACGACGGCCTGACGGTCAGCTGCGACCTGCTGCCCGTCCCGCCCATGGAGGACGCCGCCCTGCGGGTCCGCCCCGAGTACATCGGCATCTGCGGCTCCGACCTGGAGCAGCTCTCCGGCGGGATGGACCCCAGCTTCGAGGTCCGCTTCCCGCACGTGCTCGGCCACGAATGGTCCGGCGTGGTCGTCGAGGCCGGCCCCGCCACCTCGCGGTTCCGCCCGGGGGACCGGGTGATCGGGCACGGCGCGCTCGGCGGCAACATCTGGTTCGGGGTGTCCACCGACGGCGCGATGGCCGACACCTTCCTGGTCCCCGAGGCGATGTGCTTCGCCGTCCCGCCCGCCGTCTCCTCGCTGCGCGCCGCCCTGGTCGAGCCGCTCGCCTGCTGCCTGCAGGCGCTGCGCACGGCGGGCGGGGCCGACGCCGGTCACACCGTGGCCGTCTTCGGGTGTGGTGCCATCGGCCTGTCCATGGTCGGCCTGGCCCGCACTCTCGGCGCGCGGGTGGTGGCCGTGGACCGCAGCCCGTACCGGCTGGACCTGGCCGCGCGGCTGGGGGCCGACCACCGCATCGAGGCCGCCCCCGGTGTGGACGTGGCCGCCGCCGTCCTGGACGCGCTCGGCCCGCGCGGCGCCGACCTGGTCGTGGAGGGGTCAGGCGCCCCCGCCGCGCAGGCCGCCGCGCTGGACGTCACCGCCCAGGACGCCAGGGTGCTGTTCATGGGCCTGGCGCACCGGCGCTCCGAGCAGGTGTCGCTGCACCAGATCCAGAACCGCAACCTGCGGTTGTCGTCCTCCACCGGCGCGCCACCGCAGATCTGGGAGCCCACGCTCCGGCTGCTCGACCGTACCGGGCTGGACCTGTCACCGATGGTGTCCGACGTGTTCGCCTTCGAGGACTGCGCCGCCGCCGTCGCGGCCGCCGCCGACGCGGGCGGCCACGCCAAGGTCATGCTCAGCCCGGACGGGGGTGGGCACCGGTGAGCCCGCTCTTCACACCGCTCACCCTGCGCGGCCTGACCTTCCCCAACCGCCTTTGGATCTCCCCGATGTGCCAGTACGCCGCCGAGGACGGCCTGGTGTCCGACTGGCACCTGGTCCACCTGGGCGGCCTGGCCACCGGTGGGACCGGGCTGATCGTGGCCGAGTCCACCGGAGTCACCCCCGAGGGCCGGATCAGCCCGTACTGCGCGGGCATCTACAGCGACGAGCAGACCGAGGCGTGGGCGCGGATCGTCCGGTTCGTCCACCAGCAGGGCACGCTCATCGGCCTCCAGCTCTCGCACGCCGGGCGCAAGGCGTCCACCTCCGCCCCCTGGACCGGCGAGCGCCGGGTGCCGTACGCCGACGGCGGCTGGCCGACCATCGGACCCTCGCCGGTCCCGTACGGCGACCTGCCCGCACCCAGGGAGATGACCGAGGAGGACCTGGCGGCGGTGAGGGACGCCTTCGCCGCCGCAGCCGAACGCGCCCTGCGCGCCGGTTTCGACGTGGTCGAACTCCACGCCGCGCACGGCTACCTGCTGCACGAGTTCCTCTCCCCGCTGACCAACCGGCGCACCGACCGCTACGGCGGCTCGCTGGAGAACCGGATGCGCTACCCCCTGGAGGTCGTCGCCGCCGTCCGCGAGGCGTGGCCGGCCGACCGGCCGCTGCTGGTCCGCATCTCGGTCACCGACTGGGCGCCCGGCGGATGGGATCCACCGTCCTCGGTCGAGCTGGCCAGGCGGCTCGCCGCGCTCGGTGTGGACCTCGTGGACTGCTCCTCCGGCGGGCTGCTCCCCGACGCCGCCATCCCGGCCGACGGCACGTACCAGACCGACCTGTCCGAGACGGTCCGCGCTGGTGCGGGCGTGCGCACCGCCGCCGTCGGCCGGATCGCCGAACCCCGGCAGGCCGAGGAGGTGCTCGCCTCCGGCCAGGCCGACGCCGTGTTCATCGGCCGGGCCGCGCTCCGCAACCCGCGCTGGCCGCTGGCCGCCGCAGGGCAGGTCGGGGCAGACCTGCCCTGGCCGGTCCAATACGAGCGGGCCAAACCCCGCCACACTCCCGTGGAGAACTCGTGAAAATCAGATCCGAACTGTTCATCGGCGGCGAATGGGTCACCGGGACCGACACGCTGCCGGTCCTGGATCCCGCGCTGGGCGAGCCGATCATCGAGGTCGCCGTGGCGGGCGAACGCCAGTGCGCCCAGGCGGTCGACGCGGCCGCCGCCGCCCTCGGGCCGTGGGCCGCCCGCGCCCCCAGGGAGCGCGCCGAGATCCTGCGCCGCGCGTACGAGCTGATGACGGCTGAGGTCGACGACATCGCCCGGCTCATCGTGCGGGAGAACGGCAAGGTGCTGGCCGACGCCAGGGCCGAGGTCGTCTACGCCGCCGAGTTCTTCCGCTGGTTCGCCGAGGAGGCCGTCCGGGTCACCGGCGACTACCGGCTGGCCCCCGGCGGTGACAAGCGCATCATCGTCACCCACCAGCCGATCGGGGTGTCGCTGCTCATCACGCCGTGGAACTTCCCGGCCGCGATGGCGACCCGCAAGATCGGCCCGGCGCTGGCCGCGGGCTGCTCGGTGGTGCTCAAGCCCGCCACCGAGACCCCGCTCACCGCGCTGGCCGTGGCCGACGTGCTGGCCCGCGCGGGGGTCCCCGACGGCGTGGTCAACGTGGTGGTCGCCGCGCCCACCGCGCAGCGGGTCAGGGAGATGCTGCACGACCCCCGGATCGTGAACCTCTCCTTCACCGGGTCCACCGAGGTCGGCCGGGTCCTCCTGCACGAGGCCGCGGACCAGGTGGTGCGCACCTCGATGGAGCTGGGCGGCAACGCGCCGTTCCTGGTGCTGGCCGACGCCGACGTCCAGGCGGCGGTGGAGGGCGCGATGATCGCCAAGCTCCGCAACGGCGGCGCGGCGTGCACCGCGGCCAACCGCTTCTACGTCCACCGCGCCGTCGCCGAGGAGTTCACCGCCGCGTTCGCCCACGCGATGGCCGGGCTGAAGGTGGGCTCCGGGCTCGACCCCGCCAACCACATCGGCTCCCTGGTCTCCACGGCCGAGCGCGGCAAGGTCGCCGAACTGGTCGACCAGGCGGTCGGTGCCGGCGGACGCCCGGTCACCGGCGGGGCCGTCCTGGACGGGCCCGGGGCGTTCTACCCGCCCACCGTGCTGGCCGGCATCGAGCCGGATGCCGCCATCCTCGATGTGGAGATCTTCGGACCGGTCGCCCCCATCGTCGTGTTCGACTCCGACGAGGAAGCGGTGGCCAGGGCCAACGCCACACCGTACGGGCTGATCAGCTACGTCTACAGCGGCGACCTGCGCCGAGGGCTCCGGATCGCGGAACAGCTCGACGCCGGCATGGTCGCCCTCAACCGGGGCGTGCTCTCCGACCCCGCGGCGCCGTTCGGCGGCGTCAAGCAGAGCGGGCTCGGCAGGGAGGGAGGGTTCGACGGGATCCACGAGTTCCTGGAGACCAAGTACATCGCCGCCGACATCTGAACCACACGAAACGGAGTACCCATGCAGACTCACCTCTCGGGACGTAAAGTCCTGATCACCGGCGGCGCGTCCGGCATCGGCGCGGCGACCGTCCGCGCGATGCTCGCCGAAGGCGCCGACGTGGTCGCGGCCGACTACGACGCCGCCCTGCTCGACCGGTTGGAGACCGACACCAAGGACCTGGCCGGCACGCTGCGCTCGGTCCGCGCCGACCTGTCCACCCTGGACGGCTGTGAGAACGCCGTCACCGGCGCGCTCGACCACCTGGGCGGCCTGGACATCCTCGTCAACAACGTCGGCACCGGCAACGTCCGCACCTTCGAGCAGCTCACCGACGACGAGTGGCTGCAGACCATGAATCTCAACTTCATGAGCTACGTCCGGATCAGCCGTGCCGCCCTGCCCCACCTGCGCGCCTCT
This sequence comes from Streptosporangium sp. NPDC006930, assembly GCF_040635605.1. Classification (NCBI taxonomy): domain Bacteria; kingdom Bacillati; phylum Actinomycetota; class Actinomycetes; order Streptosporangiales; family Streptosporangiaceae; genus Streptosporangium; species Streptosporangium sp. NPDC006930. The sequence goes on along the minus strand of NZ_JBEYID010000026.1, from coordinate 17,991 downwards.
CAAAACTCGCCGGCCATCGTCAACAACGCCTCCGACCTGGCACGCCAGCCGGAGACCCAGCCCATCGACTACGCCGCCTCCAAGGCCGCCGTCCTCGCCGTCACCAAGGGCCTGTCTCGCGCGGAAGGCCCCCACATCCGGGTCAACGCCGTCGCCCCCGGCCCCATCTGGACCCCCTTCTGGACCAAGCCCGGCGGCTTCGCCGACAACCTCGCCATCCTGCACGGCAAGGAGCCCATGGCCGCGGTCGAACACGAGATGCAACTTCGTCAACTGCCGCTGGCCCGCCTCGGCACCCCCGAAGAGGTCGCCAACGTCGTCCTCTTCCTGGCCAGCCCTCTGGCCGCCTTCGTCACCGGTGCCGTCTGGGGCGTGGACGGCGGAAGCATCCGCGCCCTCTACTGAACCCCTCGACAACACCGTCTCCGTGGCCGGGCGCCGTCCTTCTCGTCCCGCCCGGCCACGAGCGGCACCGACCCGTACGCTCGTCGGCCCGTGCGGCGGACTCGTAGAGCATCTTCCACTGCGTCTTCTCCCGCAGCGCGACGTCGAGGCGCCACAGGGCAGCGATCTGATTCTCCGCGAGAGCCTTGGTGCGGTCCGGCGGCGCCGGCCGCCGCTCGATGCCGATCGTCGGATCGCACTCGATCCAGCCCTGGCGCTGCCACCGGCCGATTGCCTTGCGGACGATGGACAGCTCCCGGTTGACGGTGTCGGCGTCCATCTCGTCCGCCCGCGCCGCCGCCAGCTCGGCCAGCACCTCCGGCAGCGCCGGGTCGTCGATCGCGGCGCCGGGGAAGACGTGCGGCCCGGCAGCCGGATCGGCCCGCCGCAGGTCGCGATGATCACGGTAGGGGCTCCGCCGCAGTAAATCCGGCATTTACTGCGGCAGTTACGTCCGGTCCGCCGGTCTCGCGGGCTTCTGCTCGAAACCGGTTCGGCTGTGCGGTTCGGCGGGGAGGGGATGTCAGTGCCCGTTGCGATGCCGCCTTGGTGGCGTGGTCATCCGTCGAGGAAACGCAATAGCTCGGTGGTGACGAACCGAGGGTTCTCCTCGACGAGCCAGTGCCCGGCGTTCGGCACGTCCACCGCCCGCACGATGTTGGTCATGCGCGGGGCGACTGTGCCCCGGATCGCTTCGAGTTGCCCTTGGGCGGCCATGAGCAGGGTCGGGACACGCACCGGTGCTGCTGCCACAGTGTCGCGGACGTCTTTGTCGAGGGCGCGGTAGAGCTCGAAGCCGCCCGACAGGACCTGGGGCCGACTGTAAGTTCGTGCGTACTCGTCGATCTCGGCGCCGGTGAACGGGGACCGGTCGGAGGTGCCGCCGAACGCCGCGCCACCGAAGGAGACCTGAGGATAGAACAGTGCCAGGTACTCGCGGACATCATCATCCACGACCGCCTCGGGGACGCGTCGCTGGGAGTGAAAGGCGATGTGCCAGCTCAGTGAGCGGTAGGTGCCTGCATCGATCGCGGGCCCGGGCAGCGGCAGGTCAAGGTAGCCGAGGCGTGCGGTGTCGTCGGGAAATTGGCTGGCGTACTGGAATGCCACTGCGGCGCCAAAATCGTGCCCGATGACACGAGCATCACGCACCCCGAGCTGATCGGAGATCAGCTTGTGCACGTACCGCGCCAGCGTGGCTTTGTCGTAGCCGGAGGGAGAGCCGGTGCTGTCGCCCAGTCCGGGGAGATCGACGGCGTAGACGGTGTGGTACTTGGCAAGTTCCGGCATGATCGGCCACCAGCCGTACCAGGTCTGTGGCCAGCCGTGTATCAGCACGACCGGTGTGCCGCTGCCGCCCTTCACGTAGTGCATACGGACGCCGTCGACGTCGGCGAACTTGTGCCGGAAGGTCTTTTTGAACCGGGGATCGTCCTGGTTGGCGGCGGCGTAGGCGGGAACATCGCCACCGGCTGTCGGCGTGGACGTGGAGGCGGGGGTGGAACAGGCTGTGGTGGCGATCGTGAGCAGGAGGGTGAGCACCACGGTTGCCGCCGTGTGCGCGGAACGGAGGGAGCGGCGTGGCAACGGCCGTGGTTCTGTGATCATGTGTTTCCGTCCTGGAGAGGGTGGGTCAGCGGCCGGTCGTGCCGTCGATGAGTTCGCGGAGGATGTCCGCGTGGCCCGCGTGCCGGCCGGTCTCCTCGATCATGTGGGCGAGTGCCCAGCGGACGCTGGGAGCGGGGCGGTCCGGGGCGGTCCGGGGCGGCGGGGTGTCGCCACGGCCATCGCGGCGTGTGGTGCGGCGTGTGGTGCTGGGCAACAGTGGTCGCCTTCCTTCATTGGGGGCCGGCCGCCGTGTCAGGCGGTGCGGCGGATGAGGAGGACGTGGTCGGTGACCTCGGCGGTGTGCCCGCCTGGTCCGGTCGCGATCCGGCGGGGGGCGTCGGCCCGCTCGACCGTCCATGTCTCCGGGGCCAGGTCGATACCGGCGGCGACTTCCCGCGGGCTCGGGTAGTGGATGTCGGGATCTTGGTTCCACGACCACGGCGCGGCCGAGCCGTGGTCGACGACCAGCAGCCGCCCGCCCGGGCGCAGTGCGTGCGCGGCCGAGCGCAGGACGGTTGCCCGGTCCAGGTCATGGGGGGTGTGCAGGTAGTGGGCGCAGATCAGGTCGAATCCGCCGGGCGGGAACGACGTGTCCACGTTGTGCTGCACGGTGGTGACGCGGTCGCCCAGGCCGTGTGAGCGGGCGAGGGCGGCGAGCCGCTCGACCGCCACGGCCGAGATGTCGGCGGCGGTGACCTGCCACCCCTGGCCGGCGAGCCACAGCGCGTCGCCGCCGTCGCCGCATCCGAGGTCCAACGCGTCACCGGGCGGCAGGCCCGTCACCGTCTCGGTGAGGCGGGCATTCGGCCGCGGGTTGCCGGCTGCCGGCCGGGCCGCGTAGACGCCGTCCCAGAAGGCGACCGCATCGGTGGTGCTCATCAAGATCTCCTTGCGTCGATAGGTGCTCAGTCTTGGCGTGCACACCACGGCTTGGCACGGAATCTTGCGGTAATGGCAAGGTAGGCCTCATGGATCCCAAGACGGACGACGACGTGCTCGACGCGGTGGGGTCGCGGCTGCGTGCGCTGCGTCGTGACCGCGGCATCACCCTCGCCGACCTCGCGGCGACGACCGGCGTGTCGGAGAGCACCCTGTCCCGGCTGGAGAGCGGGCAGCGCCGGCCGAGCCTGGAACTGCTGCTGCCGCTGGCCCGTATCTACGACGTTCCGCTGGACGACCTCGTCGGTGCCCCGCGCACCGGCGACCCCCGGATCCACCTCAAGCCGATCAGGCGGTTCGGCATGACCTTCGTTCCCCTGTCCCGGCGACCGGGTGGTATGCACGCGTTCAAGATGATCATCCCCGCCCGGCCGGAACCACTCGAACCGACCCCGCAGACCCACGAAGGCTTCGAGTGGCTCTACGTGCTCAACGGACGCCTGCGACTCGTGACCGGCGAGCGAGACCTGATACTGCCGCCAGGTGAGGCAGCCGAGTTCGACACGTCCTTGCCCCACTGGCTGGGCAGCGCCGACGGCGGCGTGGTTGAGCTTCTCATCCTGTTCGGCCTGCAAGGGATGCGTGCGCACGTACGCACCGACTCTCATCGGTCGTCTCAGGCCGGGAGCCGACGGTGAACTCAGCGAAAGATTCTGCATTCCCGTCAGCAGCGAGCCTCACCGCGCAAACGCCGCAGTCGACAATGTCGCACCCGCAGAGATCGACCAGGTCGAACGCCAGTCGACGCCGAGTTTCGGGTCGTACGCCTCGGGCTGGATGCCGAGCTCGTGGGTGCTGTACTCGCCGAACCGGTTGATGTGCTCGGTCAGGTACGGCGAGATGTGCGCCAGGTCTTCCGGGTCGATTTCCCATCCCTCCTCCAGCAACTGCCGCACGATCTCCGCGATGTCCAGGGCGTTGTGGAAGATCACCGCGTTCGTGAGCAGCGCGTTGAACTTCATCGCCTTCTCCTGCTCGATGGGATCGTTGTCGGCGATGACGCCGCGGTTGCCGAAACCGATCCACTGGGAGAACCGGTTGAACGACTCGACCTTGTTGGTCGCCGCCGTCACCCGCCGGCGCAGCGGCGCGTCCGACTCGACGATCTCCCGCTCGGCGAGCCGGATCTCCTCCAGCTCCGCCTTGGCCTTCTTGATCTTCGTCGCCACACGCTTGCAGAACATCGTCGCCAGGTCGTCCCGCACCCGCATCCGCGCCTTGTGCGTCAGGGCCGCGACCAGCGCAATGCGCTTGACGGGGACGAAGTCCCGAAGTTCCGAGGCGTCCGCCGCGTCCGCCTCCCCGGCGAAGTCGGTGACCTTCCCGGCGGCGACTCCGTCCATCCACACGTCGGTGTCGCCCAGCTCGTCCAGCCGTTCCAGACGCTTGGTCAGGTTCTTGAAGTGCGACCAGGTCGGGCCCTTGGCGGGCTTCTTCAGCCGGTTGAACAGCGTCGTCCCGTCGCTGTCGCGGTCCTCCAGCGCCGGGAAACACCCCATGCGCCGGTAGGACTTCAGCATCAGCAGCAGGGCCGGCAGATGCTCATCGCAGTCCGTGGCATCGGCCGCCCACTCCAGCTCATCGCGGCTCGGGGAGAAGAGCAGATGCAGCTCGTGCGCGGTGATCAGCCGCTTGAACCGCGGATGCGCGGTCCGTTCAATCGATGTCACAACCCACCCAGGCCCCAGAGGACGCTCAACATCACCACCAACGACACTGAGCCGAATGGGTGACGGCCGACGGGCGCTTAAGGCTTCAAGATCATCCCGTTGCCCTTTGACGCGTATCTCGGTCACACCCCGTAGCGGCCCCGCCCACCTCCGGGCCTGACGTCCACGCCGTCACCGTCCGCCTTTCACCGAGATCCGGCGGATCGAACGCGGGGTCCCTGTCCACGCGCGACCGAATCGGCTTCAGGCGCTCAGCACCTTGCGGAGCAGTTCGGCGAACTCGGTGGGGTACGTACTGAGTCCCGTGTGCCCGCCGGGGAAGTGAACGAGTTCCGTGCCGGACCGTTCGGCCAGGAAGGCGGCGGGACGGTAGGGCAGTTCGCCACGTGAGTCTGCTCCGCCCGCGAGCACGAGCCGGTCCGACAGGGCCGCCAGGCGATCCACATCCGGGGTGTAGGCCATGAAACCCGGCACGATGCGTCCGAGAAAGTAGGGCATGTTCGCCATCGTCCGTCCAGCTCGCGCGGCCGCCTGCGGTGGCAGCTCGACGGCCTTCTCGGCGGCGACGGGCTTCTCGTCGTCCGGCCGCCGCAGGCCCGCCGCGAACTCGGCCACCGCGGGCATCAACCCGTCTCGGCGGAAGGTCTCCTGGACGCGAGCGAGCAGTGCGCGGTGCTCGGCGGCGTCCGGCAGCACCTCCACCACCGGCGGCTCGTGTGCCACCACACGTTCGATCCGCTCGCAGTGGGCGCAGAGCAGGTGCAGCGCGACGATCGCCCCCGAACTGCAGCCGACCACGCGAACGGGTGCGTCCGGAGACAGCAGATCCAGCAGCCGGAACGCGTCGTCGGCATGCCGGGCGACCTGCTGAACGGCCTGTGGGTCGTCCAGCGGGCTGCGGGACAGGCCGCGTGGGTCGTAGGAGACGACCGTGTAATCGCCTGCCAGCTCGTCGGCGATGCCGTCGTAGGAGGCCGCGTCGCCGGCGCCGCCGGGGATCAGCAGCAGGAGCGGGCCGCTTCCACGCACCTCGTAGTGCAAGGTGGCACCGTCCACGCGCAGTCGTCCGATGGTCGGGGTGGTCAACAGGAGTCTCCTTCGCCGGGTGAGGGCCAGCGCTCCAGGAGCGCGTGCAGGGCGTCCAGGCAGCGGGCCCAGGAGCTCTCCGCCGGGCGCGTGTGCGCGAATCCGCCGGCGGCCTCGAGGCTGACGAAGCCGTGGAGCGTGCTGCGCACCAGCCGGACCGCGTCGGTCAGGTCGGGCTCGTCCAGCGCGTAGGCGCGCAGCATGCTGTAGGTCAGTTCGACCGCGCGCCGCGGTCCGGGCGCTCGGACCGCGAGCTCGGGATCGATCTGTATCGGGATCCGCGTCGCCGCGTACCGGCCCGGGTGGTCATGGGCGTACGCCCGCCAGGCGTTCGCGAACGCCACCAGCGCGTCCCTGCCGGCCCGCCCGGCGGTGGCCTCGGCGATACCGATGGTCTTCTCGTCCGCCGCCAGCAGCGCGATCCGCCCGCGCAGGTCCTCCAGACCGCGCACGTGCACATACAGGCTCGCGTCCTTCACCCCGAGCCGCCGCGCCACCGCCGACATGGTCACGTGGTCGAGCCCGACCTCGTCCGCCAGCTCGGCGCCCGCGAGCGTCACCCGGCCCGCCGTCAACCCGGCCCGAGCCATGCATCCATCCCCATTGTCTTATGGTCCATAGGCCTAACCTAACATCCCTAGGATAATCCTTGGGGATAAAGGTGGGCGGATATGTCGTAAGGGCCATGCCCTCGCCGACCCCGTAACCGGCGAGGGCATGGGCCGTATTGCCTTCCTGTCGCCCGCCCCGCGCTATGCGCGACCCTCCGACCGACACCACTCGTGCCGCCTCCGGCACTGCCGGAGGCGGCGAGGGCGCGTCACGCGACAGCGGTTCCCTCAAGCTCGACCATCAGACCGGGGATCGCCAGCCGCGTCACCCCGAGCATCGTGGTGGTCGGCGCCACCCCGATGACGCCCAGCCGTGACGCCAGCGCGCCGTAGTGCTCGAAGAGCCGATCGACGTCGGTGGTGTAGACGTTGAGCCGGACGAGGTTGGCGAGGGACATGCCGGCCTCGGCGAGCACGGCCTCCAGGTTGTCGAGGCTCAGCACCAACTGCGCCGCCATGTCATCGGCGTGCTGGGGCTTGCCGTCGCCGCTCATCGCGGTCTGCCCGGAGCAGTACAGGGTCCGGGTGTGCCCGGAGACGATCTCGCCCTGGTTGTATCCCAGCTCCGTCGACCACGCCCACGGGTTGACCGCCGTTCGCTCCATTGCCACATCGACTCCATTCGATTCGTTGACATCACGTACGTCGACCGGCTCGTAGCCGCCTTCTTCGACGTTGTGGTGATAAGCCTCCCGACAAATCACGACATCCTGTGTCGTGTATTTCTGTAGGGTTTTCGCATGCGCGCCGACCGGCTGGTCTCGCTGGTGCTCCTGCTGCGGCAGCACGGCCGGCTGTCCGCGGCCGCGCTCGCCCGCGAGCTGGAGGTGTCCACCCGCACCGTGCTGCGCGACATCGAGGCACTGTCCGCGGCCGGCGTTCCGGTCTACGCGGAACGCGGCCGGCACGGCGGTTTCGCGTTGTTGCCCGGCTTCAGGACCGAACTCACCGGACTGACCCCCGATGAGGCCCTCGCCCTTCTGATCGCCGGATCACGGCGCGGCGCGCAGACATTCGGCCTCGGCTCGGCGCTCGCTTCGGCGATGCTCAAGGTGGTCGACGCGCTGCCGGAAAGCTATCGGGACACCGCGGCCGGCGCGGCCGAGCGATTGCTCATCGACCCGGAGACCGACCTCCTCTCACGCCGGCTGGTCGCCGAGGAGGCGCCCGACACCGTGGTGGCCGAAGTTCTGCGCGCGGTGCTCTCCGGACACAGGCTGCGCATCCACTACGCGGCCGTGGATCAGACCCCGGGATGGCGCACGGTGGACCCGATCGGCCTGGTCACCGTACGCGATCGGGGCTACTTACTGGCCACCAGGTCCGGCGCGGACCGCACCTACCGGCTGTCTCGGATCTTGGCCGCCGAGGAGCTCCCCGAACCCGCACAGCGACCGGACCGCGTCGATCTGGACCGGGCCTGGCAGGAACGCAGCACGCGGTTTCGGGCCGGTGGCGACCAGGTCACCGTACTGGTACGGGTGGATCCCGCGCGGCGGGAGGATCTGGTCGACACCGCGCTGGCCGTCCTCGCCGAAGAGGCCGATTCGGACGGCCGGCTGCGGATGGAGGTGACCTTCCAGGATCCGAGACACGCCGAATGGGCGCTGTGGCAGCTCAGCACGAACGCGGAGGCCCTGGGCCCGCAGTGGTTGCGCGACTCCCTGCGCAACCGCGCCACCGCGATCGCCACCCGCTACGGAGTATCCCCCTGAGAGTCGTCGCCGTCCGAGGGCCACCGCCCACGTGATCCGGACCACTCCATGCGGGAAGCGCCGAACGATATGTGCGGCGCCGCCTTGCGCGGACAGCCGTTGCCGCAGAGGAAGGCGCAGGCGCTACGGGCAGATGGGCCGCCCGCTGCCGGAGCACGTCTCGGATACCGAGAACATGCTTGACGAGCGGAGCGGCAGTCGTCTTTCGAGTTCACGGTCGCGCCTACTTCGGCAAGGTGAGGATCTCGGCTCCGTTGCCGGTGATGGCGATCGTGTGCTCACTGTGTGCTGTCCGGCAGCCTGTCGCGCTCCTGAGCGTCCAGCCGTCGGCGTCGGTGACGAGTTCGGCGGTGTCGGCCATGACCCATGGTTCGAGCGCGAGCATCAGCCCGGGGCGCAGCCGGTATCCCCGGCCGGGCCGTCCGGTGTTTGAGATGTGCGGGTCCTGGTGCATCGTCGATCCGATGCCGTGACCTCCGAACTCGGTGTTGATCGGATACCCCGCCTCGCTGAGGACCGAGCCGATGGCGTGGGAGATGTCGCCGATGCGCGCTCCGGGCCCGGCAGCCGCGATACCCGCGTTCAACGCGCGTTCGGTCGCGCTGATCATCGCGACGCTCTCCGGGGGATTCGAGCCGCCCACGATGAAGCTGATGGCGGAGTCTGCGGCGACTCCGTTTTTGGAGACGGCGAGGTCGAGCGAGAGCAGGTCGCCGTCGGCAAGGGTGTAGTCGTACGGCAGCCCGTGGAGCACGGCGTCGTTGACGGACGTGCAGATGTAGTGGCCGAACGGCCCACGTCCGAAGGAGGGCTCGTAATCGACGTAGCAGGACAGTGCTCCGGCCTCAACGATCATGTCCTGGGTCCATTGATCGATGTCCAGGAGATTCGTACCCACCGTGCTGCGGCTCTTCAGCGTCTGCAGGATGTGAGCGACCAGGGCGCCGGTCTCCTTCGCGCGGGCCAGGTCCGGGGGGTTCAGGATCTCGATCATGCGATGCCCTTCTCATGCAACCAATAACTATCCCGGCCATATTATCCCGACGCTAGGATCTGCGCGGGCTTCGGATCTTCAACGGGTTGAGGGCTTCGACCCCACGGGACGGCCCCGCGTAGACGAGGACCACGCGGAGATCTCGCCGAAGCGGAAGAGGCCTCTCTGACCCGGTCGACGTACCGCTCAGCCGCGTTGCGCCACTCGGAGAGAACCGGTTCACGGCTGACCGGATGGCCGTCCCAGGCGCCGCGCGGCAAATCCCTCCGCTCTCCAACTCGCACAGGCCCTAGAATCGAAGCCATGGTCAGGTTGCCGCTCACACCCGCGGAGGTCGAGCGCGGACAGCGCCTCGGCGCCCTGTTGCGTCGCGCCAGGGGAGAGCGCTCGATGCTCGACACCGCACTGGATGCAGGCGTGTCGCCGGAGACCCTCCGGAAGATCGAGTCAGGCCGCGTGGCGACTCCCGCCTTCCCCACCATCGCAGCGATCGCCGATGTTCTCGATCTTTCCCTCGACGCGGTATGGGCCGAGATCAACCAGCCTGACGAGGTCGAACCCACGAGATCGGGTCGCAACGCACGCGAACGATTGGCCTCGTGAGTCCCGATCCCGCAGCCCCGTTCTCGACTCGATCAAGCGTCGTGGCGCGCCTGCTCGCCGATGGGCGCAGCCCGGTGTCACCCTCGTCAAGGAGATCTCATGGACCGGCTTGATGGACCACGCACGCTGGCGGCGACCGCCGAGGTGGGCGCTCTCTATCAGGCGTGCTACAGCGCGCCACCGTGGTCGGAGACCCCCGAGCAACTCGCCGCCCACGACGACAAGCTGGCCGACGCCACCGGCCATCCAGGATTCAGCGCGCTGACCATCCGTGATCATGATCGGCTGCTGGGCGTCTGCTATGGCTGGCCCACCCCTGAGGACCTGTCCGGCAACAGCCTCTACGGTGGCATCATCGAGGCGTTCGGCGCGGTCAGGGCGGCTGCACTGACCCAGGATGCGTTCGAGGTGGTCAAGCTTTTCGTCCACCCCGATGCTCAAGGTCAAGGCATCGGACGCCGTCTGCTGCGGGCCGCGGTGGCCGACTGGCCGAGAGCCTGGCTGATCACCTCCCCGCAAACGCCCGCGGCCCGGCTGTACCGCGCCCTGGGCTGGCAGGAAGAAGGTCCGCTACCCGCCGGTCTCTACCCCCGGCTGCGGCTGTCGGTCTTCACCTTCTCCCAGCCCAGGTGATTCTGCCGCTGACTCCCGCAGGCCCGCGCCACCTTGGAGCACACCGTGCCGATCGGGCATCCGGTCAATGCGCCACGCCGCCCCACGAAAGGGGGCGATCACGGCGTGCGTGACCTCTTGCCATCGAGGACTCCCAGGCCCAACGTCGTGCCGTAATGTGCGGCAAATTCGTCGATACCGCCGGGAACCAGACACGCGATGCCACCGACTACCTGAGGGTGGGCGATCGATCGCCCTCTTGTCGACGGTTATCACCTGCCCGGAGTGTTCGTGTTCAGATCGCGCCTCTTCACCATCCTCGTCGCCTCGATCATGCTGATCGGTGCGTGCGCTTCCGATCCCTCCGATGTCGACGAGAAAGCCCTCGCCGCCCCTGTGTTGCGCATCGGCCTGAGCGAGGAGTCCGGCGCCCTGGACCCACACGCCTTCACCGGTAACTTCCTGCTCCTCGACGCGATCTACGAGCCGCTTGTCACCTACACCGAGGGCGGCAAGCTGGCACCGGGGCTCGCGGAGTCGTGGACCGTCGCCGAGGACGGCCGGCAGGTCACCTTCGACCTGCGTGACGGCGTCCGCTTCACCGACGGGACCCCGCTCGACTCCGCCGCCGTCAAGTGGAACCTCGACCGGTGGGTGGGCAACAAGAAGTTCACCTTCTTCCGGGCCTCGCAGGTCATCTCCGCCGTGGACACCCCCGACTCCGACACCGTCCGGCTGATGCTGTCGGAACCGTACGAGCCGCTGCTGCAGGAGATGTCGATCGTGCGGCCGGTGCGGCTGCTCAGCCCGAAGTCCGCCCCCGGTGGCGAGTTCACGACCCCCGTCGGCACCGGACCGTGGAAACTGGTGTCGAACTCCGCCACCGGCGCGACACTGGCCCGCAACGACGACCACTGGGCGACCAGGCCAAAGCTGGAGCGGCTCGAGTTCAAGGTCATCCCCGATTCCCAGGCGCGCGTCGACGCGCTCGCCAACGGCGAGATCGACCTCATCGGCGGCTCCTACCTGGCCCCGATCACACCACTGGAGGCCAAATCCCTGAGCGAGCGCGGCGACGTCACCCTGCTCACCGGCGCCTCAGACGTCTCGATCATGCTCGGGTTCAACCCCGACGGCCCGGCCGGTGACCGGGCCGTCCGCGAGGCGGTGCGTCAGGCCATCGACACCACCTCCCTGGTCGGCGCGCTGTTCCAGGGCTATGGCGAGCCGGCACGGCGGGTGTTCCCGCCGAACGTGCCCGACTCGGGCACCGACCTGCCGCCTTACTTCGACCAGGCGGGCGCCCGCGCCACGCTGGACGCCGCCGGGTACGCGCTTGAGGGCGACAGCCGGGTCAAGAACGGCGAGAAGCTCTCCCTCAAGCTGCTCCTCCCGGCCAAACCGGCCGCGGGCCAACTCGACCCCCGCACGATGGCCGAGGCGATCGCCGGCTCCCTCAAGGCGGTCGGCATCACCGTCGAGATCTCCCCGGTCGACGCCGCCGCGTACTACGACGAGCGGGCGGAGGGCACCTACGACCTGACCTTCTTCGAAGGACTCGGCGCGCCGTACGATCCCTCCAGTTCGATCGTGTCCCTGTTCACCTCCGGAGCGCGCGCCCCCCTCTGGGCGACCCCGGCCACCGAGAAGGCGGTCGACAAGGCGCTGTTCGCCCGCGACCCCGCCGCCCGCACCGCGGCCTACCAGGAGCTCTACGACGCGGTCGCCGCCGACGCCGGTTTCGTGCCGCTGGCCTACCGGCCACGGATGTGGGCCGTCCGCTCCGCGGTGAAGGGCTTCACGATGCCCCCCACCGACGTCGACCTGGAACTCACCGGGGTCACCGTCGGATGAGGTCGCACGGCCGGATCGCCACCGCGGGCGGTTACCTCCTGCGGTGGGCCGTCGACGTCTTCGGCGTGCTGCTGGCGATGTCGCTCGGCGTCTTCGCGCTGGTCCTGCTCGCACGCGGTGACCCCGCGGCGATGCTCGCGGCGACCCGGGCCGGTCGGCCGGCCACGCCCGAGCAGATCGAGGCCGTCCGCGTCGAGCTCGGCCTCGACGATCCCGCTGCGGTGCGGTACCTGAGGTGGCTGGCCGACGTGTGCACCGGCGACTTCGGATTGTCGTTGCGGACGAACACGCCCGTCGGCCCCGAGGTCGCCGACCGGCTGGGCGTCACGCTGGGGCTGGTGGTCGGCTCCACCGTGGTCGCCCTCGTGATCGGGGTGAGCGTCGGCGTCGCAGGGGCGGTGCTCCAGCGTGGCCTGCTGCGCGGGACCCTGCGGATCGCGGCGCTGCTCGTCACCTCGGTGCCGGCGTTCTGGCTGAGCTACCTCCTGGTGTTGGTCCTGGCCCTGCGTCTGCGCGTGGTTCCGACGTCGGGGATGGCGGGTTTCTCGACGTGGGTGATGCCGATGGCGGTGCTCGGGCTGCCGGTCGCCGGTGTGCTCAGCCGGGTGGTGGCCGTCACGCTGCGCGAGGCCCTGGACCGGCCGTACGTGCGCGCGGCGCAGGCCAGAGGGAGCGGACCGCTGTCGATCGTGCTGCGAGACGGCCTGCCCAACGCCGCCGGGCCGATCCTGTCGGTCGCCGGATTCGGCATCGGGAGCCTCCTGGTGGGCGCCGTCGTGGTGGAGCAGATCTTCGGCTGGCCCGGTATCGGGGCCTACTTCGTGCACGCGGCCGGGGCCAGGGACGTTCCGGCGCTGCAGGCCGGCACGCTCGTCATGGGAGGCGGCTTCATCCTGGCCAACCGCTGCGCCGATGTCCTGCAGGGGCTCATCGACCCCCGTTCCCGGCGAGGCCGTTCCACTCTCTCGGGGAAGAGCCCTTCCGGGCGGGGATCGCCGCTTCGGGACCGGTTCGGCGGACTCACCGCCCGGTCGCGACGGGGGACGACGTGACCGGCCACCGGGGCGGCAGGGCGTGGACGCGTACGGCACTGGTCGCGACGCCCCTGATCCTCTTCGCGGTCGTAGGGGTGCTGGCGCCGGTCATCGCCCCGGCCGATCCCACCACGGGCGACCTGACGGCGGGGCTGATGCCGCCGTCGCCGGAGCACCTGCTCGGCACCGATCAAATCGGCCGTGACCAGCTCAGCCGGATGCTCTACGGCGCGCGGATCTCCCTCACGGTCACCGCGGCCGTGCTGGCGATCGCGCTGACGGCCGGCACCGCCATCGGCGCCCTCGCCGGTTACCTGGGCGGATGGGTCGACCGGCTCGTCTCCCGGGTGATCGACGTGGTCGTCTCGCTACCCGGGATGCTGGTGGCGCTCGCGGTGATCGGCGTACGGGGACCCGGGGTGGAGAACCTCGTCCTCGCGCTCTCGCTGTGGTCGTGGGCACCGTACGCCCGGATCGCGCGTGCCCGCGTCGCCGGCATGCGAAGCAGCCCTCATCTGGACGCCCTGCGCCTGCTGGGCGCGGGGCGCGGCCGCATCATCGGCCGGCACCTGCTGCCCCCGGCGCTCGCGCCCTGCCTGGTCTACGCCAGCACGGATGTCGGCATGATCGTCCTCAGTGTCGCCACGCTGAGTTTCCTCGGCCTGGGTGTCGCCCCGCCGCACGCCGAGTGGGGCCAGATGCTCATCGAGGGGCGGCCGTTCCTGGACTCGGCGTGGTGGTTGGCCTACCCGCCCGGCATCGCCATCACGGCCGTGGTGTTCGCCGCCAACCTGCTCGGTGAGCGACTGGCGGCCGGTGAGGAACGACCGTCGATCCTGCGTCTGGTCCGTCCACGGTGGGGTCGCCCGGCGCAGGCCCCGCCCGCCCACGCGGCTGCGACCACGACGGAACCCGTGGCGTCCGCCCCGCCGGAGGCGGCGCAGGATTCTCCCGAGCACGACGCGGTACTGCGCGTGCGGGACCTGTCCGTCTCCTACCCGGACGGTGGCGGGCGCCGTCGCGTCGTCGCCGGGATGTCCTACGAGGTGCGGCGCGGGCGGATCCTCGCCCTCGTCGGCGAGAGCGGAAGCGGCAAGACCACGGCCGCGCTCGCCCCGTTCGGCCTGCTGGACCCGAACGCGGCGGTCACCGGCTCGGCGGTGCTGGGCACCGGTGCCGGCGCCCGTCAGCTGGTAGACCTCTCCCCGGGTGAACGACGCCGGATCAACGGGCCCCGGGTGGGCGTCGTCTTCCAGGACAGCGCCTCCGTACTCAACCCGTTGCGGACGATCGGCGCGCACGTCGACGAGGCGGTCCGCAACGCGGGCCGGGGCGGCAGGCGCGCCGCGACCCGGCGGGTCACCGAGGAACTGTTGCGCCTGGCCGGCCTGGCGGATCCCGCGAAGGTCGCCCGCGAGTTTCCCCACCGGCTCTCCGGTGGGATGCGCCAGCGGGCGCAGATCGCCATCGCCCTCGCGGGCGAGCCGGAGCTGCTCGTCGCCGACGAACCCACCTCGGCCCTCGACGTGACCGTGCAGGCGCAGTTGCTCGCGCTGCTGGCGCGTCTGCGTGACGAACTGGACATGGCCATGGTCATCGTCAGCCATGACCTGGCGGTCGTGTCGCGCCTGGCCGACAGCGTGGCCGTCGTGTACGGCGGCCGGATCGTGGAGTCGGGCCCGCTCGCCACGGTGATCACCGATCCCGACCACCCCTACACGCGTGGCCTGCTGGACGCCGTACCGCGGCCCGGGGCGGTACCGGGCACCCGGTTTCGCACCATGCCCGGCCGGGCGGGTGTCGGCCCGGACGAGACCGAGGGATGTGGGTTCGCGTCCCGGTGCCCGCTCGTGGCGGCGGCCTGCGTGTCCGGACCACCGGCCCTGGAGGCCCCGATCCTGGACGCGCCGCCCCGCGTCGACGCACACCGGTCGGCCTGCCTGCGCCACCCCAGCCGCCCCGCGGAGGCGGGGGAGAGGAGCGCCGGCCCGTGTTAGAGATCGTTGGGGTGAGCGCGGGCTACGGTGGCGGGGGCCGCGGCCGGGACGTCACGGCGGTGATCGAGGACGTCACGCTGCGCGTGGCGGCGGGTGAGATCGTCGGGCTGGTCGGCGAGTCGGGCTGCGGCAAGACGACGCTGGCGCGGGTCGTGACCGGGTTGCACCGGCCCAGCGCGGGAGTGGTGCGGGTCGCCGGGGCGGACGTGCACGCGATCCGTGGCCGGGCCCTGCGGGCACATCGGCGACAGGTGCAGATGGTGTTCCAGGACCCCTACCTCACGCTCAGCCCTCGGCAGACGGTACGCCAGGCCCTCGCCGAGCCGCTGCACATCCACCGGATCGGCGACACCCGGTCCCGGTCCACGCGGGTGGGTGAGCTGATGGACCTCGTCGGGCTCGACCCTCAGGTCGGCGATCGCCGTTCCGGGCAGCTTTCGGGAGGGCAGCAGCAACGCGTGGCGATCGCCCGGGCACTGGCTCTGGAGCCGCGCCTACTGATCTGCGACGAGCCGGTCACCGCGCTCGACGTGTCGGTCCAGGCGACGGTGCTCAACCTGCTGTGCGATCTGCGCGACCGGCTCGAGTTCGGCTGCCTGTTCATCACCCACGACCTCGCCGTCCTCTCCCAGCTCGCGGACCGCGTCGCCGTCATGCGGCATGGCCGGATCGTCGAGCAGGGCTCGACCGAGGACGTCACCACCCGCCCTCGCCACCCCTACACCCGCACCCTGCTCGCGGCCACTCCCACCATGGACATCGAGACCAAGACGGGGGCGGCGTGACACCCACCGACCGGGAGGCATCGGGCTCTCCCGTGCGATCCGGCGTCCGCTCGTTCACCGGCACACAGCTCGCCCTGTTCGGAAGCGGGTTCCTCGTCAATCTCATCAGCTTCTCCGTGTACCCCTACCTGGCGGTCCTGCTCCGCGACCGGATGGCCCTGGGCATGGATCAGGTGGGCCTCATCCTCGGGGTGGCGACGTTCGTGCAGTTCGCCGGAGGGGTGCCCGGCGCGGCCCTCGCCGAACGGATCGGGCTCCAGAGGAGCCTGGTGATCGCGATGGTCCTGCAGACCCTCGGGTCGCTGGGGTTCCTCGTCGGCGGCGCCTGGCCGACGGTGACGGTCGCCGCCCTGTTCCTGCGATCGGCGGCCACCGGGCTCTACTCACCCAGCGTCCGGGGTTACACCGTGCACGGTGCGAGCCCCGGCGACCGGCCGCGGCTGATGTCCGCGAGCTACGCCACGGGCAACGTCGGCATCGCGGTCGGGCCGGTGGTGGGGGCGCTGTTCATTCACGACCCGGGCGGGATGTTCGTCGCCGCCACGGTGCTGCACGCGGCGATGGCGATCGGGCACGCCCTCCTGCCGCGAGAGCGGCGGGACGACGGCGAGATGATCGAGCCACTGCGCCGGGCACTGGCCGGCCTCGCGGTCCTGCCGTTCGTCGTGACCGCTATGACCCTCTATCTGTACATGCACTTCTACCAGTTCCTGTCGTCCTACGCCGAGGGCAGGCTGCCCACCGTGTTCTACGGCGCAGCGATGATGGGCTACTCGCTGGTGCTGGCCGTACTGCAGCCGCTCCTCACGCGACGGGTCGAGCGGATGCGCTACACGCACGCGATGGCGGTCGGTTTCTGCTGCCTCGCCGTCGGCATGGTCGCGTTCACCGGCGGGAACGCGGTAACGGTCGCGGCCGGGATCCTCGTCATCGGCGTCGGCAACTCGGTGCTCTTCCTCAAGAACGTCCTTGAGATGCTCAACCGTACGAAGCGGTCACCGGCGGTCGTCTTCGGCCACCAGCGGCTGGCCGAAGGGGTCGGCGCGTCCTTGAGTGGCCTCGTCGGCGGGAGCCTCTACCAGCTGTTCGAGAGCGCGGGGTATCTTCCCGGGTTCTGGTCGGCCATCGCCGCCCAGTGCCTGCTCCTGCCAGTGATCGTGCTGCTCGCGTGCCGTCGGCTCGGGCGCCCCGTGTCCGAGCCTTCATGACGAACCCGGCGGACGTGGGCTGCACCTGACGGCCGATCGCGGGGTGGCCTCACTTCAACTCGTCGGCGCTCTCCTGTTCACGCTCCCGCGGACCGTCGCCTGAGTACGACCGGCGCAGCCCGTCCAGCAGGAGGGTGATGACCCCGTCGGCCTCGGCCCGCCAATCGGGGCGGTCGTGGGCCGCGCCGATGCCGTGCAGCGCCATCATGACGGCGCCGGCATTCACGTCGTCGCGGACGGCGCCGTCCCGCGCGGCGGCGGCCACCAGGTCGGTGACGGCCTGTTCCAGTGCCTTGCTGCCTTCGGCGAGTACGCCCGAACGGGTGGCCATGAGTGTGGCCAGCGTCCGGGCGAGGCCCTGGTGGGCATCTATGTGGTCGACCATGCCGCGTAGGAAGGTCGTCAATGCCTCCGCCGCGGGCAGCGTGGCCTGCAGCCGGCGGGCGCGGTCGCACAGCGCGGCGACCTCTCCGTGGTAGACCGCCTCGGCCAGTGCCTGCCGGGTGGGGAAGTGGCGGTACAGCGTGCCGGTGCCCACCCCGGCCAGGCGGGCGAAGTCATCGAAGCGCAGGTCGAAGAAGTCGCCGGCGTCGAAGACCTCCCGGGCCTTGGCGATCAGGGCCTCACGGTTGCGCCGGGCGTCGGCGCGCAGTGGCTTGTCGGCGGTCATGCGATACCTCGCGTTGACAAATGGAGATTACCTCCATATTTTGAAAGTGGAGATGATCTCCGATTCGATTGTATCCCACGAGGTGCAGCGTGAAGATCCTGATGTTCGGCCGAGGCGTGATCGCCACCATCTACGGCTGGGCCCTGGAACGGGCCGGTCAC